>CAZEHL010000009.1:0-25671 GCA_964512155.1 uncultured Gammaproteobacteria bacterium | reverse complement strand
AAGAATGTATGGCTAAAAAGTTAAAAATAGTATCGGTTTCTTCCGAGATCGCCCCTTTTTCCAAAAGCGGCGGTCTTGGTGATGTGGCCAGAAGCTTGCCCAAAGCTTTGAAAAGATTGGATAATGAAGTGGTCTGCATTACTCCTTTGTACGAGAAAATCATAGACAAAGAAAAACATGATCTGCAATTGATATTTAAAAACGTGGAAGTGCGCATCGATTCCAACTCAACAGTAAAAGTGAATTATTGGAAAGGTTATTTAATGAAGGATCTGCCGGTTTATTTTGTGGAAAATAAGAAATATTTTTCCCAAAGAAAAAAATTATATGGTTCATCCAGGGAGAATTCAAGATTTTTAGTATTTGATGTGGCCGTTTTGAAATTAATATCAAAATTAAAATTGGAAGCCAATATTATTCATTGCCATGATTGGCAGACCGGACTCATTCCTTATTTTTTAAAGAACGATTTCAAGAGATCCAAAACTTTAAAAAAAGCCAAAACCGTTTTTACCATTCATAATCTTGTATTTCAATTGGGCAGAAATTGGTGGGAAGTACCTGTGGAGAAAAAGGATTATGGGAGAAAGTCTTTGCCGAATTTGGGTGATCCGGATATGGAATATATCAATTTTGCCAAAAGAGGTATTTTATATGCCGATGTTATCAATACCGTTAGCGAACAATATCGAGAGGAAATAATGACCAAAAAATTCGGCCAAGATCTTAACAGGGTTTTGGGGAACCGCAGCGACAAATTATTCGGAATAATCAACGGGATAGATCATACCGCTTACAACCCGGAGAACGACCCCGGTCTTTACAAGAATTATAATAAAGATAATTGGACCCGTAAAAAGAACAATAAAATATATTTGCAAGAAAAGTTCGGATTAACGGTGAGTGAGAGCGCCCCTCTTATTTGCGCCACTTCCAGAGTAACCTTTCAAAAAGGGTTTGAATTGATATTAAAAATATTGGATCATATGATGCAGATGAATATCCAATTCATTATTTTGGGAGCCGGAGATAAGAATTATATCCGCCAAATAAAGAAAAAAAGCAAAAAATATCCCAAAAAAATGATCATCATACCTTCTCATGAACAGAATCAAAAATATGAAACCCAAGTTTACGCCGGTTCGGATTTCTTTTTGTTGCCTTCCCATCATGAGCCGTGCGGGATAAACCAGCTTATTGCCATGAGATACGGCTGTATTCCGATCGTCAGAAAGGTGGGAGGGTTGTATGATACGGTTATTAATTATAATCCGACCAATAAAACCGGCACCGGCTTCGGTTTTAGCAATTTTAATGAATTCGCTTTATTTAGAGCGATAGTAAGGGCGGTGGAGACGTATGGACACAAAGATGATATAGAGAAGATAGTAACGCGCATAATGGAGCAATCCAATAGTTGGGAGATACCGGCTAAAAAATATATGAAATTGTTTAGAAGAGCTTTAAAAATGAAGAATTAACCATTAGTATATCATTGAATCAGGTACATTTAATGATTTTTTATTATAAAGAGAGTATCTATCAAGAAAATTAATCTTTTAAAAATGATCTGGATAAATTTTTTACATTTATATCAACCGGCCAACACCGATCCCTATGTAGTGAAAGAAGCCACTGAGAAAAGTTATAAATGGTTGGTTAAGATTTTAGAGGATAATCCGGAAATTAATTTTACTTTTAATATTACCGGTTGTTTGGTTTTGAGGTGGCGGGAATTGGGCTATTTTAGCCTAATAAAAAAAATAAAAGAATTGGTGGAAAAAGGGCAAATAGAGCTTACCGGCTCGGCCTCCCATCATCCGTTACTGCCTTTAATACCGGCGGAAGAGGCAAGGGCGCAAATAGAAGAGAACACCGAAATATTAAAGGATAATTTCGGGCAAAATTTGAAGTTAAGAGGATTTTTTTTGCCGGAGATGGCTTATGGCCGGCATACGGCGAAGATCGTTAAGGAATGCGGTTTTGAATGGATAATATTGGATGAGTTGGCTTATAACGGAACCTTGCGGAGAACGCCCCAAGCCGGGAAAGTGTGCGAGGATCTTGATTCCGGATTAAAAGTGATCTTCCGTAATCGGGGGCCATCTTCCGATTATGTGCCGCGGTGCATATTGAGTGAGTTGGAGAAGGGAGAAAAAAACAAGGTGATCGTAACCGCCACCGACGGCGAGCTGTATGGCTTGCGGCATGTGGATAAAAAAGGAGAGTTTAATGAATTGTTGGGCAAAAACAGTCTTTCCGCTCCCACTATTTCCGATTATATTGATGAACAGCAAGACTTGGAGAACAAGAGATTGACCGCTTGCAGTTGGGAATCCACCGAGAAAGAGTTAAAAGGGGGAACTCCTTATTTTTTATGGTATAATAGAAAAAATAAGATCCATTGTTATTTATGGAAATTGGCCCGCCTGGCTTATGATGTTTCAATAAAGTATAACCGGGATAATAATCATCAATGGACCAGATGGCATTTAAAAAGAGGTTTGGCCAGTTGCGCTTTTTGGTGGGCTTCGGCCAAGGATTTCAGCCATATTTTCGGCCCTTACGCCTGGAATCCGGATGAAATAGAAAGAGGGGTAAATGAATTGATAAGGTCGGTTCGGTCGGTGGAAAATAAAAAAAGCGCCAAAGAAAAAGTAAGAGCCGAGAAACTATATATTAAGATCAAAAAAATGATATGGAAGCATCATTGGACATATTATTGGCATAAACAACAATAATATTGAAAAATTCCACATTGAGTACATATGGAAGAACCGGTGTCAAAACTTTTTAATGAGACCTATATAAAAGAAATGTTTAAGAAAAGGGTGTTGCCGTATTACCCGGATTTTGCGAACATTAAAAAAGTCAAAATTATCCCGATCAAGAATAATATCTGGAAAAACAGTTATCATATAGTGTTGAAATTTGAGGTTAATTTTCAAGATAAAAAAGGGGGAATTCAAAAAAAATTGATATTCTGTTCCGCCCACAGCCATGAACCCAGAAGAAACGTTTATTCTGTTCTTAAATTTTTATGGCAAAATAATTTTTCCCAAGGGTATCTAACGGTTCCCCAGCCTTTATTTTATTCCAATTATTTCAAAGCGGTCTTTTACAAAGGAGTAAAAGGGGAGAATTTATATCAATATATAAAACGCGGTGATTTTGAAACCGCCGAAAAAGTAACCGCCAAAGCGGCGGCTTGGTTGGTGAAGTTGCATAAATTGCCCATCTCTGAGGCTATTAATTTCAATAAGAAGAACAGCCGAGTCAAAACCGTGATCCCCGGCGAGAAACATACATTGAACACGATCCGTTATTTTTATCCCGAATATTATGACCTTTATGCCCGGGCTTATCAATATATAAGAGAAAGGGAGAGGAAATTCTTTAATTCCGGCTCCGCCCGATGGCTGATACACGGAGACGCCCACCCGGAGAATGTGATCAAAGTAAGCGAGAAAAAGGTGGCCTTTATTGATTATGCCGATTTTTGTTTAAGCGATTTTGCCAGGGATGTGGGGTCTTTTATCCAGCAATTGGATTTTATGACCGGAGTTAAATCAAACTCTCCGGAAAAGGCCGAAGAGTTGAAACAAATATTTTTGGACAATTATTGGAAATTAAGCAAGGTGGAGCGGAGCAAAGGATTGCAAGAAAGGATTGATATGTATTATTATTGGACCGCTTTAAGGACGATCACCCATTATTTGCTAAGGCATAACCCGAGCCGAGAAAAGGCGGAACCGTTAATAAGAGAGGTGGAAAAGTATTTGGATAGCAGGAAAAATTTTGACGATTGATTCCCGGGCAAAAAGAACGTCATTTCGGGTAAAAAGAACGTCATCCCGGGCTTGACCCGGGATCTCGTGAAACTTTCAGTGTCATCCCTGCGAAAGCAGGGATCTCGAGAAAAACGAGATTCCGGCTCAAGGCCGGAATGACGTATATTGTTCCCGGGATTCCGGCTCAAGCTTGTCTCGGACTCCGATCCGGGGGGCGGAATGACGTGTAATATGTAATATTTCCCGTTTATTTAATTTAATAGTATCGAATTTTTTAAATAACCCATTATGTTAATAGATCTGCAATTGCACTCCACTTATTCAGACGGCTATTTGACCCCCACCCGGTTGGCCGATCTTTTGTCTAAAAAAGGTATCCGGGTGGCTTCTTTGACCGATCATAATACTGTTCGAGGACAATATGAATTTTGGCGGGCTTGCCAAAAAAGAGATATTAAAACCATTCCGGGCTTGGAAATATATACCAAGCTTGAGTATAAAAGATTTAATATTTTATGGTATAATTTCTCCGATCACCGCCATTTGCATGAAATGTTGAGGCATAGCCAAATAAGGAGAAGAAACAATATTAGAAGAATACTGAAAAAGTTGAATTTTGATCTGGATATTGAAAGAACTTTGGACAAATATACCAAATATATTCCCATTAATCATATCATAGACGATATTTTGGAGGAGGAGAGTAATAAAAAGAGAATACAAAAAGAATTGGGTAAAGAAGATATCAGATTGAACGATGTTATTGATAATTATTTTCGAAATAAGGAGATAGGCATATTACGGGAAAGCTGTATTGATATCAAGAGGGTATTGGATCTAAAAGAAAAGTTGGGAGGAGAGATTATTCTTAACCACCCCGGTAAATACGGAGGAACGCATTTAAAAGAAGATTTTATAAGCAGATTGAAAGAGATGGGAGTGGACGGAGTGGAAAAATTGTCGCCTCATCATTCTTACAGCACGGTAATGTATCTGCAACATATTGCCAGAAAATATGACCTGATAGAAACCGGAGGATCCGATTTTCATATCCATGCCGGAGACAATTATCCGGTACAGAATTCTTGGGAGTATTTTCAAATCGAAGATGAACATTTAAGAAGGATAAAAGATATTATCGAATAGATTAACTATTGGATTTTCAAATGTTGTTTGCAAAAATAAATTGAGCATTTTTTAGATTTGCTTGTTACAGTCTTTTTTTTCGAGAAAACGAAAGCAATCATTTTTGTTAACTACGCAACCCTACCATACCCGTAGGTTAACAAAAATAATTGCTTTCGCTTCCCGGATATTTGTTCGCATTTTATAAAAACGCTATTATATCTTCAAATTAACATATTATCCATTATGAATATCGCCATAGTATCCAAATTGTGGGAGGAAACATCGCCTTTATCCCGCGGGGGAACCGGAGCATCGATCGGCACTTTGGTGGATGGCTTGGCGGAAGCCGGACATAATATCACCTTGTTCGCCACCGGCAACTCGGAAAGTAAAGCCGATCAATTGGTGTCGGTCAGGGAAAAACCCTATAGGGGCGATTATTCGGAAATTCATGAATATGAGAATATCGCCGAGGCCTTTAGAAGGCATAAAGATTTTGATATTATTCATTGCGCTGTGGAGCATAAAAGCGTTCTTTTCGGTGAGTTGGTCAATACTCCTTCTTTGCATTCCATAAGATATGGCGAATTTTTTGAACATGAAATTAATTTATTGCAAAAGTATAAGCATTTGAATTTTGTTGCCAATTCTAAGGCGGTAACAGAATTTTTACCTTTCTTGAATTGGAGAGGTTATGTTTATAACGGGTTGGATTTGGAGCTTTTTCCATATGTAAAAGAAAAAGAAGATCATATCCTGTTTCTGTCCCGCATTTCTCCCCAAAAAGGAGCAGACAAGGCCATTGAGGCCGCGTTAAAAACCGGCAAGAGATTGATTTTAGCCGGCAAGATGAGCGAAACCGACCGCGATTTTTTGGATAAATCGGTTTTGCCCTATATTGACGGAGAAAAAATAATATATGAAGGAGAGGTTTCTTCTTCAAAAAAGTTAAGGCTTCTTAAAAAGGCGTCAGCGGTAGTGCAACCGACCAATACTTTTGAAGCTTGCAGCAATACACTATTGGAAGCCATGGCTTGCGGAACACCGGTGGTTGTTTCCGACAAGGGATCGAACAGGGAGTTGGTGGAAGACGGGGTTACCGGTTATGTGGCCGGGGATAAAAGGCAATTTATTGGCAAATTAAAAAAAATAAACAAGATACAACCCGAAAATTGCAGGCAAAGAGTGGAAAAGCTTTTTTCCAAGAAAAAGATGGTCAAGGGTTATGAAAGAATTTATAAAAAATGCTTAAAAAATAATAAATAAGATCCATGGCCGATCTAAATGTTTCACACTGGCCAGTGTGAAACATTTAGATCCTCTTATACCCTTAAAGGGCGTCACAGAACCCTCTATGTCGGAGGTTTTTACCGAAAAGAGCTTATTTACTTTTTATGAGAATAGCTATTGCCAAAGCTTACAACGGCATTCATAGAAAATTGAGCCAAAAATTCCGGGAGCTGGGATATGAAGTTAAATTTTTTGATATTGACGGAGCCGATTGGCTTCAAAAATTTCTAAAGACAAAGGCCGATATAGTGGTATGGTTTGCCGATGATAAGCATGCCGAATATCGTTTAATATTGGATCGCCTTTATTTTTTGGAAAATTATTTGGACAAATTGTGTTTCCCGGATCTTAATATGTATTACGCTTTTAATGATAAGATCAAGCAAGACAATATTCTTACTTGGTTGCAAGTACCGGTTTTGCCGGCCTTTGTTTCCTTTGATAAAGAAAAGGCTGAAAAGGGAGTGGAAAAATTTACCTATCCGGCGGTATTAAAAGATGCGCATAGTTTCGGCGGCAAAGGAGTGTTTAAAATAGAATCGGTCCGGGAAATGAAGGCGGTTGTCAAAAAGATCTTTTCTTCCCAAGGCTATAAAGGGATTAAAAACCACGTTTATTTGCAAAAATATCTTCCGAACTTGGCGAGCGATTTACGGGTTATAACCATCGGCGGAGAAATAGCTTCCGCTTATCGGCGTTCAGCCGGCGCCGGTTGGAAGCATAATTTGGAGCAGGGCGGAGAAGTTTCTTTTGAGAATATTCCTCGAAAAGCCTTGGATGTGTGTTTGGATATTTCCGGCAAGATGGGATACCATTGGATGAGTTATGATTGTTTTGCCGCGGACGGCAAGATCTTTGTCAATGAATTCTCTTGCAATTTCGGGATAAAAGGTGCTAAAATCGAGGGAAGGGATATCAGGAGAGAACAAGTACAATACATCCATTCTTATTTAAACAAGAAAAGAAGCAAATAAAATAATCGAATCAATACGGAAAATATTTTCAGCATCGGCATGATCCGTATTTTTTTGTGTCTTTAAATTTAATAAAGAATTAATTATGGCGGGAAAAAAGGAAACCATCGGAATTTTATCCATGAAAAGCGAAGATAAGTTGGAGCATGAAATATATTTCCGCTTTCCGGAGGAGATAAAAAAAAGAGGGTATAAAGCGGAAATATTGTATTTTGACAAGTTTTTTATTTATTTTAACGACAAGATCGAGGTTTATTATAATCAAGAAAAAATAGATCCGGAAAAGTATAAATTCATGATCTTGGTAATGGACGGCAAGCGGGAGAATTCTTTTATTGCCGAAACTTTGGAAGGTTTGGGGGTAAAGATCATAAACAGCGTAGCTTCCACTCGTTTGGCCAAGAATAAAATAAGAACCAAGTTCGCTTTATCCGGGGCCGGCATTCCGATCATTCCGACCGCTATTAATTTTTCCCAATATCGTCTGCAACCCATTTTTGATCATTTGGGAGAAGAATTGATATATAAATTGAACAGAGGGGCTTTGGGCAAAGGAGTGGCTTGTCTTGACTCCAAAATATCGGTTATTTCCACTTTTGAGTTGTTGGCCGCCGCCGGCATCGCTCCTTCCGATATTATTTTTGAAAAGTTTGTTAAAGAATCGGCCGGCCGGGATATCAGGATCATCGTGGCCGGCGGAAAGGTGGTGGCCGCCATGAAAAGATTTGCCGGCGGTATAGATTTCAGGGGTAATTTGTCCGGTACCGGCCGAGGGGAAAAGATCGACATTTCCGAGCAAATGGCGGATATGGCGGTTAATTCGGCTGAAGTTTTGGGTCTTTCTTACGCCGGAGTGGATGTTTTGATCTCTGACGACGGACCGCAAGTGATAGAAGTAAATCCCAATCCCGGGCTAAAAATAGAACAAGTGCTCAATAAGAATGTGGTCGGTGAAGCGTTAGAGGAAATGTTAAAATTATAGAAGGTTCAATATTTAACAAATTTTAGTTTTATGCCTTCGCGGAAAATCAATCTTTTAATGGCCTCGGCGGAAGTTGCTCCGTTGGCCAAGGCGGGCGGTTTGGCCGACGTGGTGCCTTCCTTGTCCTTTGCCTTGCAAGAGAAAAATTGCCAAGCAAATATCATCATGCCCAAGTACGGGTTTATTAAAGAAAAAGAGAACAAGCTTAAAAAAACAAACAAGAGGGTTGAAATAGATACCGAAAACGGGAAAGAAGAAGCAAGGGCTTGGCAAACCGTTTTAGGCGGAGTAAAGGTGGTTCTTTTGGAAAATGAAAAATATTTCGGTAAAGACAAAATTTATTGGGGTAACGGGCCGGAAAGATTTTTATTTTTTTCCCGGGCGGTGGTGGAGATATTGCCTTATTTGGATGATAGTCCGGATATTATCCATTGCCATGATTATCACACCGCTTTGATCCCCTCCTTATTACAGCTTAAAGAGGATGATCTTTATAAGAATATCCCCACTATATATACTATTCATAATTTGAACTATCAAGGCAGGGCCGAGATCGATTCTTTATCTTTAAAGAAATCGCCGGAAGAGCACTTAAAGTCTTTAAGCCGGGATCCGGATAAGAGCAAGATAAACTTCATGGCCCAAGGCATCCTGGGGGCCGACTCGGTTACCACCGTAAGCCCGACTTATGCCGAAGAAATAACCGATTCACCCCAAGGGGCCGGATTGGAAAGAGTTATTTCTCAAAACAAACACAAGATAACCGGCATAGTAAACGGCATAGATGTTAAGCAATATGATCCGGCCACCGATCCGGCTTTGCATTATAATTACTCTTTGGAAAGTATTGAAGGCAAAAGAAAGAATAAACCGAAGCTTCAAGAAAGGCTCGGTTTGCCCCGGGATGAGAATAAGCTTTTGGTCGGTTTTATTTCCAGATTGGTTTGGCAGAAAGGAGTCGATCTAATAGGAGAGGAATTGATGAATTTGGATATACAGTTGGCGGTGTTGGGAACCGGAGATAAAAAATATGAAAAGGCGATAAAAGAATTGGCCGGCAAGCATCCGGATAAAGTAAGCGCTCAAATTATGTTTGATGAAGAATTTGCCAGGCAAATATATGCCGGTTCTGACATCTATCTTCTTCCTTCCCGGTTTGAACCCTGCGGCCTGGGACAGATGATAGCCATGAGATACGGCACTGTTCCGTTGGTGCGGTCCACCGGCGGGTTAAAGGATACTGTGGATAATAGTGTCGGTTTCAGTTTTCAAAAATTTTCCGAGTCGGCTTTAAGAAGAAAACTCCGGCAAGCTCTTAAAGTTTATAAAGAGGATGCTTCAGGCTGGGGAAAAATGAGCGCCAATTGTATGAGGCGCGATTTTTCCTGGAAGAGCTCGGCTGAAGAATATATTAATCTTTATAGGAAATTATTGGAGGATTTATAAATTTCGATTTTTTAAAATAACGGTTTTGGAGTTTGATTTTTGATTGACTCGGTTATTATAATATGCTATACTAATTATATAGTAAGCAGTCAAATTACATATTTAAAAACAAAAATAAAACAAAATGACAAACAACAAAAACGCCCTTTATTCTTTAAAAGGCGATACTTACAACCATTTTAGTTTTGTGGGAAGCAAAGGAATAAAAAAAGTGTTTTTCTCCGGAAAAATTTCTTTGATCGCAACCTTTGCTTTTTTTATTGTTTTTTTATTTTCAGCTATCGGGCTGAACGCGGTTCCGGCCAAAGCTTCAACCGAATTGAAGGGCGAAGTGGCGGGGGACAATAGAGTTAATTTAGAGATCATTCAAGGAGGTGACAAAGAATATACGGTTAATGTAAAAAATTCCGGGACAAGAGCTTGGGAGCCCGGAGAAGCAACCCTGGAAACCGGACCGTTTTTAAGAAGCAATTCCGAATTCCGGCACGAGGATTGGCGAAGATATTTTCAACCGACCTATGTGGATGAGCGGGTTGCTCCGGGAGAAACGGTTAGTCTTACCATCCCTTTGCAAGCTCCGGCCGATATCTCCGGCTTAGTGCAAGAACAATTTCAATTGGTCTTTAATAATAGGCCGATACCGGGAACCGAGGTGAATTTATTTGTAAATGTGGTTGAAAGTTCATCTGAGAAAGAAGAAGCCGGTGATGTTAAGGAAGTTGAAAATACTCCGAAAAGCGACGCCCCGGAAACAACCAAGAAATCTCGAGATTCCGAGGATTTGCCGGATTTTTGCATAAGTCTTAGCCAAAAGGAAAGAGAGCAATACGAAAGATGCAGAACCGATTCTTTTGAAGAAGAAACTCCCGGCAAAATAGAAAAGGAGATAGATTTTGATAAAGAACCGACTATAAGAGTGGGGTTGTTTAAAGCCGATTCTTCTCAAAGAGTGCGTTCCAATATCCATTTTGATGTTTATGCCGGAGATAAAGTATTATTTTCCGGCCTTTCCCCGGAGATCATTCCGACTGTTAGCTATAAAAATGATAAATATGTTATAGAGTTCAGAGGTATTACCAAAACTTCTGACAAACCTTTAAAATTAGTTCCCAGAAATAAAGCGGGTGTTGTGGAGTTGGTGGATCATGCGGATAGGCCTTCTTGGAATCCGAGTATTAATTATAATAAATTCCGAAACAGCATTGAATTCAATTATAGCCGGCAAAAGCAAGAATTGTGGGTTATCAATGAGTTGCCGATCAGCTCTTATATTAAAGGCTTGGCCGAAACCACCGATCATTCTCCGGCCGGTTTTCAAAAAGTGATCGCCACCGCGGCCAGAACTTATGCCATGTATCATTACAATCGAGGAGTGGAATTCGGTTTGGAAAACGCTTCCACCAAGCATTCCGAAGAAAGTTTCCATGTGGATGCCGTTTATGATCAAGTATATAAAGGATATGCTTCCGAGAAACAATTGCCCCAATATTCCGAATCGGTGGAAGACACCAAGGGAATGGTAATAACTTATGACGGTAAAGTAGTGGTAACTCCGTATTTTTCTCAAAGCGACGGCAGGACCAGAAGCTGGGAAGAAATTTGGTACGGGGATGGCAAGCCGTGGTTGAAGAGCGTTCCGGTTCCGCAAGAAGAAGGCGAGGAAATGTGGGGGCATGGCGTAGGTTTAAGCGCCCGCGGAGCCTTAAAAATGATCAGGGACGGGGAATATGAGTGGAAAGAGGCTTTAAAGTATTTTTATCAAAATACGGAATTGAAAAAGATCTATAATTAGAATTTTTAAATTACCGGAAAAAGATCCGCGTTTTTTTATATTTCGCGGATCTTTTTATTTCCTTCCTTGACTATTTGAAAAAAAACTGTTATTATTCTTTAATGTTTTAAAAGGAGCGCATTCATTAAACAATGAAGCGCTTTGAATTGAATTCAAAAACAACCAATAAAAAATAGAATATAAACTAATTAACCATATCATTCTTATTCAAGAACCCATGCTCTTGTGATTTTTAATTATGATAAAAAACGATAAAATTCAAGAAATCGATACAGCCAAAATTTTAAGCAACCTTTTATCCAATCTCACCAGCAGAGAAAAGGATGTTTTGGGCCGCCGCTTCGGGTTAAGTAAAAAAGAAAGAGAAACTTTAAAAAAAATAGGAGAAGCCCATAATTTAACCCGGGAAAGAGTGAGGCAGATCGAGAATTGCGGAATTAATAAGATAAAAAAAGTAAAAGAAGTGGACCGATCGTTAAATGAATTAAAAAAGGCAACCTCGGATATATTAAAAGACCACGGAGGTATAATTGAAAGGGAATATTTGTTAAAGGTATTGTTGAATTTGTTTGAAAACAAGAAAAAAACTTTAAACGAGAATGTATCCAAAAATCGTTTGGATTTTTTGTTATCCAAAATAATGAATGAAGAATTGGAGGAAATAAAAGGCACTGAAAATTTTCAAAGGTCTTACAAGGCCAAGGATCAACAGGTGGACCATTTGGAAGAAATGGCCGAAGAATTGGTCAACAAAATAAAAGAATTAAGAACCACTCAAAAGACGGGCGATCTTTTTAATGTTTTAAAAA
The DNA here is from genome assembly GCA_964512155.1 of uncultured Gammaproteobacteria bacterium. Lineage (GTDB taxonomy): Bacteria > Patescibacteriota > Patescibacteriia > Patescibacteriales > JAGXOH01 > JAGXOH01. The sequence goes on along the minus strand of CAZEHL010000009.1, from coordinate 13,459 downwards.
AGTTAAATTCTTACAACAAGCATAAAGACAAAATATTGCGGCAATCGCCGGCCGGAATCAGCGTTTCCGATATCATTCGCGAACATTACCCGGAAGAAGATCCTATTATAATAGATAAAAATAAATCGCTTTATTCTCTTTTGCACGCTACCAAGCATTTGGATCAAAACAGATTCGGGCATTGGGGGCATAAGGACTGGAGCGAGATCAAACCGAAAAGAATAAATGATAAAATATATTTGGTGTTAAAACATAAGCAAAAACCGATGCATTTTGAAAAAATAGCGCAAGAGATAGATAAATTGAAATTTGACAACAAAAAAGCCAATCCGGCCACCATTCACAATGAGTTAATATTGGATGAAAAATATGTTTTGGTGGGAAGAGGGATATACGGGTTAAAGGAATGGGGCTACAAAAGGGGCGTGGTGGTGGATGTTATAAAAGACATTTTGGAAAAAGAGAGTAAAGCTTTATCCAAGGAAGAGATAATGGAAAAAGTTTTGGAGAACCGGATAGTTAAAAAAACCACTATTAATTTGGCCCTTATGAACAAAGACGCTTTTATTAAAGACAAGGAAGGCAACTATAGGCTGGTAAAATAATTTTTTTGGAAAAACATTAAAAACTCCGAAGTATACAAGCTTCGGAGTTTTTTAAACCGAAGAAATAAATAATTTTAATAGATGTTCGAATTGTGATAAAATAATATTAAAGAAAATATATATCATGGATCATATTTATGGATATAGTAATTGATCTAACCCCTTTGGTAGAGTTGTTTAATTTATCCTTCCCGGAGCTTCTTTGGGTTATGTTTGTTAATGTCGGTTGGATCCCGATAGCTTTTGTTTTGTTGTGGGGATTTAAAGAGGTATGGATGAACTATATCAATGATAAGTGGGTAAGCAAAAACGCCCAATTTACCATATTGGCGTTGGATGTCCCCAGGGGCAATGAGCAAAGCCCAAAAGCGGTGGAAAATATTTTTCATTATTTGGCCGGAGCTCACGGAAGCGTCAATTTGGTGGAAAAGTATTGGGAAGGAAAAATTCAGCTCGGTTTCAGTTTTGAAATAGTCAGCTTGGAAGGATATACTCAGTTTTTAATACGCACTCCGGTCGAATTCCGCAATCTGGTGGAATCAGCCGTTTATTCCCAATACCCGGATGCCGAAATAACCGAAGTGGAGGATTACACCCGAGGTTTTCCCACCAGTTTCCCGAATGATGAATATGACGCTTGGGGAAGCGAATTCGTGCAAGTGAAGAATAAAATGTTTCCTATTAAAACCTACCGAGATTTTTATGATCCGGAAGCCGGCCCCAAAGAAGCCAAATTCAAAGATCCTCTGGGACCGTTAATGGATCTTAATAGCAGTTTGGGAAAAGGAGAATATCTTTGGCACCAAATAATCTTAACTCCCATAGGTTTTGATTGGATGGACGAGGCGGATAAAGAGACCAAAAAAATATTGGGAGAACAGGTGGCTCCGGACAAGAATTTGGCCGATAAAATAGGGGATAAAATATTGGGGTGGATAGATTCTTTTGGTGAATTGATATTTAAGTTATGGGGAGATATGTCCTCGGAAGAAAAAAAAGAGGATGAACCGTTAAAAATGATGAATCTTAAACCGAAAGACAAAAAAAAGATTGAGGCCTTGCAACAAAAAGCTTCCAAAACCGCTTTTAAGACCAAAGTAAGAATGGTGTATATGGCCAAAAAGGATGTTATAAACAAAGCAAAGGTGGTTAACGGTTTTGTTGGATACATGAAACAATATGCCGATTTGGATTTGAACAATCTAAAACCGGATATAGGTGGAACGGCCACGACAACAGCCTATTTTTATAAAGACCTAAGAGCCAATACCAAAAAGAACCGAATAGTTAATAATTATATCAAAAGAAGTAATGACGGCAGATCTCCCGGATTAATGAATACTGAAGAATTGGCCACCTTGTGGCATTTCCCGGTGGAGATCTCGGTTAAAGCTCCCAAGATCCAGAAAGTGCCGGCCACCAAAGCTCAACCTCCGATGGGCTTGCCCGGAACCGAAGAAGAGGAAGAATTTGCCGGCGAAGAAGCTTCCGAAATAATGTTTCCGGAAGAAGAGGCTGAAAAAGAACTCGCGGAAGCAACAGAGGAACCGGAAGAAAGAAAAAAAGAGATCGAAGAAGAGTCTTCTCCCCAAAAGAAAGGAGCGCCGCCGAATAATTTGCCTGTGGAATAGTGGAAAATAAGTTTTTTAAATTTTATTATTATGGAAAACGGAAAAAGAAAGAACAATATTTTAACATTCGGAGAAACCACTTTTAGAAATGAAAGTTTTAGGTTTGGAATCAAAAGGGATGACAGGAGAAGGCATGTGTATACCATCGGCAAAACCGGAATGGGAAAATCCACTCTTTTGGAAAACATGATAATCAAAGATATTCATGCCGGAGAGGGAGTGGCGGTAGTGGATCCGCACGGAGACCTGGCGGAAAAAGTGATAAGATATATTCCCAAAGAACGGGTGAATGATGTTATTTATTTCAATCCGGCAGACACCGAGTATCCGATCGCTTTTAATGTGGTGGAGCAAGTCGAGCCGGAGCTGCGGTATTTGGTCGCTTCCGGCCTTATTGAGGTTTTTAGGAAATTGTGGGCCGATTCCTGGGGGCCGAGATTGGAATATATTTTACGGAATACCATTTTGGCCATTTTGGATTATCCCGGCGCCACTTTGTTGGCGGTAACCAGAATGCTTTCCGATAAAGAATTTAGAAAAAAAATAATCGACAAGGTTGGCGATCCGGTGGTGAAATCTTTTTGGCAAAAAGAATTCGCCTCTTATGCCGACAAATTCGCTACCGAGGCGGTTTCTCCGATACAGAACAAAGTGGGCCAATTTCTTTCCAGTTCTCTTATTAGGAATATAGTCGGGCAGGTTAAATCTTCCATTGACATTAGAGGGATCATGGATAACAACAAGATATTGATCATGAATTTAAGCAAGGGAAGGATCGGAGAAGATAATTCCGCTCTTTTGGGAGCCATGATGATCACCAAGATCCAGTTGGCGGCCATGAGCAGAGTGAATGTGTCAGAAGAAGAAAGAAAGGATTTTTATTTATACATTGATGAATTTCAAGAATTCAGCACCGAAAGTTTTGCCAGCATTTTGGCGGAGGCCAGAAAATATAGATTGAATTTGATCATGTCCCATCAATATATAGAACAGCTTCCGGATGCGGTAAAAGCGGCCATTTTCGGCAATATCGGCACCTTGATATCTTTTCGGGTGGGAGCGACCGATGCCGAAGAATTGGTTAAGGAATTCGCTCCCGCCTTTACCGAAGAGGATTTGGTCAATATTCCCAAATATGAAATGTATTTGAAATTGATGATAGAAGGAGTCGCCTCCGACCCTTTTTCAGCCAGGGGCTTGCCCCCGTTGACCAAAGAGCAGGAAACGGGCAATATGGAGAAGGCGATAAGAGTTTCCAGGGAAAGGTATTCCAAAAAAAGAAGCGTTGTTGAAGATAAAATATATAGGTTCCATACAGATGAGTCTTCAAGTCCGGGCAAGCAAGACAAGGATCGAAAGAACGCGGGACAGAAACAACAAGAAGGAAAGAAAGAAAACAGCCCGCAGCAGAAGAATGTAAAAACGACCCCGAAAGATAACGGATCGGAAGTATTGCCGGCGGTTAACAAGGAGAACAAAGCGGTTTGCTATAGTTGCGGCAAAGAAACTTATGCTCCGTTTAAGCCGGACGGCATAAGGCCGGTTTATTGCAAGGAATGTTTGGCGGAATTAAAAAAAGGACAAGAAGAGGAGGTGAAAGCGAGAAAACGGAAAAAGCAAGAAGAATTAAAGCAAGCGGAAAAGAAGAATAATGCCAAGGAGTTTTCCATCAATCGAGACGATCCGGCGGAGACCGAAGATACCGTCCCGGAAAAAGAGGCGGGCAAAAAAGAAAATGAAAGCGGAATATCTTTGCGGGAAGTGGCAAAAATGAAACCGGTCAGTTTTAACCAAAAAAAGAAGAGCCGGCAGGCGAAAACAAAAAAAGAGATCGATCCCCCGGTTAAGGCAAAAGAAGAGAAAAATAAGGAGAACCATAAAAAAGAAACGGAAAAAACCAAGCAACAAGACCGGCGGGACGGTGACTTTTTGGAAGAAGATAAAGATATTTATTTTTCTTGATGATCAGCAAAAACCGGTTTAAGATCTATACCTTGGCTTTGTATATTTTATATTTTGCCGGAGTTTTCTTATTTGAAGAAAGGATAAAATTTAAAAAGTGAACTTCTAATTGTAGAATATGGATTATTTAAAAGTGGGTAAAGCCACCGACCTGGAAGGCGGAGAGAAAAAATTATATAGAATACTGGAAATATTTCCGGGGCTTCTTTCTTGGCTTACTTTATCCGGGCTTATAATATTGTCTTATTTTCTTCCTTTGTGGGTAGCTTATTTTATTATAATTTTTGATGTTTATTGGCTTTTGCTGGTCCTTTATCTGGGTATTTATCTTTGCATTTCGTATAGGAAACTAAGAAAAAATATGAAAGTGGATTGGCCGGGAAAATGCGGAGAGCTTGAAAGAGGAAGCGTGCCAGAAGCCGCGCCCGAAAGCTTGGTAAGGCAAGGAGTGAATTGCAAAGACATTTTCCATTTAATAATCTTGCCCACCTACAACGAAAGTTTGGAGGTCATAAGGCCGAGTGTATCTTCTTTATTGGAGGACGGTTTTCCTCCCGAACAAATGATAGTGGTATTGGCCATAGAAGAGAGAGCGGGAGAAGAGGCCTTTCAGAGAGCGGATATTATTAAATCCGAATTCGGAAACCGATTCCGAAATTTTTTGATAACCGTTCATCCCGACAACATAGAAGGAGAGCTAAAGGGCAAGGGAGCCAATCAGGCTTGGGCCGGCCGACAGGTAAAAAAAGAGATAATAGATAAACAAGAATTGGATTATAATAAAATAATAACCAGCGTTTTTGATATAGATACAGTGGTAACTCCTGGTTATTTTCATTGTTTGACCTATAAATTTTTGACCGTGGAAAAGCCTTACAGGGCCAGTTATCAGCCGGTTCCGGTTTATAATAACAATATTTGGCAAGCTCCGTTTTTTACTCGAGTGGCCGCTTCTTCCAACACTTTTTGGCAGATGATGCAACAGATCAGAGTGGAGAAATTGGCCACTTATTCTTCCCATTCCATGAGTTTTCGGGCTTTGGTGGATATCGATTTTTGGGGGGTGAATATGGTGAGTGAGGATTCCAGAATATTTTGGCATTGCTTCCTTTATTATAACGGAGATTACAGAGTGGAGCCTCTCCATTATCCGGTGTCCATGGATGTTACTTTGGATAAGAATTTTTGGAGCACGGTTAAAAGTTTGTATAAACAACAAAGAAGATGGGGGTGGGGAGTGGAAAATATTCCTTATTTGGTGTTTAACACGATCAAGAGGTGGAAAGCATTGCCCAAAAAAGAGGCGTTGGGGAAAATAGGGGTGCAATTGTATGGTTTTCATTCTTGGGCCACCAATGTTCTGATAATCGCCGTAGTGGGCTGGACCCCACTTCTCCTCGGAGGAGAATCCTTTAACACCACCGTTATATCCGGCAATCTTCCGGAGGTTACCAGGACTTTGATGACCATAGCTTTGGTGGGCCTGGTGTTTTCCGCCATTGTTTCCACTTTGCTTTTGCCCAAAAGACCTAAAAATTACCCTTTTTACAAGAATATAATAATGGTGGGACAATGGGTGATACTTCCTTTGAGTGTTATTGTTTTCGGCGCCATCCCGGCATTGGAATCCCAAACCAGATTGATGTTCGGCAAGTATCTGGGTTTTTGGGTGACCCCCAAAAAGAGGTAAAAATAAAAAGATACGAGATCTCGTGAATACTTCCATCATCCGAGATCCCGACCCGGCATCCGGTGAAATTTTGAATACATTCAACAAGATCTTGAAAGTTTGAGAACCCCTTTTCTATGTGTTATAATGCATTATATGAGAGAGGTTAAAAAACAAACTCAAAAAAGAAGAATTTTCAGTTTAATGTATGGTCCCGGGTTTTTCTCTTTGATCGGGGTAATAATACTTGTTGTAATAAGTGTTCCGCTTGCGCGCGGTTTAACCCAAAAAAACGAAGTGGAAAAAGAGATAAGCAAGATAGAAGCAGAGATAAACAATCTGGAATCCCAAAATAAGGAGCTGGACCGGCTTGTAGGATATTTGCAGTCCGACCGTTTTTTGGAGAAGCAGGCGAGAACGAGCTTCGGCCTAAAAAAAAGAGGCGAAGAAGTGGTGGTAATAAAAGAAGAGGAGCGGGAAGGCAAGGTTGCCGGAGTTTCCGCTTCTTCTGATGAACAAAACAAGGAGAGGAAAGAAGAAGAAAGATCCAATCCCGGCAAATGGGCCGAATATTTTTTTGAGAACTGACTTCCGGATCTATCTTTTGTTTGTCGGTGCAATAAAAAGAGATGAATTTTATTTTAGAAGTTGTTATAAAAGAAAATTTTCAAAAAATTTTTATAAAATCATCTGGTGTTGGGGCCGGATTTTTATTTTTCCCGAGATTCCGCATCTGCCTTTGGTGCTCTTTTGTTAATTGTGGTTTCAAAGACGTTGATAATGTTATTGCGTTTTGAGCTAATATCAATTGAGCCGGCAAACGGACTTGAACCGATAACCTCTCCCTTACGAAGGGATTGCTCTACCAATTGAGCTATGCCGGCGTTCTCATTTATGATTTAAGATTTAAGATTGATGATTTTTACAAAGATGCATCTCTTATTTTATTTTTACGGTTGCAATATTAAATCTTAAATCATAAGTCATAAATCTTAAATGAGAATGAGCGGGATACGGGAATCGAACCCGCGTTTTCTGCTTGGGAAGCAGATGTAATAACCACTATACTAATCCCGCTTTTTTAAAAAAGATTGTAAAACAATAAAAATTTGTCCACTTTTCTTTTTATTTTTTTTCATGCTATAATTTATAATAACCGAGCCGGCAAGAAATTGTCAATCAAACCGCTAAATATACACCTTATTACTATAAATATATGAATACACTCAAAAACATTAGATTTTCTTTGTTTTTTTTATTCGGGATCCCGCTTTTGGGTTTGGCCATCTCCGGTCAAGCCGGAACCGAAGGAACCGGCAAAGATGCCGGTTCTTCCTCCTCCGAATATAGTATTTTTTTGGATAAACCGACCATTGAAAAAGGATATACCGTCAATGCTTTTAACAGTGAACTTAAATTGTCTTTGGTGCCGGATATTTTAAACGATTCCACCTATGTAACAGCCAAGGAAGCGGACGGGCCGGCCGATCCGTGGAACTTGAAAAGGATCAGCAAAATATACGAATTCGAATTCATTAATAAGGAGGCCTATAATCATAAGAAACCTTTTTATATCCAGTTTTCTTATAATGAGGATTCAAATGACCATAAAAAAGTTTTCTTTTATGATGGAGTAGATAACAATTGGAAGCCTTTGCCCACCGAAGATAATCCCGAAGATAATTTTGTCAGGTCTTTGATACATTTGCCTTATGCCAAGATAGCGGTTTTTTCCAGTCCGGGCGTGTTAACCTCCGGTAAGGCCAGTTGGTATGGTTATAAGGGAGGAGCTTATGCCGCTTCTCCGGATTTTCCCAAGGGATCAAACCTAAGAGTATTCAACACCGCCAATGATAAATATATCGATGTGGAGGTCAATGATTACGGCCCGGATAGAGGAGCGCACCCCGACAGGGCGATTGATATGGATAAAAACGCTTTTGCTCAAATATCCGAATTGGGCGAGGGGATCATAGACGTAAGAATCCAACCCTTGAAAGTAAACAAAGAAAATGCTTCAAATGCGGAGCGTTTATTGGAAAAGCCGGCCAATATAATTCCGAAGACCGAAGCTACTTCCGGCATTATAATGGAAGAAGAAGATGAAAATATTTTGTGGGAAAAAGAAGGCGAAAAGAGATTGCCCTTGGCCAGCTTGACCAAATTGGTGTCTATGTATACTTTTTTGGATGTTTATAACGGTAGTTTAAATGATACGATAATTTATAAAGTCGAAGACGAAGAAAAAAATCATCAATATTGCAAACCTTGGGAGTCGGCCAAAATAAACTTGCAAGATGGGGATAAGGTTACTTTAGAGGATTTATTCTATTCTTCATTGGTCGGTTCCGCCAATAATGCGGTGGAAACTCTGGTTAGGGCGAGCGGTCTTAGCAGGGACGATTTTATAAGCAGGATGAATCAAAAAGTAAAAGAATGGGGAGCCGTTGATACTCATTTTATAGAGCCCACCGGCTTGGCTCCGGAAAACGAGAGTTCCGCTCACGATTATGCCTTAATATCAAAGAAGGTATTGGTTAATCCGTTGATCGAGAAAGCCAGCACTATGCCTGATTATAGTTTCACTCCTCAAAACCGGGATAGAAAATTCGATTTTGATAACACCGATCATTTGTTGACCAATAAACATTTTTCTTCAATTAACAATTTTAAGATCACCGGATCCAAGACCGGTTATTTACATGAGGCCGGTTATTGTTTAATGGTCCGAGTCAGCCCTTATGATGCGGATGATTTTATTGTGGCTACCTTTGGAGCCGGCAGCAGGGATGAGAGTTTTGAAGAAACCAAAAAATTAATCAGATACGGGTTAAAGAAGGCGAGAGAATAATATTTTTATTTTTTATGATAGACTTATACGAAGTGTATAAAACATTTCCGGGCGGCATAAAAGTATTGCGCGGAATTAATATGACCATTCAATCCGGAGAATTCGTTTCTATTGTGGGCCGCTCCGGTATCGGAAAGACCACTTTGGTAAAGACCCTTATAGGACAGGAAAAAATAGATAGCGGGAAAATGGTGGTCGGAGGTTGGGATATAACCAATATTAAACCCAGGCAAGTACCCTATTTAAGAAGACAGATCGGAGTTATTTTTCAAGATTTTAAATTGTTGCCCAAAAAAAATCTAAGCGAAAATGTTGCTTTCGCTCTGCAAGTATGCGGTCATCGGCCGTGCAAGATCAAGAAAATAGTTCCGCATGTTATGAAAATAGTGGGGTTGCAGGATAAAAAGGATCGTTACCCCCATGAAGTTTCCGGAGGAGAAGCGCAGAGAGTGGCCATTGCCAGGGCACTGGTGCATAGTCCGAAGGTTTTGTTGGCTGATGAGCCCACCGGCAACATCGATTCCATCAACGCCGATGAAGTTATAGATCTTCTGCAAAGGATAAACAATTTCGGAACAACGGTGGTCTTGGTCAGCCATAACAGGGAAATAGTCAACAAATTAAGGAAAAGGGTGATAACAATAGACAACGGCATGGTTATTAGCGATCAAGAAAAAGGAAAATATATTTTGTAAGAAGTATAAAAGGCGCTATTAAATTATTATTAACGTTTTGATCTATTTATTATGTTTTTTTTATCTTTTTTAAGGATCATTAAGTTCAGTTTGCAGGATATATCAAGAAATATGTGGCTATCGTTGGTCACTATTATTATTTTGATATTGGCCCTTTTTTCGATAAATATATTATTGGCGGTCAAGGTGATAAGCGATTCCGCCGTTGGCGCGGTCAAGGAAAAAGTGGATGTAAGTTTGTATTTAGATGCCGATGCGAACGAGAAAGAGATAGAGGCCTTAAGGACCAAAATAAACAATTTATCTTTGGTGGAAAAAGTTACCTATACTTCCAAAAATGACGCTTTAAGAGTTTTCCGCAGTAAAAATCAAAATAATCCGGAAATTTCGGAAGCGTTAAGAGCTTTGGGAACCAATCCTTTGACTCCGAGTTTGACCATAAAACCCAAACAGGTCGATTCTTTTAATGAATTAACCCATGAATTGAATAAGATCGATTCGGACATAATAGTTTCCAGAAACTTTACCGATCATGAACAGATACTGCAGAAGATCAATAAAGTTACCGACAGGGTCAGCCATGCCGGGCTGGTGGTTAGCATTATTTTTATTTTTATAACTTTGTTGGTGGTCTATAACTCCATAAGGGTGGCCATTTATACTCATGAACAGGAAATAAGCATAATGCGTTTGGTCGGAGCTTCCAATTTTTTTATTTATATGCCTTTTCTCCTTTCCAGCATCATTTATACTTTTGTCGGAACGGCAGTGGTTATCGGTTTAATTTATCCTTTTTTGAGTATACTGCAACCTTATCTTGATACTTTTTTTGCCAACTATGACATGAATATTATTTCTTATTTTAATTCTCATTTCTTTTATATATTCGGTGCGCAATTCGCCGGCATAGCTTTTATTAATATATTGGCTAGTTTAATAGCAATAAGAAAATATTCTCAAGTTTAAGCAAAGCCGTCAAACTTGATTTTAATGTTATTTGCAAGGGCGGCGTGTTTTATCGTTTATCGGAAGCAAGCGTATGAGAAATATGTATTATTTTAAAAATTTTCAGACCTGGCAGAGTTTTTGGGCTTTGTTTTTTTCTTTGTCCGCTTTTTTGTTTATTTTATACAAGGCCGATTTTATTTTCCCTGAAGTTAAGCAAGTGTTTATATTCTATTATTGGGGCTATTCGGCGACCGCCGGTCTATTCGGCCTTATATCCGGTGGCTTGTTAAGAATAGTCGGCATAGACTTTTTGGAGTTAGGGGACAAGAAGATCATAAACAACAATGTCAACAGAGACGGTTCTATTATTGATTCGATTTCGGACAAAGAATTGTTGGAACTTTATGATAAGATCAAAGAAGCGCCGATATTATTGTTGAAAAGGTTTTTGATCTTCGGTTCCGGTTTGGGTATAATTTCGGTGATGGCCGCCGGAGTGGCGGGGGCTTCTATGAGCACTATTCTTCTTCTGTCCGCTTCCACTGCGGTCGCTTTTTTGCTGTCGGCCTTTTTCGGTATTTTATTGGGGGAAGTATTGTCTTCTCCGCTTTTAAGAGAATGTAAAAGGAAAATTTATCAAAGAGACCTTTCCCGAAGCGGAAATGAAATCTATTTTTTTAGTCTTAAAAACCGGATATATTATTTTATTTTTTTATTTTTTATTTTATTGGTAATAAGTTTGACCGCCATAAAAGAGATCACCCCGATCATGCTTGTCTTTTCTTTTTTATCCCTTTTGATGATCATCATAACCGCCCGGGTTTTGTTTTCTTCCATCTATTTGGTTTTTAAAGAAGTGGAGGATTTCGCTTTCGGTTTATCGACCTTTTCCCAAAAAAGGCATTTGACCGGAAGTTCATTCAAAGAAGTTATCTCTTTATCCGAAAAATTGAATGAATCGGCGGAGAAATTATATGCCGGCAGAAAGAAAGAAGAAAAAGAAAAAGAAAAAGTTTCCGCCATTATAAATAATTTTACCGGTCCTATAATATTCATAGATGCGGAAAACAGGATTTCTTTGTTCAATGCGGCGGCTTCGAAAGTCCTGGGAATGTCTTTAAAGGATTATGGTAAAAAGATAACAAATTCCCACAATTTCGCTTTGGCGGATTTTAAAAAAGTTATCCATAAAAAATATAAAAAAAAGCAAGGAGAAAAAGAGGAAGGAAAAAGAAGTTCTTCAAAGAAGAGGGATTTGCAAGAAGAAGTTATAGAATTGAAATATCAAGGCAAACAAAGGATTTATCGAGTCCAAACGTCTTTGGTCTATGATGAAGATGAATCTTTCTGCGGTATAATAAAAATATTTTATGATCTAACAACAGAAGAAGAGATAAACAAAGCCAAAAGTAATTTTATATCCATAGCGGCCCATCAATTGCGCACTCCTTTGTCCGGTATAAAATGGATAATAAACATGATTTTGGACGAAGATATGGGAAAAATCAACAAAGAACAAGAAAAATTGTTGGAAAAAGCTTACAACAGTAATCAGAAGATCATTGATTTGATAGATGATCTGTTAAATATATCCCGCATAGAAGAAGGTAGATTCGGTTATAAAATAGGAAAGAAAAATTTTAACGACTTAATGAATGAAGTATTGGATGATTTTTATCATAAAATAGAAAGTAAAAACATTGAATTTAATTTCAATAAGCCGAAAAAAGACATTTTTGTTTATATGGACAAGGAGAAAATGCGGCTGGTTTTGCAAAATATTATTGATAACGCGATAAAATACACTCCGGTCGGTGGCAAGGTTGAAATATTGATTAAAAAAGAAAGAAATTTTTTGGAAACAAGAGTTAAAGATAGCGGTGTCGGCATTCCTGAGGAAGATAAGAACAAAATATTTTCCAAATTTTACCGGGCCGGCAATGTTTCCAAGTCTGATATTAGCGGATCCGGACTGGGTTTGTTTATCGCCAAGAATATCATTGAAAAACACGGCGGAGAGATTGAATTGGAAAGTGAAAAAGACAAAGGGACTGAAATTATTTTCAAATTGCCGATTGATAAATAGAATTGAATCTTTTGTGTTATTCTACAATTACTATTTATATATAAAATACGCTTGTTTTATTTGTAAAATATTTTTGTCAAAATTTCCGTTCATAAAACAGTTGTCTTATAAGCGGATAAGTTGAAAGCCGTAAACAACTTCGATGAATCTTACAATATGAATAATAGAAGAAACTTCCATTTTAAAAGATTTATATCCCACCAAACCGGCTGGGCGGTGTTATGCGCCGGTTTTGCTTTTTTGTTTATTCTATTGCAAAAAGCTTTTGATGATCCGGAATTGTTGAACATTTTTATTTGGTCATGGTGGATATATGTGGCAATCGCCGCGGCCTTGGCTTTGTTAACCAATGGCGGTTTCAGGTTATTGAATATCAATATTGAGTTTAAAGACTCTTATTGGATAAACGCCAAGGTGGTGAATGAACGCATTGAAGACAATATATCAGACAAAGATTTAATAAAATTATTCCGCATTTTAAAGAAAGAACCCTCTACAACATTTAAAAAGGAGGCTGGTTTTTCTTTTGGGGTTGTTTCGGCCTCTCTTCTTACTATGCTTCTAATGGGCGCCTCTTCTTGGGATATTTTTCTTTCTATTATCTTCGGAGGAATGATAGCCATTTTTATTTTGGGCTTTTTCAGTTTGTTTGTGGAAGAACAGACATACGCCCCGGTACTCAGGGATGCTCGGGCCAAATTAAAAGATAGGGGAATAGAAATAAATGAAAAAGGGGCTTTTAGCTTAAAGCATAGGTTCAATTTTTTTATTCTTTTGCTTTTTTTGTTTTTAATAACAATCTTAAGCTTTGCCGAAGAATTGGATGCCATATTGGGGTTTATAATATTGCTGGGGTTTGTTGCCGTGCTTGTCGCCAATGAAATGCTGGCTTTTTCGGTTTATTCGGTTTTTCGAGAAGTGTCCGAATTTGCCGGAAAATTCCCCAAGGATAATAGCACCAGAATATTTTCCGGAAGTTATTTTAAAGAAGCGGTTGATATTTCCGATAATT
>CAZEHL010000008.1:6511-29019 GCA_964512155.1 uncultured Gammaproteobacteria bacterium | reverse complement strand
CCGACAGCTCCGCCTATCTGCTGAGTGGCTATCAATCCTCCGATCAAAAGGGCTATGACTATCATAAACTTCTGTAATTCGGCGTTTTGGAAGAATGCATGTTGCAAAGCGTCCATATCGGCCGGATCGGGATTCAGTTCATCCAACGATTGGTGCGCCGTAGTTAAAGCCAACCAAATGAAAAACGCCAATAAAGGCCCCACCATCACTTGCTTGATAAAATCCTGCCACATGGAACCCACATATTTTTGCAAGGGAGGGAAGGCAAAACCCAAAAATATCAAAGGCGATAATATGGTATACACCCACAAAAGGATCAATCTGATGATCAAAACCGCCAATAAAACCAATACCACTATTAATGTCACCACTCCGGCAAACATACCCAAAATAATGGCGCCGGCTGTTTCCCAAGTTTTAAAGGCTTCTTCCGATTTAGTGCTAATTGATAACATGGCCTTGGTATTAAACGCCTCTACAAACCAACTGCCGTTGGCCTCGGCCAAAGGATGAATAAAAGCAAGCATTATTATTTGGGAAAAATCGACAATAAGGCCGAATATGGTGCGGGAAAAATTGATCAATACTGCAAATATCAACAACGTAGGCAAAGCTTTTTTTGCGCTATAGTTCTCTAACCGCAATATGGTGGCAAAGGCGATAAAAAGCAATATCAAAACAATAAACATGTTGCACAGATCCCGCACTATCACCCACCCGGTCTGCACCGAGGGGACATCGATAATGTTATCGAAGCTCGCCACTTCAACCAGAATATTTATCGATAAAGCAACCAAATTGCCGATTATAAGATTAAAAATTGAAGCTATTATGGAAACTATATGCATAACCGTCCAGCCCAAAGTGCTAGAAAGCCCGCTACCAATAGTTGTCCATATATTTTGATCATCATTGGCGAATGAAACCAAAGGGAAAAAACAAAAAAACAATAATGCGGAAAACATCAATGTTTTTTTGTTTTTTATAATTTTTTCCAAAATTTTTTCCATTTTATTGATAAATTTTATTAAAAATTTCTTCTGTTTAAAAATCAAAGATAAATATAATCTATATCAATGGAATTAATGAAGCATTTCCCATAAAGGCTTTAAAACGTAAAGGCCCATATCCATAATAGCTTGCCAAGTTTCGGTGGCGAGATATGCTATAAGCGCTATGAACACAAACGCCAAAAAAACTATAAACAAGGCCAACAGATCAGCCAGCACAAGCACCATCTTTTCAACAATCCCGGCGACTCGGCTTCCTTGGTTCACGGCCGACCTGAGTGGAGCCGGCACCCATTCCTCTCCCAATTTGCAAAAAAGGGACGGCATTATCAAGTGCATAAAGGCGTGGATATTGATATAGACAAGGGACAACCCCCAACTGGGAATCAAAACTATCCAAGACCATTTTAACATGGAAGAAGTATACATTCTAGCCGGAGCGGCGACTTTCTTTTTGGTATATTCTTTCGCTTCATGACCCGCTTTATTCTTTACTCCTCTTTTTGCAGTATCCGACAATTGCCGACCGGCGGTTTTAAGACCGGTTCCTTTTCGTCCGCTTTTTTCTTCGCCGCCTTCTTCTTGCTGTTGATTTTTTTCTCTTCTTTTTCTCTGCTTGTCTTTTCGATTCAAAGAACTCGCTCTTACTTCTTCGTCTCTATTTATATTCTCCCTATTTAACAATTGAGTGTCCAGATCGGCCATATTAAAAAAATGTTTTATTTTAATTCTCCCTTTTGCACTGATAATAAATACAGGCCATTCAGATCATTAATAAACCCGATCAATCGGTTACGTTAATGGAGCCGGAATATTCCACCGCATTTTCATCAGAGCATTCGCCTCTGGTGCTATCTCCGGTGCACCACCCCCAGTTATCCTTGATCCTGATCTTGGGTCTTATAGTATTAGTGGGAATCTCTTTGGCCTTTAGATCTTGGTAGCTGTATAGGTGATAAAAGGAATGGGGATCGTCTTCGTTGGACTTATCCCTCATTTCCGCCCCGGAAATAGTGGTAATATTATCATCTCCCCAGTCTATATAGATGGAAGTCAAAGGTAATTGCTGGCTGTCTACTTTGGAATTAAAAGTAAGATTTACAAAACCGGTCCCGTCCACGGTTGCTCCGGTGGTTGTGCCGTTTACTTTTATATTTTCCACTTTCGGAGTTACGCCGCACCAATCATGCGGATATTCTTCCGGCCTGGGGGTGGAGCCATTGCCGTTACAAGGATTATCCGGCGGTCCCCACCCTCCTCCGTCTTGCGGCACATAACCCCCTTCGTCATAATTTCTGCCGGTTTGCTGGGGGGCGTTTGAAGATCCTCCAAAGAAGGCGGATAAACTATCGGGCGAATACCATTTATCCGCTCCCAGCAGATACCGATACTGTCTATCAAAAAAGGAAACTTGCGATGAGCCTGCAAAGGGTCCTTCTACAGTTGCCGAAGTGATATCGGAATAATCCTGGGGAGCTTCTCCAGAATTATTGAATCCATTGAACATATCTTCGATATTGACGGGGGGGTCCCAAACGCCGCTATCCCAATTTAAAGAATACATTTTATTATGATCAAAAAACAACCAATATTGATTATCTGTTGTTAATTCAATCGAAGAAGTTATATATCGATAATCATTCTGAGAAGGAGCATTTTCGGGATTATCAAAAGACTCAAACAATGACTTGATCTCATTGTCGGCAAGCCCGTATTCGGCGGAAGGATCTATCCATTTATCGTTTATCGTATCCAATACATAAAACCTGGATGAACTGAAAAATACCGCCAGCCCATCAAGACTGAGAGCATGTTGTGCGGCGTAACCTCCCTCGGGACCATGATCTTCGGAATTATCAAATTTGTTAAAATAATTCTTCGGATCCCTATCCGCCAATCCCAGATCTTCCGGAGATTGCCAATTGCCGGCCGCGTCGGCCAAATACCATTCGTTATCGGTTAACACCAATTGCCGGCCGTTATTATAAGTTACTTGAGCATTGATATGGCCGTAATTGCCATCCAATGTGGCCCCTTCCGACTCCCATCTCCAAACTCCGTAACTTTTGGCAAAGATCCTTTTCAGGTCTTCTTTATCTTGCAATTGCCCCATTCTCGGCTGATAGGGCTCGGCCAATTCTTTATTGGGTACTTTATAATACAAAGGCTGTTTACCTTCTTGATCGTCTTTGGTGTCCCATAAATAAGGATTGGCCGCCTCGGCGAATGTTTCCGCCGGCGCCACCGCCGAACCATAGGGTTTGTAATCGGTGAGATAAGAACAAGTAGTGTTCATACCCAATCCCTGGTTGCAAGTATAGGAATGTTCGCTTCCTTCATTAACTCTTTTGGACCAATACTTATTGTTACCGGCCGGAGAAACGGTTTGAACAATCTCGCTGCAGAAAAAACCGGGATTAAGAAATTCCGGATATGGAGTATCTTTACTTCCACCTCCTGTCTCGACATTTTCTTGATATTTAACAAACTTCAGATATTTTACCGCGGCATAATAAGGATTATGGTCAACATAATCATTTTTGCCAACCCTTTTGGGATGATCTTTGGCATACCCTAAATCATAATAAGCATGATGAAGACCTCCGTCGTGAGGACAAGCATCGCCATCCACTCCTTTGCCGCCCACATCACCCAAATAAGACCATTCACTGTCCAGAGAAGGAGCGGCGTAAACGCTATAAGCCTCGCAAGGCCTAATGCTGGGCCATCCGACAGATAGATCATTACCGGGCTGATCAAGCCCCATATAATCGCCTTCCACTTTATATATCATATAATTTTTATCAAAACCGAAAGGCCCCTCTCTGGTTTCCGAAGCCGACCATTCACAATCAGCTCCCAAGCCGGCACCCAGATCTTCTTGGCAATAAATTTTAACCGCTCCGGTTGTCTTTTCAATGTCGGTGCAATAATACAAAGGGAATCTACCGCTATACCCGGCCCCTTCCTCTTTGCTTTGGCCTTCCACCATATCCACCGGCCACCACAGCAGGCAGGCATCGCTGTTTCCGGGATCCCGGTCATACTCTAAACAATAACCGTATTGGCCTTTTTGTTTCTTGCCGGAATCTTCATAATATTCGCAAGATAAAGAATCGTTTTGAGGATATAAACGGCAAGATTGTGGTATATGATATTGCTCCGGCTGTCTTTTAGCCTCCAAGGCCGGCTTTATTTTAATGTCGTCCACATAAATATTTCCCAAACAATAATCGGCTCCCGCTCCGCTCTTAGCGCATATTTCATCCGTACCATTTGTATTGCCATAAGAAGCCAAAGCCACTCTTAATTTGGTAACATCAGAGCTTTCCTCTACTGTAAATTTGGCTACTTGCTTATTCCAACCTTTGCCTTGGTTTTGATCAATAACCAAAGCATCCCAATCGAGCACATTTTCTTCCGGGTTCTCCACGGAAATACTTCCGTCTTGGCCAGTACCTTCATTGTTATATCCAAGAACCGCCAAAACCATCCCCACTTCATGATCGCCGTGAGAACTCTTCAAATTTTTGGTATTAACCCAAGCGCTTATTACATACTCTTCTCCCGGCTCCACTTCAATGTATTCGGAGAAAGGAGCGCTTAAATAACTTTCTGCGCTGTATTTTAGGAAATTGCTTCCTTCCACCGGGTAGTCCACTCCTTCTTCTTGAGCCCTGACCGGATTATCGATAACCGAAAACACATCCTCTTCCCAAGCAACATCATCAAGAGGAGTCCATCCGATAGGATAGTTTTCTTCACTTCTTAATTCAAAATTGCCGTTGGCCACTTCGGTTGAACCTCCTTGCTGATCCATCCCTCCCAAAGGAAGAAGATTATTGGGCACCTTGTGGTGATCGGTGCCGGCGTAACCGGCTTTATAATAACCGGTCAGATCAAGCCCTTTGATCGCTTCCACATAATCCGTAGTATAAGTTATATTTCCCGATAGAGTGCGGCTTTGAAATCTATCGCAATCGCCATGTTCATCCAAACTCGAACATTCTCCTGTATTATAACAAGTTCTCTCTCCTTGATCATCTTGGGTATAAGTGGTACAGGCCAACCAACTATCGCAAGTCCGGTCCGGCCTGACTTTGAGCAATTGATTGGAACCGTTGCTTCCCGTTTCGGGAGGCGTTCCCTGAGAAGGATTTTCTTCATATGTTTCATGGGTTTTTTTACTATCCCATTTCTTGGATTTATACTCGATTCCGCCGCTTCCGTCTCCGCCTGATACGCTTCTTTCATTGAACAAAATGCAACCGTCGCGGAAATTATACAAACCGTTGCAGTCGGTCTTGTTCACTTCTTGGGCCAAGCGGTAATCCACTATCGCTTTTCTAAAGATATCCCCGGATAACTCAACTGAATCATGATCATCTCCATAATAGATGTCTCCATAATAATGATAAACATGGGGAGATATCTTAAGAAGCGCATCATTGTCCTCCGCACCCACATTTTCGCTCCAATAATAAGTTGAATGTGGCTCTATGCTAACTTGAGTGGTAGGAGAAGTTGTAGAATTATCCAATAAATTGGGATTTGATTCCGAATAAGGATCGATATATTCGGTGCAGCCGGATTGGGAAGCCGGGCACAAGCCGGTCCAGTCGTCGGCCGGCTGGACTATTCTTTCTCCTCCTCTGCCCAAAGTTTTCGGATCGCCATTCTCATCTGTCGGGCAATCGTAATAGCCGTCCGCCATTTCATAAGTAAAGGTTATGCAGTCCCCCTCTCCGCAATCGGAGTCGGACAGGCAGACCGGGTTATCGGCCGATACTTCGCCGTTGCCGTCATTATCGCATTTTTTGATCTCTTTTTTGTACCAGCCCCAGGGGTTTTCACCGGGCTTTTTCCATTCGCATACTTCGTTGCCCGGATCCTTGAAATAGCTATAACCGTTTTCTCCTCCCCATTCTTCACATCCCACGGCCTCTTTCGAACATATAATAGTATCATGTTCATCCGGATTATTTTTCAAATAAACATCTTGATAAAGATCGCGTTCACCGGTATATTCATATAATTCACCGAACCTTTCACAACCTTTATTCTCCTTGTTGCATTCTTTGCCGGTATCATAGGTCATATAAAGGAATCTGTCATCGCCGGCATCGGTGGAATTTCGAGTATCTTTCATTAGTTCGCAACCCACGGCCGTTTCAGAACACATTTCATTGAAATCATGCAGATAATGGCTCTCACCATTCTGATCTTGGTAGCGCTCGCAACCCAGCATATAATAAAGGGAAGTCTCGCCATAAATATTTTGGTGGCATGAATCCGGAGTCTGCCAAGAATCTTTTATCAAATAATAACTGTCCGGCATCTCCATCAATCTGGCACTGTCTATATAAACTTCGTTCGCTCCTTTTATGACCAATTCTTCCTCAGGAGTAACATCGTGCGTCAAATTGTGCCAGCTAACTTCATATACTTTCCAGTCGGAGGAATCGATATCAATAGAAGAAGCCTGATCTTCCGGTTCTTCAAAATCGGAAACAGCTACATCGAAATGGATCTCCTTGTCTTCGTCCGTTTCATCACCGTTGTCAAAATAAATATTGACACCGGAGACATCATCATCCGCCCTTGCCAGGATCCTTAAAGTATAACTGCTTCCTTTACTCACTTTTTCGCTTACATCAACCGAGGCTTCATCAGAAGTTATTTTAAAGGAATTATCTTCCGGAACCAAAGAATTGTCGTTGTTTTCTCCTCCTTCCCATTCTTGAGTGGTTCCGCCTTCAAAATCATACACCGCCGCCAATCTCATATTGCCGGATTGGTCTCCGTTATATTGGCGGCAGCCGGCATCCTCGGCTTCGCATTTTACTCCTTCATCCGGTATGGCTTGATATATGCAGGCATCATGTTCGTCGCTCCACTCTATACTGTTGTTGTCTTCATACGGACAAGAACCTTCGTCCTCGGAGTCCGTTCTTCTGTACGGATGGCAATTTTCGCTACAGGATATGGTATTGGAGTGGAGTTCGTAATGGGCTTCGCCGTCTTGATTATAAAACTTCATACAATCCGGATTGTAAATATCATCCATAGGGGAAGCGTTATAAACATCCTCGTTGCACTCTCCGGCATTATCCTTAACCGGTTTCGGAATATCTTGGTTGCCCGACTCCTTTGATTCCAATGTATAATAAACCAGCTGCCTCTCCCCTTCTTCGTCTCCTTGCCAAGTATAGAATTCGGCGCAATCAACTCCGGGTTCATCCGGCTTGACGCATTGCCTTAAATAAGAATAATATTCAACAGCTTCCGCTCCTTGGCCCAGCTTGTCCAGATTGGTGAACTCTTCGCAGCCGGCCGAATTCGCTCCGCAAGTTTGGGCGGTCTTCGGGATGAAATATTTAGATTTTCGATCTTCAAAATAATTTTCTTGTTGGATATAAGTGTCATAACCGTTACACTCGGACGGACATACATTTTGGGCCGATGTCTTGGCGGTTATTTCAAAATCGTCCTTGTCCGAAGTGTAGCGGTTGCAACCGACCTCGTCCCGGTTGCATCGTCTGGCAAAATCATAACAGGCATCCGGAGCTCCGTCTTGATATCGATAATCACTTCCATAGCAATCGCTATATAAATATTCGGGTAACATTTTTTCATAGATCAGGCCGTTTTGCCTGTAATCAACATAATCGGTGGCGGATCCGCCTCTTTCCAATTTTAAGCCGTCCACTATACAAGAAGAAGAATCTATTTTTATATTTATAATTTCCTCGTTGGACTCATCTTCGGCAAAAGCGTGGGAATAAACATATTTTTGCCAATCATTCCCCCCTTCCATGGAAGACAAATCTTCTTTAGAGTTCACTATGCCGTACTTGTCTCCGCTATTACAATTTTTAGCATAAAAAGAAAAAGTGTACTTTTCTCCTTGTTTGCTATATCCTTGCTCCGGATCTATTGAAATATTTTTATCAAGGCCACCTTCTCCAAGTTCTAAAGAAAAATCACCCAAATAAGCGTCGCCCTCGATGATGGTACCGTCCCCGCTCCATTCGCCAGAGGCTTCTTCAAAGCTTGCATCCACCAATAAATTGGAATCGGTGCCGGGAGCGGTTCTGATAAAACCGTGGCAACCTTCTTGGCCTGAAGAGCATTCGGAAGCGTCCCGGTCGAAATACATGGGACTATCGCTTTCATTCCAGGAGACGGAATCGGTGGAAGTGGAATAACCGATGCCGACAAAATCGGAGGCATACTCCCCGCAACCGGCGTTATCCGGGCCGCATATACCGTAATCCAAAGTGTTTTGCAGATAAGAAACAGAGCTTCCTTCCGGATCCTTGAAAGTTTGGCAAGTGTTATATTTGGGTTCGCAAGAATCGGCTTCAAAATCCCATTGTCTTCTTTCGGATATACAATATCCGTAATATTCACAAGAACCGTCATTCGACTTTTTAATGCAAGTTTGTTCATCAGCGCAATAATCATCTTTTCTACTGACATTCAATTCACTGTCTTCTCCTTCTCCGACAACTTTTTCCGTCTGAATGATCGGACCGGGGCCTTCCCGGGCGCAATAATTCTCCGGCGCTTTAAGTAGCCAATTGGGATCCACCAGACCTTCACACCAGGATTCATCTTGATCATAACAATCAATCATATCATTCAGGCTTTTAACACCCCCCACTTCTTCAAAATTGGAATTTATATATTGGCCGGCCAATTCCCAACCAATCGGAATTATTCGATATTTTCTAAGTATTATCAAGGATCGATAAGGATAACCTTCATCATATCTGGGTTGCAAGCCGTTACCGCTTTTGTAGGCGAAAACGGCATCTCCGTTTAAATACCCTTTTTCTATAGCTTCCGCCACGGTCATTTTTTCCGAGATCGCCTTCCTGAAACCGTCGGTTATCACGCACTCGGTGGGACCGGCCTCAGTGGGATCCGGGCATTGAGTTAATTCCCCCAGAACCTCATAGCTTCCTCTTTCATTAAAATTGGGCACCGCCATTTGTCTAAATCTTTCTTCAACGCCGGCGATGCCGCTTTGGGATCCTTGGGCTTGTTGGTTCGAAAAACCTCCGTAATCACCCGAATAAGAGGAAGTGTAATTGGGTTGATCCGAACCCAGGGAAGATAATAAGTTATTAAAAGCGGTTAAAGCAAGCTGGTTCAAAAATATATTGGCGGCGTCCACAAAAGCGTCGCCGGTGGATTCGGCGAAGCTTTGGGATTGGGCGTCCATCGCTTGCTCGGTTCTTTTCTCGGCCAAACCCGGAATACTCTCCCTTTCGCCGGCTATATTCCTGATATCCAACCAACCGCCCCCTTCCTCTCTTTGAAGCCTTTTGTATTCCGTTTCTTTTTGCTTGGTTTCGAACATTCCTTGCTGAAGGGATAAAGCGATTCCCAGGTCATTTGACTCCGGGTTGAACATATTCTGAAAATTGGATAAAAAATCCTGGGACTGCACGGCTTGGGCCCAGTTATCTTTCATTTCGGTAAAAGTGCATTCCGGTTCATCAGGGGCTTCATGATCAACCAAGCCCAAACCTATTTTGGCGGTTATTCCGCCGGACGGTTCGCACAAATTGAACTCACCCGCTCCTCCTTGCCCCAATTTTTCTATAAAGGCACCGGCCGAACCGCCGGCCACATTTTGCAGATATGCTCCCCATCCTTCTCGAATGAACATCGGTTCTTGGCCCTCTCCGCCGGAGCCGATCCAAGTGGCGGTATCATAGGCGATATTGTTCAAGGCACTGGACAGGGCCGAATGATAAGCCTTGCTGGCCGCTTCTTGCCAAGCATAATCTTCTATTTTTTGCGCTTTTTCCCAAAACCAACTTTTTAAATTGGTCATGATATTGCCGGAATCTTGAGTAGCCACTTCATTCATGCCGCCGCCGGTAGTGGGCAAATCTCCCATGCCCACGCTCTGAGCAGCCCGGACTTCGGCACCCCCGGAAAAAAACAAAAAAAATAGGGCGCAAACACAAAAAAACATCTTGTTACTTTTTAAAAAAGACATTATTGCTCAACATTATTTAAATTATTTAAAGACTGCTCATAACTTTCCATCAATTTTTCATCGCTTACTTGTTCAACCATGTCCTCATCCATGCCGGCATCTATCAGGATCTGCCTTAATTGCCGTTCATCGGCCCCTCCTTCCATAACCTTTTTTAGATCTTCTTGGTCCACACTGTCGACGGAAATGTTTTGTTCTTCAAAGAATGATTGCTCAGAAGAGGAAGTGGAAGAAATTTCGGTGGAAGAGGCACGGTCGAACATTGTATTTTGAACTCGCTCTCCGGCTTTAATATCTTCCTCTTCTTCCGAAACAATATTATCTCCTGAATTGCCGCATTCTTTTCCTTCCGGACAATTAGGGTCTGTTCCTTTATCGATCTCTTCCTTGTCCGATATGCCGTCTCCGTCGGTATCTTTTAAGTAAGGAGAGGTCTGGTGAATATTTTTCTCCTCCCAATCGGATAAGCCGTCGCCGTCGGTATCTTTCTTTTTATCCGCCTCCTCTCCGGCACAATCTCCACCTAAACAGGACCCTTTTTCTGCCTGCCGGTTACCCTCGGAATAATCCGGAGAATAGCTTATAACACCTCTTAACTGCCAAAACCATCCGGCCAAAAACAATATGCCGCAAATAACCAAAAAAACGGCAACCAATTTTCTGCTAAAACCGAGACTGCCGGAATTGTTATTATGGCTGTTGCTGTTTCGGGACATACATTAATAATATTTTCGTTAATTGAATTATATCATATATTTCTTTATATATCCAAGAAGAGCTTCCCAGTTCTCCACATAAAGATCTTGGGCGCGAGCGTTTTCATTAACGCCTATTTCGGGCAATATAACTCTTATTTGTTCGGATGAAACCGGATAATGAGAAGCGAGGTTATTTTTTAGCATCTTTCTTCTGGAAGCGAATCCTTTTCTTACCAGATCAAAAAAAAGCGATTCATCCACAGCCGGCAACTCTTTTTTGACTTTTAATTTTACAACAGCGCTGTCCACTTTGGGAGACGGCCAAAAATTTTCCTTTGGCACAAACTTGATCTTTTCAGGAAAACTATAGAATTGGACCATAACCGACAGAACGCTCGCCGGAGGAGTGGATATAATTCTTTCCGCCACCTCCTTTTGGAGCATCAATACCATTAAGAAAGGAGGCGTAACTTCACTTAAAAACCTTCTTAAAAAGATGGAACTGATATTATAAGGTAAATTGGCCACTATTTTGTAATCAAATTCCAAAATTCTTTTTTCTTCCCTAAATATATCCTCGGGAGTTATCTTTAATATATCCGCGTTTATCAAACTTAAGTTTTTCTGTTCTGATAACCGTCCTTTTAAAGCCGAGTACAATTTTTTATCCACTTCCACCGCCGACACTTGTCTTGCTTGTTGAACCAATTTTTCGGTTAAAAAACCCGGTCCCGGCCCCACCTCCAAAATCCTATCATGGCTCGTTAATTCGGAAGCCGAAATTATATCATTATACACTCCTTCTTTTATCAAAAAACTCTGTCCACGGGATCGAAGGGGTTTTATATTGTGTAAACGCGCATACTCTTTTGTTTGTTCCAATAAGTCCATTCTTTAACTAGATATCATTATAAAAATCAATGCTTTTTATATATTTGCCGCTACGATCGTCTAAATATTCCTCAAAATCAAATTCCATATTATCAAGCTCCGATTCGGTAATATCATCCCCTGCTACAGGCTTACCTGATTCTAAAATGATGTTTTTGATATCCGGGTCCCCCAATCTGCGTCTTACGCAATTTTTTTCCACTTTTCCATCAAACTCATCTTCAGTGTATTCATAATGAGGAGTTATTAAGCCATCTTGAGCATATTTTATTAATTGCTCCACTTCCGTGGGAGTGGAATTTTGATTAATAAATAATTTTATACCGAATGATTGGGTTTGGTTAACTCCGCAATCACCATCCGGGTCTCCGATAGCAAAAACGGCATATTTATAATCCGGCCTCCAACTCACCGCTTCTCCTTCATAGCAATTTTCTGTTTTGGAAACACAACCGGCCGAACACTTCCAATACCACCTCTTGCAACAATCTTCAGCCTCCCGATAGGTGTAGCCATCCGGCACTTCTATTTCGTGCTCGCAATCCATATCTACCCAAATAACTTCATAATCCGTACAATTCATATCAGCACATTCTTTTTTATCGCAACCTCCGGCATATTCCTTGCTTGAACATGTTTTGGAAGTTATGGTGCCATAATCGTCTTTGGAAGTACTCCAACTATTGCATTTCACCATATAATCATCATAGCCGGCGCAAGAATCCCACCCATTACAAGAAGTACCCACTACCTCCCCTTCCTCATTTGTTTCTTCTTCAATATCGGTACACTTCTGATAATCACAGCCTCCATCCGGATATTCTTTATCCGTACACGTCCTTTCATTGCATGTCCCTAATTCATCATACCCGCTACACTCCCACTTATTACAACTGGACATATATTCATCTTCTCTAACGCATTCAAATTCGGAACAGGACGTATCAGTACAGGATTTATAACCTTTTTGGCAATCATTCCATTCACAATCGCACTCATTCGGATTATGGAAAGAACAATCATACTTGGTGCACTCATCTCTTTGGTAAGGATAAAGATTGCACGTTTCTTCGTTGTTGTCATTATTGCAACGCTGACAGAGGAACTCCGTGAACGTTCCCACGGCGCTTCTGCCCTCCGACCATTCGCAATATCCTTGTTTCTGCCAAGACTGGCCGGGGAAAAAATCGGTTTTGTAATTTTCCGGGATCCCTTCTCCGTTCGGCGGGGGATCCGGGCAATAACAAGGATTGTCCGTTTCTCTGTGGATGCAAACTCCGTTTACGCCTATATTGGCTTCTCCGCCGCCGCAACTAAAATCCGGACATTCACCTTCATCAATGGGAACACAATCCGGCCATTTTTCAATACAAACCCTCTCTCGTTTAAATTCACCCGGCTCGAAATAGGTGCAGTCCGGCCGTTGGTTATACCAATCCCAAACTCCGTTTCCATAAGGACCCGGAATGCATTCATTCGGATGAACCGGCGGAGGCGTGTGAGTCGGATTTCCGTCAACTTTGGCCGAATTAAGGCCTTCCGTAGCCGCTTCTGCGATATCTTTGCAATCCAAATTGGCCACCGAACCGTTATAGGGGTCACAGATTCCGCTCCCCTCCAATGTAGTATCAAAATCATCCCCGTCATAATCGCTGTAAAGGCAATCCTTGTAAGCGGTTCCGATATCTATTCCGGGATCATGTTGGGCATCCCAAAAACTTGATCGATCCCAAGAAAGATCATAAGAATCAAAATTCGAATAATTGGCCACCGAGGTGTCTCCCCATGCCTGCCAACGATCACGGTGGCAATTCTGGCCGTAATCAATACGCGGAAAATAGGAAGTATCAAAAGTATACCCGCAACTGCCATAACTGCCGTTTTCGGGCAAAGAAACTTTGGAAGAATAATTTTCTCCGTTATTTATATCCGGGCAATGGGATATGGAAGAACCAAGGTCATCACCTACCCAAACCTTGTTGGAAGAGGTGGCGATATATTCATCCATTCTATCTTCATCATAATAAAATTCCGGTGCGTTCGGATATTTTGCATAAGGATTTCTATCCCAATTCAAATTATCGTCTATATTGAATCTTTCCCATTTATCAATGACTTGTTCGGCTTTTATGGTGCCGGCGTTCACTCCTCCCTTATTAAAAGAAATATTAATATTGCGGGGTTGGGGCTGGGTAAACATTTCTATATTTTTATCATCAGCGCATTCTCCTTGAAAACATGTCTTACCCATATCCGAACAACCTTTCCCGTCCTCCAACATATCATGCCACTCTAGCGGCACTTCATCATCATCTTCCGGTTCATACTCTTGCACGGCTGTATCGCATCTTTGGGGTACATCTTCCAAGCAACGCTTTTCTCCCCTTTTGCAGGTATTGTCTTCGGCGTCCGCTATAGAAAAATCATGATTTTGCTTTTCTTCTTCGACATCTTTCTTTGAGTCGGCGAGATACTTTTCCGCCTTAAAATAATTATCACTAATTAGTAAACCGCCACCAATAAAAATAAAAAATAATATTAATATAAAAATTTTTTTTCTCTTTTTCAATAAATTTATCATAAATATATCAATTACGGATAATTATAAGAGGAAGTCTCTTTTCCGGTTATGGTCATGGCCGAATCACTGATCCCGTCAAGTATATAAAAATACGGTTCTTCCACCTCCAATTCCTCACCGTCTTCTGTAACGGTAAATTCATTAACGGTATAATAAACGTCTTTCGGGCTTACCATTTTTAATAAATAATCATGTCCTTCCAGCTCGGATAATTCATTCGTTTCTTTTTCTTGCGGATTTTGTTGCCCCATTATTTGAAGCTCGTCACAATTCATATGAACGGCTCCGCCCGCGCATTTGACAATGCTCCCGTTCTTTTTATCGGTTATATAAAGATCTTCCCCTTCTATATGAAGCCCGCCCGCTTCAAATCCTTTACTTAAGAATGTTTTTATGAATTTTATTTGCCCGCCGGCGCCAATATCCAAATATAAGTTGTTACTTCCCGCCCCTAAGGCAAATTCTTTCGGTAATTCAAAAGAAACTTCTTCCGTATCTCCGCTCCAATTCTCCGTTAGCCTGAAAGAGGCGTTATTCGGATTCAAATTATCCGTTAAAGAAACATCAAATGAACCGACCCCCTTAATAACAATTCTTATTTCATGATTTTCATAGGGAGTGTTCTTTATAGCCGAAGTTATATTATCATTCCAATTGCTAGCGCGGTAATTATCAAAATATTTTTGATAAATGATC
Source organism: uncultured Gammaproteobacteria bacterium (assembly GCA_964512155.1). Classification (GTDB taxonomy): domain Bacteria; phylum Patescibacteriota; class Patescibacteriia; order Patescibacteriales; family JAGXOH01; genus JAGXOH01. The sequence goes on along the minus strand of CAZEHL010000008.1, from coordinate 14,127 downwards.
TTTGATTCTGAATTATCCAAAATTCCTTCTAAATTATATTGACTATAAATATTTCTTAAATCCAACTCCTGCCAACTGGCTTCACTAAAATTGTAATTCTTAAAACGATCGGAAGTAGTGGCCATATCGGTTTTCACTATTCTGTCATTACCGGAATCGACAATATAAAAATATCCTTCATCCTCATCTAAACTATTATAAGTTATATATTCCGGGTTATTAAATCGATAGGTTCCGCTTCCGGATGAACCGAAAGTGTCCCAATAATCCATGGAAATATTCTCTTCATTTTCATCTTCCGGCGCTTTATTTAATTTTACTATGCGATCATGCCCGGTATCTGCCACATATAAATAATCTTCTGTGCTTGTTATGCCTTGAGGCCGATTAAAAAAATATTTGGCGGCATTGGGGTTATAAGAATATTCATTATAATACTGGATCGGATTCTGCTTAATGATTCTAAAATTATCAATGTTGGCTTCCAAATAATCCTCGTCCGGAAAATAAGTGGCCCCTATTACCAGATCTTTGCCGGCATCAACGATCGGAGTTGAATTATCCCTCATGATCGGAGTATTGGTAGCAAAGGATCTTGTTAATTTTTCTCCGTCAACATTGATCTTATACCTTTCATTATGGTCAACATTACTGTCAGCCACCAATGAAATATGATACCATTTAAAAGCTTCCGGCTCCCAAGCTTTTTGCGTTAAAGATTCTTTAGTTCCCTGCCCGTCGGGGTGGCGATGATCGGCGGAAAAAAGCAAAGTGGAACTGGCATCCGGATCGTCCTTTCTGCTGATCCATTTAAAACTATAAGTATCGCCTTTGGAAAAGAAAGTTTGATCATGGCTTAAATTTTTGAATCTCACCCAAAAATCGACAACAAAATCATCTTCTCCCATCCGAAAATCTTTGTGATCATTGATTATTAATTTACGCTGTCCGTTAAAATCCAGAGAACGTTCATTAAACAATTTATCCATTCCGGTGGTGAAATCGAATTGCTGTTCATCAAAATTATATTGTAAATAGCCGGCGGAACTGCTGGCAATAACTTTATGCTTATTATATCCGCCGGCTATCAGATGAACATCGGTGGTAGTTCCGCTTTCGCTTAAATCATTATATTTATATTCAAGCTCTTCTTCTCCGGTTAAAATAAGTTTTTTATAATAATCTTTTTTGATATATTCGGTATCCACCCAGCCGGTCCCGTCTATTTTGGTTTTAATAACCCTATTATTCAAAATATCTGTAACATATATATCTTTATATTCCGACTCGTTTTCCGGATCTTTGTCATCAATCGTTATGCCCGCCGGAATCCAATTCCAACCAGGTTCACCTAATATTTTTTCTTCTGTAGTGGTGGCATTATATCTTGTGATCCGCCTTAAACCCTTATCGGTTATATAAAAATAATCCTTGTGTTTCCTCATCATGGCCGGATCACTGTTTGATCCGAAAATTAAATTGGAATGCCATTTGGTTTTATTCTTTTTTAAATTGGTTTCAATTAATTTTTGTTCATACAAAGGCCTAATGGAAAAAGTTCCGGCCAAATTTATGGCGGAAGTGTTATCATTCAAATAAACAGAAGGCCCTACTTCAGACATTTCATCGGCGACTTGAGAGCTGTTCTTGTCATACAATAAAGCACCATCCCCGACACTGACATTATTTTCTCGATTAAAAAATCTCATATTAGAACCATATTCATCACGGCCGCCGGTAGTAATGCCTCCGCCCCCTTCTCCCAAAAACAAGCTCTTGTAACCGCCTATCACAAAATTGCCGGCCATTTCAAGTCCTCCGTCGCTTTTAAAATCATACAATTTGGGCAGATCATCGGTGTTCATTTCCGGACAATCGGGAAACAGATATCTGTAAACCGAATAACCGTTAAAAACTTTACTTTCTTCGGGTCCTCCTCTTACCGGAGTATGGTAACTGCCTACCATTATATCATGATAATTATAGACCGCTTCGCAACCGGCCGCTTTAGCTAAAGACAAAAGATCTTTTTGCTCTTCATTGCCGCTTACAATATAAATAAAGCCGACAATGATTATAAAAATTACTAAAGTCGAAAATAATAATATAATGTTTTTGTTTTTCGGCAAAAATTCCATATTTATTGCATTTATTGACACCCGAAGGGCCTGGAATTTATTGAGTCTCCACATTCTTTACAAGAAATATTATCCCTTTTCTCCGGCTTTTCCACGAAAACCCCTTCTTCGCAATCGGTGCACTCTTCTTCCATGCACCTGACAGTTCCTTCAACTCCGGATGTTTTGCCGGAAGTGTCGCTTTCAGCGGAATAATCCATTATTTTGTATTGAATGTAGGGTTGAGAATGGCAATTTTCTTCACCGCTTTTACAATCATATTTAACAATTTCCCTGTCAAGATTATCATACTTGTCATAAAAGTCCCATACATTCTCGGCTCTATATTCATATATATGACATACTTTCGAATCTTCCCAGGATAATTTATCTTTACACAAATAACCTGTACCGCTATATTTTATCAAACTTTCAAAATCGGCCATGTTGGATTCATACATATAATCATCTCCTCTCTTGTCCTGATCGCATGAATTATTTAAACCGCAAAAAATCTCATCAAATATTTGCAATCCTCCGTTAAAATCAATTATATCGATATTTTTCCTTTCCAGATCCGGTGTATATCGATTTTTTTTATCCACATTAACATAGAGATCATCATGGCCTATTTTTATTTCTTTGTCCGTTTTGCTTAAATTCAAACTTCCTTTCGCTATAATATTATCTCCAAAAGTTACGTCATTGCTATCCGAATGAAATCCCAAAACATTGCCCATCGGCTCGGTAGTGGTGGTCATTATCCAATGCATGCCGGCCCCGTCTCTTCCCGGTAACTTTATCTCTCCGGCCCCGCTCATTATGTAGTTCCCCCCGATCCTGAATGTGCCGGCCCCTCCGTATGGGTATCTTTCATAACATTGATTTTTTTCATAATCATTACTTATATCCCAACAGTTGGAATCCTCTCCATAATAACTAAACATTAGATCCCCGCTCTCTTTTCTTTCCTTAGGAAAATCAACATAATTTTTGTATTCCGGGCCGGCATCATCGGGAATATTTTCTTCACAAACGTAACCCTCGTAATAATTGACGGTTACCGGCCTAACATATCTTTGCTCGCATCCGCTAAAAGGAGCCGCTATAACTCCGGAATTAATAACAATATTTGCGGACAAAGCAAGGATAAAAATTACAAGGGTGGCATATATAACCGGCGTTGTTTTTTCTTTGAACATACTTCTATTTATAATACAGAATAAAATTCCCTCTTATCGGTTTACTCCAATGCAACTGTTTCCTTTGAAGATACATTCGGGAACTTTTTATATCTCCTTTGATTTGAGCTCCTTTTTTAACTGAAACCGAAGAATTGCCCGAGTTGAATGTAAAAAAATTCTTATGATCCGATTTCAGATAACCGACATTATCCCTATAAACTTCCAGTCCCGTTCCCCGATCAGCTTCGGTAATGCCTTTAATTCTTTTACCTTTATTTTCACCCAATTGATAATCTATTTCCCCAAAAGAAACATCGGCATCCAAAAATATTCCCCCTTTGGGAGACCCTATATCAATGCTTTTGCCGATCGAAAAATCTCCTCCGAATTTAACATTTCTGGAGTCTTTTATAAACTCTACCGGTTTATTCACATTTTTCTCAAACCCGGTATAAAATCCGTGTTTTTCTCCTTTGAACCCTTTTATATAAGTTCTATATCCGTTAATGATCAAATCGCTATTGTTAATAAAAGTGCCGGCCTCTCCCAAATAATACTTATGAGGAGTTACTTGATATTGAGAATATTGATTAAGACATTCTTCTTTAACGCTTTGGGGGGTAACTTCTTCTTGAAGGGATTTTTCTTCACATTTATATTCCGGATAAGAATTTTTCAAAAAACACTCCAATCTTTCCATTTGGGTATCTTTTTCACTGCAGTTGGCATCGGTGGCAACAAAAGTAAACAGTTTTTCTCCACTCCCCCGGCATTCGCAATTTTGACCTGAACAATCAGTTCTTTTATAAATAGTTTGGCTTTCATCAAAATCAACGTTTTTACATCCGGTCGACTCTCCGGTTGCTATTTCTATTTTTCCTTCTATTAAGAAAAAATTGACCACTATCAATATGGCGAAAATCGTCAATAAAAAAAACAGTGGATATGAAGATCTTTTTTTCTTTTTAACGTTTTTTTTAAATGCTTTCATATAAGAAAAACTATAAAGAAGATACTCCTATTACCCAGGGAAGTTGCGGGGAAGCGCCTCCTCCCAATATTTGAGAACCGGATCTGGGTATTCCGCCTAAAAATTGAAATCCTTTAGGGGCACAAACCGTACCGGGTGGAGAAGAAGGCATACTGCCCAAGGCCGGTTTATACTGTATTTCCTGATATCCGTTGCAGGCTTGGCCCAACATCTTCGTACACATGGGACAACTGGAAGGACAAGTGCCGGATTGGTTATCCACTGTACATAATGGCTGATAAAATGTTACTGTCCCGCCAAACTGCCACGGCAAACCAACCGCCGCCTCGGCGGTTTTGTTAAAACTGTTTTTATTCTTAAGCTCGGCCATAGTAAGGGGGTCTTCTTTTTTATCTCCACTTGCATGGTCTGAAATGTCCGGACCTTGCCACGGACTTAACACCAAGCCCGTTCCGGCCACTACTACCACCGCCGCCGTGATTAAAAAAGTTTTCTTTTTTATAGAAAATCCTTTTGCTTTATCTTTTTTCATAACGCAACTTATAGCTTTATTTAATTATACCACATATCCATTTTTTGAAAAAGATAAATTGAATCTTTGGTGTTTATACTTTATAATAAAATCAGAAAAAATAAAAATTTAAAAATAGCTCTGTTTCCGTAAAAATATGAAAAGCCGAATTCTTCTCTTTTTACTTTTGGGGGTTGCGTGCTTTGTTTCAATATGGAAAATAAGCGCTTCCGCTTCCGCCTTTGCTTACAAAAATGATCTCGCCGGCAAAATACTCCTGCAAACGCAGGGAAGCGGAGAGGCTTGGTATATCCGCCCCGAGGACAACAAAAAATATTATTTAGGAAGCCCGGAAAACGCTTTTGAAATGATGACCCGGTTCGGAACGGGCATCTCCGACAAAGACCTGCTCCGCTTACCTATCGGGGTGGCAGACTATGATAAAACCGACTCCGACGGAGACGGGTTAAGCGACTCTCTGGAAAAAAATTTGGGAACCGATCCCGAAAAAGCGGATACGGACGGAGACGGTTATGACGATAAAACAGAGATACTCCACAATTATAATCCGGCCGGTAAAGGGAAACCGGATATAGATAAAGACTTTGCCGAAAAGCATTCGGGCAAGATCTTCCTGCAAGTGGAAGCCGATGGGGAAGCTTGGTATATAAACCCCGGGGATGGGAGGCGATATTTCCTTAACAGGCCTTCTCATGCTTTTGCCATCATGAAAAAATTAAGCTTGGGAGCAACCGACCAAATAATAGAAAACATCCCCGCCGGAGAATTGGATCAACCGACCAAAAAAGGAAAAGAAGAAAAAGAAAGCGGGGAAACGGAAGAGGAAACCGAATACCCGGAAGAAAGTTGTTCAAAATGCTCGGATACGGAAAGCAATAAAGGCACCGCCACCGCCAAGGAAGCGATAACAAAGGCGGAGGGAGCGATCAGGCGGGGAGATAAAGATCAAGCCGTTGATTATTTTATTGAAGATATGCACCAAGCTGTTACCTATACCGTTGATTTCTTGGATGAAGAAGGGAGATATACTCTGGCCAATACCCTATCCGGCTCAGAGGTATCTTCTTCAGGGGAAGATGAAGTAATATATAGCAACAGCATCGATTTCAGCGGTGAAGAAGTGAAAATTAATTTTCGAGTGGAAAAAAGGGACGGAAGATGGTTTATGGCCAGCTTATAACTTCGGAACTTGGATCTCAAAACCCATAATTTGTAACCTATAAATTAGGTCCGAGAGGATTTCAATAAAACTTTAAACAGATCTATTTTATTCTCCTTATATATCAACTTCGTATCAACTTCATATCTACCTCATATCTACCTCATATCAATACATATCAACCAATAAACGAACATTATCCGGCATACCTTCCTTCTTTTAAAATATGATCCGGAGTTAAAAAATTCAAAGTCAAGGCCGCCAAAGCTCCCAATATAAAAGTCCATTCCAAGCTTACATGAATGCTCAATACAAAAACCACCACTAACATCAAAAATCGCCCCAAATTAACGGCCATCTCATGAATGACCGTGAATTCATCCACAAAATGGCCTTGGTCGGCCGCCTTTTCATAGGTCATGGCATCAAAAGGGGTTCGAGTAAACATTTTGGCCAAATTATGGTAAGTGGAAGTAATAAAAATATGAAAAGCGGTGGCCACAAACATTTTGACTATCCAACCGGCTGAATAAAGCATAGTTCCGAATTTAAGGATCTTATTCTTGTCTTTGAGGTCCACAAACTTTCCTAAACCCAGTTGCATAAAAACGGTCACTATTATCACCAGGGAAGAAAGTATGCCTACCTGCAAGTAGCTCCCGTTCAATATTTCCCATATAAAAATCGGCCATACGATAATACCGATAACATTCTCCGCTCCGTCCCCCATATAAGCAAGCACCGTTCTTCTTCTTTTTTTGGAAAAAAATTCTTTCCAAGTGCGGAGATAACTCCAACTGAATTTTTCCTTGGTGCGGGGAAGATGCATTAAAGGAATGGCTGAAGCCAGACATATCAAAATAATACATATAAAAAGAACTCCGTAATTATAAAAAGACAAGATCACGCCGGCTATAACCGGCATCAAAGCCTGAAAAGCGACGGTAGTAGCCTCCAAAAGGCTTAATTGCTTGCCCCGATTGCGGCGATTGGTAAACTTGGCCATATCGGTATGTACCGGCACCCAATACATGGTATTCCTTAAAGTCATAAAGACCAGAGCCAATCCGACAAGCGCCAAGATCTTCCATTTATACTCAAAAAAGGCCAAGTCCGTGGCCCGCATAATATGATCCAAATAAAACAAGGTTGAATAAAATAATATTATCCAAACAATACTTATCCTGATCGATCTTCTCAAACCGATCTTGTTCAAATAACGAGCGCCCCATCCCACTACCAAAGCATAAACCAAATAACGAAGCATGTAATAATAAATGACGTAGCGAAGATCAAATTCAAAAAGCTGATACAAAAAAATGGGCATGAATAAACCCAGTAATCCCGCGGCCATTCTAAAGATCATCCTGGATGAATATAGGGAGACAAAGCCTTTGGAAATTCTGCCTTGGAAATATTTGGGCTTACGCAATCTTTTCTTCTTTTGAAGCATAGAAATGAATTATTAACAAAAAAGCGGTGGCGCAACCACAACTTAAATCTTAAATCTTAAATTTCCAATTTTCATTTTCCAATTTTCATTAAATTTTCAATCCATCAATTTCCAATAAATATTATTTTTTGCAATTTACCTAACAGGACTAATTGATCATTGAATTATTGAAAATTATTT
>CAZEHL010000008.1:3467-6411 GCA_964512155.1 uncultured Gammaproteobacteria bacterium | reverse complement strand
TTTTTGCAATTTACCTAACAGGACTAATTGATCATTGAATTATTGAAAATTATTTGTAAATTGAGAGTTGAAAATTGCTAATTTTATTCTTACTTTACCACAAAATTAACCAACCTGCCTTCCACATATACCGCTTTTGCCACTTCTTTATCATCCAGCCATTTTCGCACCTTTTCCCGTTGCCGGGCCATATCCTTAACCTCTTCTTCACCCAAATCGCTTTCCACTTCCATAGCATCCCTCAACTTGCCGTTCACTTGAATGGCAATATTCACCTTTCCTTCTTTTATAAGCTCCGGATCATACTCCGGCCAATTTTCTTGAAAAATACTTTCCGCATGGCCCAATTTCTCCCAAAGCTCTTCGGCCAAATGCGGAGCGAGCGGGGAAAGTATTATTAAAAATCTTTCCAGATCCTCTTTGGCCAATATTTTTTCTTCTCCGCCCTTGGCATCCAGCTTATTCCTAAAGATCATCAATTGGCTAATGGCGGTATTGAACTTGAAATTATAAATATCCTCGCTCACTTTTTTAATGGTCTTGTGAATAAGGCTCACCATGCCAGGGTCGGTTTTTACTTCATTGTTCATCCATTTATTCAACCGGTCTTTATCCAGGCTAAAAATATGTTCCGCATAATTATATATTCTTTCCAAAAATCGCCTCACCCCGACCAGGCCGTTGGTACTCCAAGCGATGGATTGGTTGAACGGCCCCATAAACATCTCGTAAACCCTCATAGTATCCGTCCCGTATTGTTCCACGATCTTGTTCGGATTAATAACATTGCCGAATCTTTTGCTCATTTTCCGCCCGTCTTCGGCCAAAATAATGCCCACATGCTCCAATCTGGTAAAAGGCTCATCATAATTAACAACCCCGATATCATATAGAAATTTATGCCAAAATCTGGCATATATCAAATGTCTGGTGGCATGCTCGGCTCCGCCCACATACAGATCCACCGGAGACCAGTATTTTTCTTTTTCTTTGTTTACTAATTGCTCATTATTATCCGGATCGATATAACGCAAATAATACCAACTGGATCCGGCCCACTGGGGCATGGTGTTGGTCTCTCGTTTGGCCGGCGCCCCGCATTGAGGGCATTTGGTATTCACCCAATCCTCGATAGTGGCTAAAGGGGACTCTCCTGTCCCGCTCGGTTGATAATTATCAACTTCTGGCAATTCCACCGGCAATTCTTCTTCCGGCACCGGCACTACTCCGCACTTCTCGCAATGGACTATCGGAATGGGCTCACCCCAATACCTCTGTCTGGAAAACACCCAATCCTTTAACTTATAATCGGTGGCCGCCTCCCCGCAATCGTTCTCTTCCAGCCACTTGATGATCTTTTTCTTGGCCTCTGAAGTTTCCAGTCCATTGAGAAAATCGGAGTTTATATTAACCCCTTCTTCGGTAAAAATGTCTTCTTTATTCTGTAACTTGTAACTTGTAACTTGTAACTTTTTGGGTTTTACCACCGGAATGATATCCAGCCCCTCTTGAGAGTTTTGGGTTTTGAGTTGTGAGTTATAAGTTGTGGCAAATTCCCAGTCACGCTCATCATGTGCCGGCACCGCCATAATGGCGCCGGTGCCGTATCCGGCCAACACATAATCGGCCACAAAAATAGGCAACTCTTTGCCGTTCACCGGATTGACGGCCGTAACTCCTTCCAGCTTGACGCCGGTCTTTTCTTTTTCTTCAGCCGTCCTCTCCAACTCTGTCTTCTTTTTAGCTTTTTCAAGATATTCTTGAACTTCATTCCAATTTCCAATTTCCAATTTTTTATCCGCCGAAGAGGCGGACCAATTTCCAATTAACGGATGCTCCGGCGCCACCACCATATAAGTACATCCGAATAGTGTGTCCGGACGCGTGGTAAACACCTCCAAAAATTCATCTTTATCTCCATCTTCCAATTTCGAATTTCTAATTCTAAATTTCACTTTCGCTCCCTCACTTCTACCTATCCAATTCCGTTGCATCTCCACAATAGAACTGCTCCACCGGTCCAACTTATCCAGATCATCCAATAATCTATCCGCATAATCGGTGATCTTAAGCACCCATTGCCGCATCGGCTTTTGCTCCACGTCACTGCCGCATCTCTCGCACCGCCCGTTCTCCAGATCCTCGTTGGCCAGACCGGTCTGGCAAGAAGGACACCAATTTATCGGCTCATAAGACTGATAAGCCAATCCTTTTTTATATAGTTGCAAAAATATCCATTGCGTCCATTTGTAAAATTTTGGATCGGTGGTATTTATTTCCCGATCCCAATCATAGGTAAAACCCAATTTTTGAAGTTGCCCTTTAAAAGTGGCGATGTTTTCTTCGGCCGCCTGCCTGGGATGGACTTTGTTTTTGATGGCATAATTTTCAGCCGGCAAGCCGAAGGCGTCCCATCCCATGGGATGAAGTACATTATACCCCTGAAGTATTTTCATTCTGGCAAATACATCAGAGGCTATATATCCTCGAGGATGGCCGATATGCAGGCCCGAACCGGAAGGATAAGGGAACATATCCAATACATAAAATTTTTGTTTATCTTTGTTTATCGGAGTTTTATACAACTCCCATTTTGCCCAATTTTCCCTCCATTTGATCTCTATTTGTTTGTGGTCATATTTTGAGGACATAAAAAAATCATTATTTTGTAAATAATTTAAGCTATGTTATAATTAACAGGTAAAATATAATAATGGTATTTTATAATTTGTAAACAAATAATTATTGATTCTATACTAACTTAATTCAGTAAATTTTTCAATTAACCGATGATCATGACCGGCGCCGGCGATAAAAAATGGTATACAAAATGGTGGGCAATAATTATATACATCTTTTCGTTTTTAGTGCTCTCGGCCATTCTATTGCTTATTTTTGCGCCGACTTCAGAACAAAATTTTTCCTCGGAAGAAATAATATCCAA
>CAZEHL010000008.1:0-3367 GCA_964512155.1 uncultured Gammaproteobacteria bacterium | reverse complement strand
TATGTACCAAATCAGAATACACGGCCGCGGAGGCCAAGGAGTGGTTACCGCAGCTGAATTAATAGCCATCGCCGCTTTCGAGGACGGTTGGCATTCCCAAGCTTTTCCTTCTTTCGGAGTGGAACGGACCGGAGCGCCGGTGGAGTCATTCGCCAGAATAGATGATAAACCGATACGATTGCGGGAACAGGTCTACAACCCGGATATTTTAATAATTCTGGATGCCTCTTTGATCAAAACGGTGGATATGACCAGTGATTGCGATGACAACACCCAAATGATATTAAATACTTCCAAAGCCGAAAAGAAAGGACAGCTTCCTTTGCAGACTCAAAAAATATCGGCCATAGATGCTTCCGGCATAGCCCTGGACATCTTGGGTAAAAATGTGGCCAATACCACCATCTTGGGAGCTTTCGCCAAAGCTACAGGATTAATTAGCCTTAAAGGGTTGGAAAAAGCGATAAAACAAAAATTCGAGGAAAAGGGGAAAGAGATCGTGGATAAGAATATTGAGGCGGTAAAAAAAGCAAACAAATAATAATAATGAAAAATGCAAAAGTCAAAATGCAAAATGACAGAGAAAAATTCAAAAAGGGTAAAAGTTAAATATCTTTTTGATTTTTGACTTTTGCATCTTGATTTTTCAATATCATGGATATAACATCAAAACCGGGTTCCACCCGAAAAAACAAAACCGGCGGTTGGCGGACTTATTGTCCGGCTGTGGACAAAAAGACCTGTATCGGTTGCGGCCGATGCGCTTTGGTGTGTCCGGAAGGAGCCATTCAAATGATCCCTGACAAAAAAGGCGATCTCAAACCAAGGTTTAACTATGATTTTTGCAAAGGATGCGGGTTGTGCGCCGACCAATGCCCGGTGAAAGCCATTGGGATGGAGTTAGAGGAGAAATAATGTGCATTAATTAATAATTTGTTAATTAACATATTAAAGTTCTATTGATTCGGATAGATATACGATTGATATGCATAGATATGCAATGGATATGCAATGGATATGTAGTTGCAAATAATTATATATCAATATACATCTACTGTATATCAATTCATTATAATCATTGCTAATCAAATCATTAACAATTTAAACATATGTCTATTCTCGAAGGTTCTCGCGCTGTAGCGTATACAATCAAAAATATCGGCCCGGAAGTGGTTTCCGCCTACCCTATCACTCCCCAAACCCATATCGTGGAAGATCTGGCCAAATTCAAAGCGGACGGCAAAGCCGATTATGAATATGTCAGAGCGGAAAGCGAATTCGCGGCCGCTTCCATAATCGAAGGGGCTTCAGCCACCGGTTCCCGGGTATATTCGGCCACCAGCTCCCAGGGATTACTGCTGATGACCGAAGTTATATACAATATCGCCGGCATGAGATTGCCGGCGGTGATCACTTGCGCCAACCGGGGAGTTTCGGCGCCCATCACCATCTGGAACGACCACCAGGACGCCATGTCTGTCCGCGACTCCGGCTGGATGATGTTCTTTGCCGAAAACCACCAAGAATCGGTCAAACAACATATAATCGCTTACAAAGTAGCGGAAAAATTAAGACTGCCGGCCTTGATCAATATAGACGGCTATATCCTTACCCACTCCTATGAACCGGTGAGCATTCCGACCGCCAAGCAGATCAAAAAATTCCTACCGGACAGAAAGAGCAAAAAGAACGAGATATTGGATCCGGAAAACCCCGCCACCTTGGGAGCTTTCGCTTCCCCGGCTTATTATATGGAGATCAGGGAAAAACTGCACCAAGATCTTTTGTCAGCTACTGAAGAAATAAAGGAACAATATGAACAATATACGCAAAAGTTCGAATCGAATGAAAAGAAAACAAAGACCAAATATAAAAGCGAAGATAACGGCTTGGTGGAATATTACGGCCCGGCTAAACCGCAAATTATATTGATAGCCATGGGGTCGGTTGCGGGTACCGTTAAAGAAGTGGCTGACGAACAAAAAAATGTCGGAGTATTAAAAATAAAAGTATACCGGCCGTTCCCGGACAAAGAGATCAAAAAGATATTGGAAAAAACCAAAATAACGGCCACCTTGGATAAGGCCATCGGTTTGGGCAACGAAGGCCCTTTGGCCGGGGATATTAGATCTTTGAAAGCGAGAGAAAATTTGAAAACGAAAGTGCAAAGCTTTATTGTCGGTCTGGGAGGTAGAGATATAACTCGGGAGATGATAAGAAATATTATAAAACAAGCAAAAAAAGGAGGAGGCAAAAACGAATTTGTTAAATAATATTTTCAAGCCGCATGCAAAAGAAACTGAAGCTAATAACAATCTTCTTGTTTATCATATTGGCCCTTCCTTTATTTTTTTTCCAATCCCAACCGCAAGCTTATGCTTTTGAACCATGTACGACTGATGCGGATTGCGATGAAGGATGGGAGTGCGGAGAAGACAACATTTGCGAATTAGTGGTAAAGGAGAAAAAGGAGGAGAAAAAGGAGACAGAAGGATTTGAACTTCAAGTAAATATCCCCGGTTTGACCAATATTAATCCCCAGGAAGGGACAAGCGCCATAGGCGAATATATCAAAGCTATTTACAACTATGCCATAGGAATAGTCGGTATTCTGGCCGCTTTGGTAATAATGCTGGGAGGAGTGATCTGGCTGACGGCCGGAGGCAATACCGGCCGTATCGACAACGCCAAATCCTGGATAACCGCCGGCTTGACCGGCTTGGTTATAGCCTTATCTTCTTACGCTATTTTGTATACCATCAATCCGGATCTGGTGGATCTGCAAACAACCAAACCGGGAGGAATACCCACTTATGAAACCGGATGCTGCGATACCGGCAACAACTGCCAAGCGATCATCATGGAAAACCAAAACGACTGTGAAGGAGAATATTTCCCCAACAAAATATGTAAAGCCGGAAGATGCGTAAGCTCCCGATTACTGCCCAATGGCACAAAATGCGCCAGATCAAAAAAAGATAATCCGGAGAGTTTGCCTCTTTGTGCCAATTGCAAGAACGGATATCATAGTGAAGGAGATGAAAATTTTTGTGGCCCATCCTCCTCAGAAGAAGCCGACCCCGAAGAAATAGGATGTTGTATCACCGACTTTAATGCCGAAGACGGATGTGAAGCGGGAATTCCAAAAAGTGAATGCGACGGGGCGTTCGAATTGGGGGAAGATAAGGAATGTAAAGATACTGTTTGGATAGGAATAAATTGGGAGTGCCAATAAATATATGATATATTTTACCAATTACGCCGTTAACAAATTCAAACTACTGAAAAAACACCGGACAAATATCGAAAAAGAAGACATCAAAAAAGTGATCAACTTTCCGGAAAAAACCGGAATAAAAGGAACTAA
>CAZEHL010000007.1:27113-30392 GCA_964512155.1 uncultured Gammaproteobacteria bacterium | reverse complement strand
CTAATTTCTAATTGACCTAATTTCTAATCAATAACTAATACTTAAAGAGAAAAACAAAATTCTTTTCACAATTAGAAATTGGGAATTAGAAATTAGAAATTGGGAAAATTATTCTCTCTTTTTTTCTTTATATTTTTTAACTGATCTGGCCATGTGGTCTTTTACTTTATCTATGGCCTTCCATAGATCTTTTTCGGTCTTTTCCACTCTCAAGAGCTCTCCCGGCAATTCCAAATTCACTTCGGCCCGATAAATATTGCCGGAATGCCGTTTGCCGACAGCCTTTCCCACTTCCACATCGCAATGGATAACTTGAGTGTCACCCAAATATTTTTCCAACATATCCATCTTTTGCTGTACATAAGTTTTGATGTCCGGAGTTAAAGAGATCTCCGTAGCCTTGATGTTTACTTCCATAATTTTGATTAATGGTTAGCTTGTTAATTGGTGATTTGTTAATTGGTGATTAAGAGCGTCATCCCTGCGAAAGCAGGGATCTCGTGAATAGTTTCGAGATTCCTCCCCGCCGTTCGCGAACGGCGGGGAGGAATGACGAAAATGGTAATAAAATGGTAATTGGTGATCATTAATTGTCATATTAAGCCGACAACAATCGACGATCATCTATTTTACTTTAAATTCCCGTTTTATTTTTTTATCCTCTTCTTGTTGCTCTTTCTCTATTCTCTCTTCCGCTCTCTGTTGCAATTCTTCCAACTCCATATCCTTTAATTCTTTGCTTCTTTTTAACAAATATTGCTTATCATTTAAAGCCGGGTCATCCAACACTTCAGACAATAAAACTTCCAAAATAGCTCCTATTTTGGGGCCGGGGTTCAATCCGACCTTTTTTATAAGATCATTACCGTTGATGGCCAACATTTTTACGGAAACAGGGTCTTTTCTTACTTTCTCCATCATATACTCCAGGTGCCTCAGTTTGTAAGGCTTGCCCTTGGGAACTCCGGAACCCAATCGATCGGCGATCCGAAGATCTATCAGGTCGCTTAAATTTTCTTCCCCCACTTTTCTGATAAGACGGCGCACCGAGCTGGCGGTCACCTCTCCGACATTATAATAGAACATATGATTTTTTACCAGTAAATAGATCTTTTCGGCGTCTTCATTCTTAAAACGCAATCTTTTGGCTATTTTGGCGGCTATTTTGGCGCTTATATACTCATGATTATAAAATGTGGCCACGCCGTTAATTATTTTTTTGGCTTTTGTTTTGCCGACATCATGCAAAAGGGCGGCCAATCTGACCCGCCAATCCGGGTTGGGGCAATTTTTTAGGGAATAAACTCCGTGAGTAAAAACCGTATAAATGTGATGGCGGTCTTGTTTGACCCCTTTACCTTCTTCCAATTCCGGCAGAATATATTGGAGCAACTTATTTTCATGAAGAAGCATCACCCCTTTATACGCTTGGTCGGAAGCCAATATTTTGATCAATTCATCCCTGATCCTTTCTTTGGCGATAAATTTGATGCTGCCGGACATTTTTTTAATGGCCCGCTCGGTTTTGGGCTCTAAGGAAAAATCCAACCGGCAGGCAAACCTAACGGCCCTCATCATTCTTAAAGCATCTTCTTGAAATCTGTCCGCCGGCTCTCCGACCGCTCTTATAATCCTTTTCTTTAGATCCTTTTCGCCTCCGAAAAGATCCACAATATAAAAACCGTTTCTCTCAAACACCCAGTCCGATATATCTTCCGGAATTGAAACCGGGCTTTCTTTCGGCTTCATGGCCAAAGCATTTATAGTAAAATCCCGCCGATGCAGATCCCTTTCCAAAGTTTTTTCAAATATGATCTCATCCGGATGGCGTTTATCACTGTAGCCACCCTCGGAGCGGAAAGTGGTTATCTCTACCGTGTATTTTGTTCCTTGCTTGTCTTCAGCCGATACCAACACGGTTCCGTATTCATTGTTATATTTGCTTTTTTCAAATACATTCAATATTTGTTTCGGTTCGGCATCGGTGGTTATATCCCAATCCCGGTCTTTATTGTCTCTTTCCAACAAAATATCGCGCACGCAGCCGCCGACCACGAACGCTTGATAGCCGTTGTTTTCCAATCGGAACAAAATATTTTTAACGAATTCGGGGATCATAGTATTTATTCAATATATAAATTACGGGGTTTGATAGCATTGTTTACAAAAATTTAAATATTTTCGGGAACAAGCAGTCTTGTTTGTTGACAGCCTACCCGATAAGCGCCGGCCCTTAGGTCAACAAACAAGACTGCTTGTTCCTTCCAACACTTCACATCGTTAAAAAAATTCTAAAACTTGCAAACAACACTAATAGACCTTACATATTAATTAAACCCAAGATACTGTATTTCCTCTTCCATATCCAAATTCAACTTCTCTTTGGCCTCTTTTTTGATATATCTTATCAAGGCGATTATGTCCATGGAAGTGGCTTTGCCGGTGTTAACAATGAAATTGGCATGTTCCAAACTGATCTTGGCCCCTCCGATGATCTTGCCTTTAAGCCCCAACAGATCGACCACCCATCCGGCTCCTATTTTGCCGTTATTTACCGCGCCGGTATTTTCGGCATGTTCGAGTAATTCCCGATTGGCTTCTTTTAACTGATCATAGCTGAAATTTTTAAAAACACAACCGGCATTGGGCAGGTTGGGCTGGCTGCGGCGCCTTTTGTCGATTATTTTCCTTATTTCTTCTTTCACCTCGCTTGAATCTCTCTTTTTCATTTTTAAGACCACATTCCATATTACATAACGGTCGGTTTGTTTGAAAATGCTTGTTCTGTAATCAAACCGGCAATCCTTGTTGCTAAAAGTTAAAAACGGAGATCCTGTTTTGTCTCGGATGTCAAAAACTTCCGCATTTTCCACCAGCAGGCCCATGTCAATTCCAAAGGCTCCGGCATTGCCTCGAACCGCTCCTCCTAAGGTGGCGCCCGGAATACCTCCGGCCCATTCCAAACCGGACAAGCCGGCATTGGCGGCCACTCGCACGGCCCTGGCCAACTCGACCCCGGCCGAACCGGTTAACCTGCTCCCGTGTTCGGCTATATTATCGCCGGCCGGCTTCAAAACCAACCCTTCCACTCCTTGATCATTTATTAAAACATTACTACCTCCTCCCAATAAAATAACTTTTTGGCTATGCTTTTCAGCCCAAGCATATGCATCTATTAAATCCTGTTTTTCTTTTGCTTCCAAAAAATACTTGGCCGGACCGCCGATGCGGAAAGTGGAATATTCGGCCAATGGAATGTTTTGTTGTATTTTATCCATA
>CAZEHL010000007.1:23343-27013 GCA_964512155.1 uncultured Gammaproteobacteria bacterium | reverse complement strand
ATATAATAAATATTATCTTTTTTATTTTCCGGATTGTTTTCTTTTATTTTTTCCACCAAATCCCGGGCATGAACTCCTCCTTGTTTTTCCCGGGCCGATCCGTAAATATCCAAAACAATAACTTCATCGCTTTGGCCGAAACTTCGGCCGAATTCTTCCAACAAAGCCAAGGTCCTGGAATAGGTATGGGGATGAAAAACGGTTATTATGCGTTTATCCGGGAATTTATTTTTCACTCCGGCCAAAGTGGTTTTGATCTCGGTCGGATGATGGGCGTAATCGTCTATTATGGGAACTTGCTTGAAATATCCCAATGCTTGCATTCTTCTTTCGGTTCCAATAAATCCTTCCAGATGGGTTCTTATGTCTTTCAATTCCAATCCCATCTCCAAACAGGTGGCTATAACCGCCAAGGCGTTATAAATATTATGCCTGCCGCTCAACCCGATACTAAAGGCGCCCAATTCGCTTTTTTCACCGTCTTGCGTCATCTCCACTCGAAAAAACTGCTTGCCCGCTTCACCGGTAGCCTCGCTTCCCTGTTTTATATCCCGGGCTATCAAGTCCGCTTCTTTGTTATCAATACCATAAGAGATGACCTTTCCCGGACATTGGAAAGAGACCTTTTTTACTTCCGGATCATCATAATTGGCCACCAAAAACCCCTTGGACGGGATCTTTTTTATAAAATCCTCAAATACCGAGGTATAGCTTTCCCGAGTGGGGAAAAAATCATGATGGTCGTGTTCAATATTATTTAAAATTACCGCCTTGGGATGAAAACTCTTTAATTTATTCTGATACTCGTCCGCCTCTATCACCAAAAGGTCCGATGTTCCGACCAATCCGCTTCCGCTAAATTGTTCCACTTTGGCGCCCACCATAACGCTCGGCTCCTCGCCGGCCTTATCCAATACATAACCCAGCCAAGCGGTGGTGGTGGTCTTGCCATGCGTTCCGCAAACAGCCAACCCCCGGGAAACGTTGAATATCTTGCTTAAAGCCTCCCCGAAAGTAAGAATTTTAAGGTCCTTTTCCACCGCTTCTTTTACTTCCGCGTTGGTTTCAGAAGAATAGGCGGTGGAATATATAACCAAATCCGCATCCGCCGGGATATTTCCCGGAGCAAATCCCTCTATAACCTCAATTCCGTTTTTAGCCAATATATCATCGGTCATAAATTTTTCTTCAGTGTCGGAACCGGAGACTTCCACTCCTTTTTGCGCCAAAAACTGGGCGAGCATGGTCATGCCGACCCCCTTGATGCCGATCATATAAACTTTTTTTAATTTGGATAGATCCATATCAGCTTCTTTACAATTTTAACCACATTCTCGGTTCCGTTCTTCTTGATCATTTTACCGACATTGGCGGACAACCGGTCGCGCATTTTCTTATCATTGATCAACTCTTTAATTTCTTTTGCCAGATCTTTGGCGGTTATTTTATTTTGATCCAATACTATTCCGGCCCCATTCTCCCCAAAGAGACGGGCATTGTCCTCTTGGTGGGAGTCAGGCATAGGGATCAATATGGCCGGTTTCTTGTTATAGCTTATCTCGGTTAGAAATCCCAATCCGGCCCGGCTAACCACTATATCAGCTCTTTTGACGGCTTTCAATATGTCCGAATGTTTTAGAAAGGAATATCTGTAATAACCTTTTTTCTTTTTCAAGTTTTTGGATTGTTGTCTGTTTTTACCGGTTATATGGATCACTTGGCATATTTTAAGCAGATCATCAATGCTTTCCTCGATCAACCGGTTCAGGGCCAGAGATCCGGTCCCTCCTCCCACGGCCAACACCACCGGCAAATCGTCCGCAAAATTGAAAGGCACTCCTTCTTCTTTTGGAGATGCTTTGACCGGATTTCCGGTCCAAACCGCTTTTGGGCCGTAATCATTCAAAGATCTCTCAAAAGTAACCGTTATCTTATCCGCAAAAGGGGCCATTAACTTATTGGCCAAACCGGGGCGAACATCCTGTTGATGAATAACAACGGGCACTCGACATATCCAGCCGGCCCAAACCGCCGGCACGCTGACAAAACTGCCGGCACTCATGATCAAGTCCGGCTTCTGTTTTAATATGATAAATAAAGAACGGAAAAAACCGATCATTATTTTAAAAGGGTCGACAAAATTGGCAAAAGAAAAATATCTTCTTAATTTGCCGGCCGGAATGCTTTGGAACTCCACTCCTCTTTCTTCCACCAAATTCTTTTCCACTCCTCTTCTGCTTCCGAGCCAAAGAAAATCATACTCGTCCCCTGTTTCTTGAAGTTTATCCATTACCGTCAACAAGGGCGTGACAGATCCGCCGGTGCCTCCGCCGGTCAACAAGATCTTTCTCTTTTTTTTATTTTTAGAAAACATGAATATATGAAAATGTAATTTGTAAGTTGTAAAAGGGAAATCGCTAAACGGAGGTGTTTATTTTAACATTAAAAAATAACCCGATTTACCAATTACCGATTACAATTTACCTATTATTTCGTCTGCTTGCTGATATTGATCACCACCCCCAAGGCCGCCATGGTGGCCACAATAGAGGAGCCGCCGTAACTTATAAGAGGCAAGGGAACGCCGGTCATGGGAATAAAGTTTATCATTCCTCCTATATTAACTATAGCTTGTATCATTATCCAAGACACAATACCCATCGCCAACAATTTGCCGAAATCGTCAGGGGCGCTTTTGGCTATTTTTATTCCAAACCAAAAAAGTGACATATATAGAAAAAGGACTAAACAACTAAAAATAAAGCCGAGTTCCTCGGCGATAACCGGAAAAATGGAATCATTGCTCACTTCCGGCAAATACATATATTTTTGCTTGCTTTGGCCCAATCCTTGGCCGAAAAGACCGCCGGAGCCGACGGCTATCAAGGATTGATTGACCTGGTAGCATTTTTCCCCGGTGCCGGCTTGAGGGTTCAGCCAACATTGTATCCTGTCCATTTGATAAGAATGAAAATTAACAACCAAAGCAAGCAATAATATGCTGATAACGGAAAAGGTGAACAAATGGATTATCTTTCCTCCTCCCACAAAATAGACCATTAAAGATGATACCGCTATAATAACAAGGGTCCCCAAGTCCGGCTGGGCAAGCATCAATAAAGTTATTATCCCCAAGATAACCAAAAAAGGAATAATTCCTTCTCCTATTTTTTCCAATTTACCTTTTCTCCTGGCCAACCAAGCGGCCAGATATATAAGAAATGCCAGCTTGACAAATTCGGCCGGCTGCAAAGATACGCCCCCCACAACTATCCAGCTCCTGGAAGTTCCGTATTCGGCGCTCAAGCCGGGAACAAACACCAAAAGCAACAATCCGATGGAAGCGAAAAGAAAAAAAACGGCGTATTTTTGTAAAGACCTATAATCCATCCGGGATAAAACCAACAGAATACTTCCTCCGGCAATGATCCACATTAACTGCAAGAGAAAAAAACGATAACTGTTGCCGTAATGAGCATAAGAAATAACGGCCGAAGCGCTGGATAGCATTATAAGGCCGAAGATCAAAAGAACGACTATATTGCCTATGAACAATTTGTCAGGTTCGTGCTCACCTTTTTGAGGCGCTATTATCGATCTTAGTTTCTTAATAGTTTTCATAATATAGAATGGATATGTGGTGGATATATGTTGATATGAATGGATATGA
>CAZEHL010000007.1:3687-23243 GCA_964512155.1 uncultured Gammaproteobacteria bacterium | reverse complement strand
TTTCATAATATAGAATGGATATGTGGTGGATATATGTTGATATGAATGGATATGAGGTTGATATGTGGTGGATATGGATAGATATGAATGGATATGAGGATATATTTGTATCTGTTCCACTATGTATCAACTGTATATCAATTTGCATCCAATAGATCTTCAAAATCCTTTGTCCAGCAAAAATATTATAATTCCGACAAATGCCGATACTCCGGCAACCACCCAAAACCTCATCACTATCTTGGCTTCACTCCAACCGACGGCCTGCAAATGATGGTGGAAAGGAGCTGAATGAAAGATCTTTTTTTTGAATATCTTTTTGGATAAAACTTGAACAATAACGGATAATGATTCCAGAAGAAAAACAAATCCGATCACCGGCAACAATAAGGCGCTATTGGTAAGCATGGCTATTATACCCAAAGTAACGCCCAAACTCATCGCTCCCGTATCTCCCATATAAAATCTGGCCGGAGTTATATTGAACCATAAAAAAGCCAGCAAAGCTCCCATAATAACTCCGCAAAAGACGGCCAAGTCGAATCTGCCCAGCATAAAAGAAATAACCGCAAAAGAAGCATAAGAGGTCATTAAGACGCCCCCGGCCAAACCGTCCAGCCCGTCCGTTTCATTGACCGAAAAGGCTGTTCCCACAATAACCAAAACAAAAAAAGGAATATACCACCATCCGATCTCGAAGTTGCCCCAAAAAGGTATATGCAAAACCGTCCAATCCAATTTGAAATAAAACCACCAAGCTCCCACTAAAGCAATAAAAGTATATATCAATAATCTATGTTTCATGTTCAATCCCCCTCCTCCCCAAACACCTTTGCCCCTGACATCGAGCCAATCGTCCACTATTCCCACCAATGCGGTGGCCAATAAAGCCCCCAAAGGCAACAATGTTTCTTTTCTGGAGAAAAAATTGAGCGTTTCCAAAGCGGGATGAGAGGTAAAAAGATCGAAATAATAAAAAAAGACTATAAAGACCAACAATGTCGCCCATATCAAAATTCCTCCCATGGTGGGAGTGCCGGATTTATGGGCGTGCAATTTGCTGAAAACGGGTGTTTCCCCGTTGTCTCTTATTTGCTTGCCTATTTTGTGCTTATACAAAAAATGGGTTAAAAAAGGGGTCCATCCCAAAGTAAAAATAAAAGCCAAGGTGGAAAGCAATAATATGCTGATGATATAAACGTCCTGCATAAAATATAACCGCGAATCTACCGATCTCCCGCAAACATTAAGAATAACGAAAGATCTACATCTGCGGAGATCGGCATATTCTCGAAAGGTCAATAAACAAAATTTATAAGATATATCGGGCCCAGCGCCATCAATATAAAGATATTAACCGCCAAAGCCGCTCCCAGTAGAAAACGGGAAAGTGCTCTTATGTCCCCGCGGCGATAAAAGAACAGCAATAACAAAACATTCAGAAACAAAACCGCGGTTCCTATGGCCGGCATTATATACAACTGGGAAGCTTGTCCCATTCTATCCGGCCCGAAGTCAACATTGTAATGCAATACCAATAATTGCTCCGATGCCCGATCGAAGATGAGATAAACAACCAGCCATTGAGCTATATTTACAACCAATAAAAAAAACAAACACATCTTGGCGCCCAAAAAGCGGAAGACGCTTGTTATCGCCCCGCCTATATTATTCTTTATATTATAGGTCGAATTATATATTTCTGAAAAATATAACATTTTGCATAATCGTTTATTTATTTTACTTTATCATATTTATTTTAAATTTTAAAGTTAAGAATATAAATGATATAATGAATTTACCGCGGATTTCAAGTCCATAATATTTTAAATCAAAAAATAAATAAATTTATGTTGAAAAAACACATAAAACTCATCCTTAAAGATTCGGGCATCTTAACAGAAGAAAAATTCGAAGAATACGCCCGGCAGGCCAAAAAAGAAAATAAAAATATTATAAACCACCTTATTGAAAAAAAGATAATTTCCTCTTCTCTTTTTTATAAAATGGCGGCCGACTATTTTAAACTGCCCTTTGTGGAACTTAAAGGAAAGAACATCAGCCGAGATACCCTGCTCACCATCCCCGAAACAACTGCCACCGCCCATAAAGTGATAGCTTATGGAAAAAATGAAAAAGAAATAAAATTGGCCACCACCGAGCCGGCCAATTTGGAAATATTTGAATTTATAAGAAAAAAAACCGGCTTAAACCCGGTAATAAGTTTAACCACTCCGGAAGACATCCAAGAAAGCATAAAAAAATACCACAAAAATTTAAAAAACGAATTCAGCTACGATGGTTCAAAAGAATCAAAGTCGAAAATAAAAAGTAAAGACCTGGAAAAGATCACGGATATGCCGGCTGTCAAAATAGTGGATACTTTAATGGACCACGCCATTTATCAGGATGCCAGTGATGTTCACATAGAGCCGGAAGAAAAAAAGGTGATAATCAGGTATCGGATCGACGGGGTGTTATACGATATTGTTACCTTGCCCAAAAAAACACACAGCGGGATAGTTTCCAGGATCAAAATATTGGCCAATCTGAAAATAGATGAACACAAAATGCCCCAAGACGGCAGATTTAAGATCTATACCAAAAAATACAAGATCTCTTTCAGGGTCTCCATTATTCCGACGTTCAACGGCGAAAAAATCGTGATCAGATTATTGAATGAAAGCGCCCAAATGATGAATTTAAGCCAGCTGGGAATACAAAAAAAAGAATTGGAAAAAGTAAAAAGAAATATTAAAAAGCCTTATGGAGAAATATTGGTGACCGGCCCGACCGGCTCGGGAAAAACCACCACTTTATACACCATATTGAATATTCTGAACAGTCCAAAAATAAACATCTCGACCATAGAAGATCCGATCGAATACCATATTTCCAGAATAAACCAATCCCAGATCAATAACAAAGTGGGATTTACTTTCGCCCAAGGGTTAAGAGCCCTTTTAAGACAGGACCCGGATATCATCATGGTGGGAGAGATAAGGGACAAAGAAACGGCCGAAATCGCCACCCATGCTTCCATGACCGGCCATTTAATATTGTCAACTTTGCATACCAATGATACGGTAAGCACAATTTCCAGAATGAACAATTTGGGGATCCCGTCTTTTTTGATAGCCAACAACATAAATATTATTATAGCCCAAAGATTGGTAAGAAAAATTTGCCCCAATTGCATTCAAAGCTATGAATTCAAAGAAGAGGCGGCAAAAGAATTGAATTCTTTGTTTAATGTGGATAAAATATTGAAAACTTTAAAAGAAGAAAAGGTTATTTCTTCGGAAAAAAAAGATATAAGATCATTAAGGTTTTACAAAGGAAAGGGCTGCAGCCAATGCAACAATACCGGCTACAAAGGCAGAGTGGGAATATATGAAATATTGGAAAACACAAAAGAGATAACAGATCTGATAGTTAAAAAAGGAAGCGAGGCGGAGATCAAAAAACAAGCGGAAAAAGAGGGAATGATAACCATGATAGAAGACGCTTTTATAAAAGCCAGAAACGGAATAACCACTATTGAAGAAATTGTAAGGGCGGCTCAAGAATAAATTTAAAAATTGAAAAATTAGAAAACTCGAAAAGCAAAGTTCAAAGCGTAAAACCTCGGCTCAAAATCAAAAGCTGAATAAATCCAAATATCAAACCCGCTCAAATGACAAATCAATATCAAATGACTAAATGTCAAATTCTAAAATTTGTCATTTGAAATTTGGGCTTTGAATTTGATTTGATATTAGGATTTTGAGCTTTGGATTTATAAATAAAATTTGCATTTACTGTCAACCAATTAACAAATCCACAAATTAACCGATTTCTTAATTTCTTATTATGAAAATTTTTTGCGTTATTCCGGCATACAATGAAGAGAGAAATATCAAAAAAGTCTTGGAAAACGTTATAAAATACGTGGACGAAGCGGTGGTGGTGGATGATCGTTCGCAAGACAACACTTCCCGGGAAGTTCGAAAAGCCCAAATTGACCATAAATGTTCAAAAGACCTTCATCAAAAAAAAATAACTTTAATCCGCCATCCCATAAATCGGGGACAAGGGGCGGCCTTGCAGACCGGCAACAGTTATTCACTGGCAAGAGGAGCGGATATAATAGTCCACTTTGATGCGGACGGGCAATTTTTGGCGGAAGAGATCCCGGATCTGATAAAACCTATAATGGAAGAAAAGGTGGACGCTTGTTTCGGATCCCGTTTTTTAGGCAAAAGATCAAACCTTCCGCTC
Source organism: uncultured Gammaproteobacteria bacterium (assembly GCA_964512155.1). Lineage (GTDB taxonomy): Bacteria > Patescibacteriota > Patescibacteriia > Patescibacteriales > JAGXOH01 > JAGXOH01. Next base: position 18,983 of record CAZEHL010000007.1, on the reverse strand, counting down.
CTGAAAGAAAAGCTGATACTGCCCATGGGCAAAATAGTTAACCGTTTATTTTTCAAAATAAAAACCACCGACCCCCAAAACGGCTTTCGAGCCCTTTCTCGGCAAGCAACTCTGAAAATAAAGATAGAACAAGATAAAATGGCCCATTGCAGCGAAATATTGCACAAAGCGCACAAAGAAAAACTCCGGATAAAAGAAGTGCCCATAACGGTCATCTACCATGAATATGGACAGAATTTCAGTGGAGGAGTCAGGATTATTAAAGATATAATAATAAAAAGATTGATTAGCTAATTTTTTAATTGGTGAATTTGCGGAATGAACAATTAAGAGATGCACTCAATTAATGTATCACACTATAGTGTGATACATTTATACTCCTTTTCGAATAAAGATACCAATTAACCAACTCACAAATACACAAATTAACTAATCAACTAATTAACCAATTAACTAATTAACTAATTAACCAATTAACCAATTAACCAATTAACCAATTAAATATGTATGTTCCAACAAATAATAGCTTTACTGGTTATAGCCTTTTTTCTATCCAGGTTGGGCTGGCAAAAAAAGAAAAAAAACATTGGATTCAATGAATTCTTATTTTGGCTTGTTTTTTGGTCGGCGGCCGCCGGAGCCATTCTATTTTTAAAACAAATAGACGAATTCTTGACCGAAGCCGGGTTTTCCGGACGAGGAATAGATATTTTATTTTATTTGGCCGTTCTTTTGCTTTTTTATCTGGTGTTCAAAATCAGATTAAAAATGGAAAATATGGAAAAAAATTTAACAGATATATCAAGAGAAGTGGCCATATCCAAAAAAGAAAACAAGAATGATGAAGAATAAAAAAATAGCCCAAATAATATGCACTTTTCCTCCGTATAAAGGAGGCATAGGCAATAGCGCTTTACAATTTTCCGAACTTCTCCAAAAAAGAGGGGCCGCGATCGTCAATTTTACTCCGAATTATAGAACAAGGAAGGCCGAAGTTAAAACCATGAATGTAAACGGGATCAAAGTAAAAGCGCATTTTCTGCCGCCCTTTTTAAAATACGGTAATGCGGCTTTATTGCCTTCTCTTATTCGCCTAACACCGAAATATGATATAGTATATCTTCATTACCCTTTTTTCGGCGGAGCCGAGATCGTATGGATGGCCAAGAAGATCTTTCGGAAAAAATTCAAGTTGGCCATTCACTATCACATGGACGTTAAAGGTTTAAGCCTCTCGGCCAAGATCTTCCAAATTCCTTCATTTTTAATATTCAATTCCCTTTTTAAAAAAGCGGAAATAATAACTTGCGCCAATATAGACTACATCAAGCATAGCCGGCTAAAAAAAATATATCAAAAAAATCCGGAAAAATTCTTAGAGATCCCGTTCGGAGTGGACACGAACAAATTCTTTCCCCGAAAAAAGAAAACCAATAATAAAATAACCATACTCTTTGTGGGCGGACTGGATAAAGCCCATTATTTTAAAGGAGTGGAATATCTAATAGAAGCGGCCCGGATACTGAAGGAAGAAACAACCGGCATCTCTTGGGAAATTCATATTGTGGGAGAAGGAGAATTAAAAAAATATTATCAAAACAAAGCCAAAGAAGCCGGATTAAAAGATCATGTGCACTTTAAGGGAGGGGTGGACCAAGAACGATTAACGCAAGAATATCAAGAAAGCGATATTTTTGTACTGCCTTCCATAAACAAAGGGGAAGCATTCGGCATGGTTCTGCTGGAAGCCATGGCCTGCGGGACTCCGGTTATAGCTTCTGATCTGCCCGGAGTGAGAAGCGTATTCAAAAACGGAGAACAAGGATATACGGTTGCGCCGAAAAACGCCCGGGAATTGACGGAAAAAATAAAACTTTTAATAAATGATCCGGAAAAAAGGCGGTTAATGGGAAGCAACGCCTTAAAACTGGTAGAAGAAAAATATAAACCGGAGAGAACCGGAGAAAAACTGGGAAAGATGATCAAAAAAATTGAACAGCTTTAATTGTGAAAAACATGAAAAACATCATACTCATAAACAATCTTTACAAGCCGTTTAATCGAGGCGGAGCGGAAAAAATAGTGGAAATAATTTACCGTGAATTCAAGAAACAAGGATATCCGGTAAAAATAATAACCACCAAACCGTACGGCAAAAAGGTTCCGGAACAGAATAAAGACATATATTACCTGAATTCCTTTTATTATCATCTTAACAAAATTCCCGGCCCGGCCCGGCTTGTTTGGCATATAGCGGATATTTTCGCATTCAGAAAATACCGCCGAATAAAAAAGATATTGGCCGAAGAAGGCGGCGGCCTTGTTATAACGCACAACTTAAAAGGAATAGGTTTTTTAACTCCCGGGGCGATAAAGAAAATGAAAGCCGAACACTTCCATGTTTTGCATGACATCCAACTACTCCACCCCGGCGGATTGATGATGTTGAATAAAGAAAAAATAATAGATAGTTTGCCGGCTTATTTATACCAAAAAATAAACGCTTTTCTTTTCAGAAAGGTCGATAAAATAATATCCCCTTCGAATTGGCTCCTTTCCCTGCATCTGGAAAAAGGGTTCTTTAAAAACTCGGAAAAAAAAGTCATATTCAATCCCGTAACCGAATCATTTCTAAATAAAGACAAAAAAGATCCGTCACCGGAGAAGAAAAAATTCACTTTTCTTTATGTCGGCCAGATAGAGGAACACAAAGGAATATTGCTCTTAATAGACGCTTTTAAAAAATTTGAACGCCAACACTCTTTGCAAGCGGAATTGAAAATAATAGGAGATGGTTCGGCAATAAAAAAAGCCGGGCGCAAGGCCCGGGGATCAAACGTTGTCTTTACCGGCAAAAAGGACAACAAGGAGATACCAAAGGAAATGCGGAAAGGAGATTGCTTGATCATCCCCTCTCTCTGTTATGAAAATTCTCCCACGGTCATTTATGAGGCCGCCTTGGCCGGTGTTTTTATTTTGGCTTCAGACCACGGAGGCATACCGGAGGCGGTGTCATTTTTCGGCGGAGACATGTTCAGGGCCGATGACCCGGAAAACTTAGCGGAAAAAATGCATAAAATCTATAAAGAAGCCCCGCAACCGGCAAAAGGTGCCGGCAAAAAACTTAAAGAATTAACACCTTCGGAATATATAAAAAAAATGGGAGTTTAAAAGGATCCTGCAGGATATTCCGAAGATCCGGCATAACGACACCGGGACGCCTTGTCAAAAAGTTCGATCAATTTTGAGGCTAAATGTTTCACACTGGCCAGTGTGAAACATTTAGATGCAGCAATTTATCGCCTTATTTGTGTTGTTTACAAAAATAAATTAAGAATTTTTTAGGTTTGCTCGCTCCAAGAAAAGGAAAGTGCTTATTTTTGTTAATCTACGGGTATGGTAGGTAGGCGAAATTAACAAAAATAAGCACTTTCCTTTTCCGAATATTTACCCGCATTTTGTAAACAACGCTATTGCATCTTACATATAATTTTGATAACTATGGCCCGATCCGTTTTTTGCCCGGAGTCGGCCGAATCGATACGGATCAATAAAGATCGATCGAAACATCCACGTCTCCGGCCTCTTTTCTTTTTTCAAAATTATTTTTAATTTCTTCGAATTTATTCAGATCCAAGATCTCGATATTCCCGCCGGAACCCGATATTTCGTCTTCATGAATATACGCCACTGTTTTGTAAAAATTTTCATACAAAAAATAACCGATATACAAACCTCCCCCTATAATAAAAATAAAAAGGATTGAAAATAGAATCAATTTTGCGGTTGCGAATTTGTTTTTTTTAAAATTGATCATATATTAAGGTTTATTCGCGCCGTTTTTGGCAAGCGGGCCATACATATAATGAAGTGTACTTGTTTGAATTTTAATCTACATCGATCTTGATCTTTTCCGCCCAATAAGTATCGGAACGGATCAACATATCCGCTTTACTCCCTTCTCCGGAAGAGGCGGAATTTATAGCCAAATAATCGATATCTATAAATTCATCCAAGGATTCCAATTTCACAAGATAATCCAATTGGGACTTCATGCTTCCGGCCGTTTTTATTTCCAAAGGGATCATTCTATAAAAACCTTTCGAACTCTGTTCCTTTGTAATAAGCCTTAGATCTTGCTCTACATTGCTGTTTGAGGCAACTTCTTCCAATTTTGTTATAAACTCCAAGTTTTTGGAATCAAGAACAAAAAAAGAATTCAAAACTTCCGAATCGGAATCTATTTGTTCCAACTTTTTTTTATTTTCAGCCAACAACTTTTTTTGTTGATGTTTCTTTTTAATTTTCCGCTCTTTTTCTTCTATCTCGGTACTCATACTTTTAATGTCGGCCATTAAAGGAAAAATAATAAAATAGGCAAAGCAAAACACAAACAGGATCAAAAAACCGGAGGCGATCATTAATTTCTTTTTGGCCGGTATTTTTTTAAAAAAATCAAAATTCATATTAATCTGCATTATTTTTTTCCGGATCTATTTTAATATCTATATTAAAATCAATATCTTCTTTTTTTAATATATTATCTATGGGAAATATTATTTTGGCGAACATTTCCGAATTTTCCAAATTATGTTTAAATTCCAAAAGCGAGGCCCTGTCTGAAGCATTGCCCTTTATGTTTATCTTTTTCTCTTCTTTGTCCGCTTCTATGGATCGGAATTTTATTTTTTGATTGGAATTTTGCGCTATGGTTTCTATAAAACCGGACCAAGGAACAAAGCCGTTTTGTATTCCGGATATCTCCCGCAGTCTTTTATTGACCTTCTCGACTGTTTTGTTTTGCTCCGAATCCCTCTCAAGAGAAAAGCCTTCATCTGCGTTTCTGTCCACCATATCCGACAATGTCAATTTGGCAAACACCAAAAAAAAGCTTATCAGCAATAAAAAAATGCTCAAAATAAAGCCGGCCTCTTTTATAAATTCATACAGATGCCTCCACTCTATTTCCTTTTTTTTCTTCGGAGATAATAAATTCAAATGCATCATATACTGATAATTAAATGGAAAAATTATCCGCGTTTTTAATAAATATTCTTCCCAAAGCTAAGCCGGCGGCGGTGGAGAAAGTCCGGTTCGGCTCGCAAGAATTGTTTCCAAATTTTTTATTAAAGATCTTCTTCTCCCTGCTTGATAAATGAAGTGCCGCCTCTCCCAAGACCGTTTCGGCTCCGATCGAATCAAAAAATGATCCAACACCGTTGAGGCAAGCTCCGCCTCCGGCCAACACCACTTTGCTTATCTGCGCTCCGTCTAAATGTTTATTGTTATAAAAATCGAATATTTCTTCCGCTTTCCGGTTAATACGGCCGAAATTCTCCTCAATCATCTTTTTGCTCTCCGCATCGGGCTTTCCGGATCCTTTTTTGCCGTATTGCATCTTTTTGCTCTCCGCTTTTTTTGGATCAATATTTAATTTGTCCGCTATGTTTTCCGTTATGCTATCGCCGGAAATATTGATATCGGCGGTAAAAACGATTCCGCCCCGGGCATAAACGATAAAAGCGGTTCTTGTTCTGCCCAGATCTATTATCAGATAAGCATCTTTGTTTTTTTTCTTACTGTTGCTTTCTTTTTTGTCAACAAAAGGACTCTCTTCTTTTAACAAAGCTCTGGCCATCGGCACAGCCTCCACTTCCAACGCTTCCACCTTTAATCCGGCCTTGGTTAAAACATCATAATAGTCATTTGATATATCCTTGGGGCAAACACCTATCAAAACCAAAGAAGAAGATACGCCCTCTTCTATTATTTGCCAATCATAATAAACTTTATCCACCATATAAGGTATATGCTTTTCTATTTCCGTTTCAATAACTTCCACGATATTGTTCAACCCGTTATCAACCCGGATCGTTTTTACAAAACTTTTGGAATCCGGCAAAGAGGCCACCACCCTGTCCGACTTTATTGATCCGTAAAAGGGGTTCTTCCATAGCTCTTTTACTTTTTTTATTGCCTTATTCTTATCGACTATGCGCCCGCTCTCAATGATCCCCGAAGGTAGATCCAGCTGATTCAAAGCTTGCGTCTTTATTTTTTTACCCCTTTTGTTCAATTGAACCGATTTCAAGCTCAGATCGGAAATATCAAGGCCGACGGGATAATGTTTTCCGGTTATTGGGATCATAATAATGATAATTCTATTTTAAAAACCTTCAAAATATCGATAAATTCTTTTTTTTATTTTACCATATAACCGCAGACAAATAAAAAAGATTCAATACTCTTCTTCCCAGTGGTCCATTTTTATTATCGGCGCATATTCGGTGGGATAAAGAGTGTAACCCACAATGTCCTCGTCATATTTCATGGCCATATCGTTCCAAACGCTGAATATTCTAATATCTTTACCGAATATTCCGCCGTTAATATCGACACTGTCGGTAAAATTCATTATATCCATCTTTTTGCCGGCATAAATAACACCGTCAATATTGCTTGACCGCAAACAGAAGCCGAATTTGATATCATCCTTTGCTATAAGTCCGGCCGGATAACCATCAACATAATTTATGCTCAAAGAAGTGTATTCACCTCCGCAAAAAAGTTTTTTGGGACCGGAACCATCACCCAAGCGAACTCCTCCTTCAACGATCAAGGCTCCGTATATGGTCAGATTGGTATCCTGGTCCAAAGACACATCGCCTGTAACATAAATAATAACGGAAGAAGAGGCATCACCGAATACTGCGGATCCGTCCGCATCTTTTAACGTTTTTTCAAATTCTTTTTCAGAATAAATTTTGTCCGCTCTTTTCTTAAAAGACATCGGATCTTCGTTGTCAAAAGAAACCGTGGGCATATCCAATTTCGGAGGCGGGGGACTGTGGTCCTTGCTGTCCGAGATCTCTCCGGCCACTTCCACGTCAGAAGCGAAAGATTTGCTGAACTCCCCCACAGCTTCCAGATCTTTACCGATAGAAACCTTTGTTCCGTGGCCGTTTACTTTTACATCCTTGTTAGAGTGGATTGAGCCGTTAATATTGATCTTGCTGTGTAGAATGGCTATTTTTTCTTCGGCGAATAAAGCGCTGTCATGAATATCAAAAGTCGAAGTTGAATCTCCGTCGTCATCCGGATTTAAGGCTTGAAATACTTTGCTTTTTACCACTCTTTGAGCAACATATTCATCAGAAACGGGGATCGTGCCGGTAGCGGTTATTTCTCCTTTGCCTTTTTGGGAATTTCGGATGGTAACCGAATAAGAGCCGGTTCCTTCTCCAAAGACATCTGTTCCAGTTATGGTCTTTGTCCAGCTATCCTTTGTTCTGAAGTCGTTTTTATAATTCTCATTGTTTTTTAATTGCCAAAACATTTCATTCAAGCCGGCTTCGGCCAAATGATAAGCCTTTGCTCCCCGCTTCTGGCTATCAGCCATTCTTTGTTCCACCATGGAAAAATCCAAAAAATAAAAAGCGACGGAAAACATTAAAAACATCAACAACATAACCGCCAATAAGGCAAAACCTTTTTTATTGTTTCCTATTTCCATAAAATTCAATTCCTGTTATAAACCCCTCCGCCGGAACAGAGCTCACGGCCGGCCTTTTCCAAACATGCTTCAGTTTTTATTAGATCTTCGTCTTTCCAAAATTTTAATTCTTTAAAATTCTCTCCCACCAGGCGATCCTCCACCGTTTTTTCTTCCGGTGACTCATTCTCTTGGTTAAGGGTGTTGTAGCTTACATACTCTTCTTCCTCTGACGGAAAATAATAAACAATTTCCGATCTTCTTAGATCGGTTCCATCCAAATAATATTTAATATAGAATATCTCTTCTTCGTTATGGCCGTTCTCAAAAATGAGCCGGGAAGAAGCCTCGCTTTTGTTTGAACTCAGGTCGGTAACCACTTCCGGGGACTGTCTAACTTCTCGATTTATCCTGTTGAAAGACACTCTGATATTCTGGGCCATCTCGGCTTTGGCCGAAGATCGGCCCGCGGCTCGATTGGATAAAATATACATGGAAGTTACCATAATGGTAATAATGGCAAACAGAGACAAAGCAACCATTATTTCCAACAAAGTAAAGCCGTTTTTTTTAAATTTTAAATACATGCTTTATTCGCTTATTAAAGTGGTTATACTATAACTTTCCTCTTTTTTGGTTAGATCATCCATATAATAAACCACCGAGGTTATTTTCTTTAAGCCGGTTGAAGAGGCGGTTTCATTCAGGTCTTTATCAACGTTTTTTACTTCGGTTTCTCGCCAATAATTATAACGATAATCATCTTCGGCAAGAGAAAGCCTGTGCTTGCCTTCTATTGTTCCTTCACCGATATTGTCATAATCTTCGCTTCTTAAAAGCTCCACCTTTTCTTGAACCAAAAAAGCGGCCACGGTTTCATTTTCCGCCGAACCGGTTATGGAAAGCCCCAAAGGAAAAACATTCATTAATCCGAAAAAAACAATGGAAATAACTGAAATAGCCACAATTATTTCCAGCATAGATAATCCTTGTTCGCTTTTTAATATATGTTTAAAGCGCATGGCCATAGTTATTGAATTTTTATATAACCGGAAGGTTTTACTATTACTCTTCCGGTGTCCCCGCTTGAGTGCTCCAATACCGCTTCGCAAGATTCGTCCACCCCTCCGTAAAAATCGAATTCCACCAGATCGTCGCTTGAACCGGCCACTTCCTTGATGCTTATTTCTTCTGTCAATTCTTGATATTTAACAGTGGAAGTGCCTTTGTTATTCATCTTTATTACTTCATAAGCGTTTAGGTCATCATCAAATCTTACTCCGTGGGGAATTTGCTGGGTTACGGTTGATTGTTGAGCGTAACGAAGATCAGAAGCTACCTGCTTTTTAATTGAATTAAGTTCAAACCGCGGTTGAAAATTCCGAATATATGGAACCGAGGCCGCGGCCATGAAAGCGATAATACCGACAACCACCAATACATTGACCAAAAAATACCCCCTGTTTTCCAAAAACTTTTTGTTCATATTATTATTTCGGGCAAAGGGCCGCCCGTTTGCTCTGATTTTTAAAATTACCCGCAAAGACTTGAAGTTCAAAACTATAACGCCGATAAGCCTTTCAAAAATTTTAAATGGTGGATGTAAGAGAATACATAGGCAAAATAATGGCCATGGCCATACCTCCGATCACTACGCCCAAAAGCACTATCAGGACCGGCTCTATTATGGAAGGCAGATTTTTCATAACATTTTTTACCTCTTCTTCATAATGTTCGGCCAGTTCCAAAAGCATGCCGTCCAATTCTCCGGTTTTTTCTCCCACCGAAACCACCTCATGAACCACCGGCGGAAACAAAGAGGGATATTTCGGTATAAGGGTATTTATCTGGTATCCTTTTTCAACTTTTCTCCCCATTTCTGAAACAGCTTCCCTATACACCAAATTATTCAATACATTGGCGGTGATCCTGAAACTGCGGGTCACCAAAATATCCGATTTTAGCAAACCGCTCATGGTCCTTGAAAAACGCGCCAGATTTATTTTGATCATTATGCTCTTTACAACAGGTGTCTTCAACAACATATATTGGAAAATGTATTTCCCTCGGCGCGTGCGGTATGTATAAACCAATAAAACGATCATGGCCGTAGAAAACATTAATAAGAAAAGAATATTGGACGACATAAAATCGCTTATATCTATCAATAATCTGGTGGCCAAAGGCAATTCGGTATCAAACCTCTCCAGCATGGATACCAATTGCGGAACAACTTTTACCATCATCATCACTCCCACTATTATCATCACCAATATTATAAAAGCGGGATAAGTCAAAGCATTCCTGATCTGAGAGATCAAGGCATGCTTTTTTTTCATTTGATCATACAATTGATAAAGGACTCCTTCCAAATTACCGGAATTCTCTCCGGCCTCTATCATATTTATAAACAATTCTCCGAATACATCTTCATGAGGCTTGAAACTATCTGTTAAACTATGCCCTTTTTCCACGTTCCCGCCCACCTCTTCCAAAATTTTCTTAAGTCTTTTATGGGATGTTTGTCTGGCCAGAGTTTTCATTATAACAGACAAAGAAAGCCCGGCCCTGATCATGATGGCGAAATACTGCAAAAAAAACAGTTTTTCTTTAAGGGGAACTCGGGAAAATTGAAGAAGATAATTATCTATACGCTTTAACAATGGCTTTTTTTGCTCGGAACTATTACTTTTTTTCATAATACTGGGGGAAATCCTAATAGATAATTAAGCACTAAACCACAAATTACAAGCTTCAAATAAATTACAATGGCCAAAATTACAAATTAAAAACAGTTTCAAACCTTGGTATTGTAATTTATGATTTTTCTATTTTATCCGCTATTTAGATTTTAATACTAATTTGTCATTTGGGCTTGGCCATTTGGACTTTTCAATATTCCATCTCTTCAAATTTTTTCACTCCTCTGTTGGCCTTTAAGTAGTCGATCGTTCTATCCAATCCTTTATCCAAGGTCATGATGGGCATCCAACCCAATTCATTGACCGCTTTGCTTATATCCGGTAACGGTAGCCGGCTCATAAACAATTTCTCTTGCTCATATTTTACCTCTGAGTTCGAACCGGTTTTTTTAATTATTTTTTTTGCCAGGTCCGAAACATTGATATCAACATCGGATCCCACATTATAAGGCCCTTGTTTTTCCGTTTCCATTATTTTGGTGCAAAAATCAACCACATCGCTTATATAACAAAAGGATGAAGAAAAATCACTGTCTCCGTAAACGAACAGCTCCTTGTCTTCCAAGGCATTATTTATAAAGTCGGGCAACATTTGCTCATCGTTTAATTTCATTCTCGGCCCATACACCCTGAATAGCCTGGCTATTTTGGTATCCAGATTGTAATGTTCGCCGTAATTGGCCACCATGGTCTCGGCAAACCTTTTTCCTTCATCATAGGAACTTCTTTGGGATAAAAGATCCACTTTTCCAATATCATCCTCTCTTATTTTTTCATTGCCTTCTCTTCTGGGGCCGTATACAACAGCTGAAGAAAAATGAAGGAATTTAGCATCGTATTTACCGGCAATGGCCAGAGCGTTCTTTACTCCGTAAGAGTTGGCCAACAGATTGTCTATTCGATGTTTTTTAAAATTTTTCGGAGACATGGGGCAGGCCAAATGATATACATATTGGACTCCTTGGAATTGTATTTTAAATTTTTGCAAGCTGGGGTCGTTTTCCAAGTCAATCGGTTGTGTTATGTCATGGCGAACAAACTCAAAATCGGGATCTGACAAAAGGTGGTCAATATTCCTTTCGTCGCCGGTGGATAGATTATCCAAACAAATAACTTTATTGTTTTTAATCAATTCGTCGCATAAATGAGAACCTATGAATCCGGCCCCTCCCGTTACTAAAACATTGTTTTTATTAAATATGGCTCTTCTGGACATAAAACAAAATGATTATATTCTAAAAGATTAAACTAACTAAAAAGGTAGAATATCGACATTGACTCCTCCGGTAAAATCTTTATCAAAGCCGTATAAAGAATTCACAAGAGAGCCGTCGGAATTGAATATTCTTATATGGGGAGCGCCTCCCGCGCCCGCTCCGGTAATTATCTCATCAACCCCGTCTTTATCGATATCTCCGGCTCCCGCCTGAACTCCGGCCCTAAAATCATTATTATAAGCAAAAAATTGGCTTTTTAATTTTGAATTGCCGTTAAAAACTTTTATATGAGGACCTCCTCCTTTGCCGGGAGCGGTAATTATCTCTTCTTTATATTTAATATCATTACTATCGACATTTCCGGCCGCCACCCTTACTCCTCCCTTGAAACGATCATCATAGGCGAAAAATTGTTGGACAACATCTCCTTTATTATCAAAGACCCTTACATGGGGGCCTCCTCCGGCTCCGGCTCCGGTAATTATCTCGTCGATGCCGTCGCCGTCGATGTCTCCGGAGGCCACATAGATGCCTCCTCTAAAGTCGGGATGATAGGCAAAAAATTCCTTTTTAAGAGCGCCCGCACTATCAAAGACCCTTACATGGGGGCCTCCTCCGGCTCCGGCTCCGGTAATTATCTCGTCGATGCCGTCGCCGTCGATGTCTCCGGAGGCCACCCTTACTCCGCCTCTAAAGCGGTCATCATAAGCGAAAAATTGTGATTTCAGATCTCCGTATTTGTTGAATATTCTTACATGAGGGCCTCCTCCGGCTCCGGTTCCGGTAATTATATCCATGGAATCGTCTCCGACCGCATCTCCGACGGCCATATTCACGCCTCCGGTAAAATTTTCTCCGTAAGCCAAGAATTCCGATCTTAAATTATGATCACTATCTATCACCTTGACTTTGCCCATATATTCGGAATAAGGAGCGGAAACGATCCTGGGCCGACGCCTTTCCAAGTCTTCTTCGGCATATTGAACGGCTTTGCTCAGATTGACTCTGCCGGCTCCCAATCGTCCCGTATATTCAGGATTTAATTTATTGATATCATCGCTTGTTTCAAAGAGGATATGTTCCGTCTCTTTGGGCCTTAAAGAAGGGTCGACACTTTTTATCAAAGCCAAACTTCCGCTTATTATGGGAGCGGCCATGGATGTTCCGGCCCAATAGCCGTCATAATATTTATCCAATTTTTTATTATCTATTTCCTCTTCCGGGGCATAAACAGACGTGCCGAACATACTTACGCCGGGAGCGGAAATATCTATGCATTCAAGGCCGAAACTTGAAAAATCTCCCTTTTGGTCCAAAGTGTCGGTGGCTCCCACTCCTATAACACCTTGATAACAAACCGGATACATGGGGGTTTCATCCAGGTCATATCCCGTTCCTTCGTCCTTCTCGTTGCCGGCGGCGGCCACCACTATTACTCCTTTTTCAACGGCTCTATCTATTGATTGTTTTAAGGCATGACTGGAATTCAAGCCGACAAAACTAAGATTTATAACATCCGCCCCGTTATCCGCGGCGTAATCTATCGCTTGAACCACATGGCTCGTCCTTCCTTCGCCCTCATCATTAAGGACTTTCAAAGGCATGATCTCCGCGTTCCAAGTAATACCGGAGATGCCGGCGCCGTTATTGCCGACGGCGGCGGCCACCCCGGAAACCAAGGTCCCGTGCAATATGCCCGACTCGGTATGCTCTCCTCCGAAATCCGGGGAAGGGTCGGCGTCATTGTTAACAAAATCCCAACCGTGGCGGTCATCTATAAAACCGTTATTATCATCATCTTTGCCGGTATTGTTTGAAGATTCTTCTTCGTTGGTCCAAATATTACCCTTTAGGTCCGGATGATCTATTTGGATCCCGGAATCCACGATCGCGATAATTTTTTCCGGGGAATTCCTTTTTGTATCCCAAGCTTCCGGAGCGCCTATTTTTTTTAAATACCACTGTTTATCAAAATAAGTATCGTTTGGAATAACAGAAGCGTAATAATGATGATCCGGCTCCACATATTCCACATCGCTTCTTTGGCCGTATTCTTTAATGAACCGCTCGAGACGGTCTTTTTCCACTTTCCTCGTCGATATTTCTTGCGAATCCTTATATTTTATCAATACATTTTCTTGCTTGGAAGCGGCTTCGGCCGAAACGGGATCTTTAAAGCCCGCTTCCGAATCAAAAACTCCAAAAAATATTCCGCAAAAAAAGGAAAGAAAAAAGAAAAAGTTGATAATATATATTCTCATATTCTCTATATTATACCACAAATATTAAAATTTAAAAAATCCCGAAAAGATTTCAAATTTTCGGGATGTATCATCAAATTGAGTCTGTTTTGGAATTTACCGTGAATGAATTTCAGGTTTGATTTAACCATTCCCGGCTTCACTTCCGCCCGCTAATAGCCAAATTCCGGATCAGAGATCGTTTATTTCTTTCAATGTCTTTTCGGCCGTTTTTTTCCAACTAAAATATTTTACCCTGTCATACCCCTTGGCGATCAATTTTTCTCTCAACTGTTTGTTCATGGTTATCTTTTGCAGGGATCCGGATATGGATTCCACATCATAAGGGTCGAAATACAAAGCGGCGTCCCCTCCCACCTCCCGCAAGGGAGTGATATAAGAAGCGGCCACGGGAACTCCGCAAGCCAAAGATTGCAAAACCGGAATACCGAATCCTTCATGCCTGGAAGGGAACACAAAAGCGGTTGCCCCGTTATAGATATAAGGCATATCCCGCTCTTCGATCCAACCCGGCATCAATACTTTCGAATTCAAACTATATTCTTCTATTAAACATTTTATCTCATCATAACCATAATCGGCGGCGCCCACCAATACCAATTTACAAGAAAAATCTTTATTTTCCATTTTAGCTATGCCAAAGGCTTCCACCAAGGCCGGAATATTTTTCTTCCTCTCCAATCGGCCGACATATAAAATATAAGGAGAACTTAAGCCGTATTTATCCAACTTCCTTTCTATTTTTTGCTTATTGTTTATTTTTCTATAAATATTATTATTATACCCGTTATAGATCACTTTTATCTTATCCGGATCGCATTTATAATTTTCCAATATTTCTTGTTTGCTGAACTTGGAAACGGTGATTATTTTTTTCGCTCTTCTTAAAGAGAAGGTGGTGGACCAATTCAGATAATCCAGAGACGTGGCCCCGTATTTACCCAAAGTAAACAAAGTTACAAAAAAATTTATCAATCTTTTACCTCCTTTGCTTTCAGCTCCGATGTCGCTCACTCTATACAATTTCTTCGCTTTTCTAAAAGCCACATCATGAATTGTAACAATCGATCTTTTCGGATGGAAATAAGGCAGTCCGTGAGCCGGAACAAAAAGAATGTCCGGCTTTTTGCCAAAAAGCATCTCCCAAGATAATCTTCCCAAGGTCCAGAAATAAGTGAACGGCCATTCCAGCACTTTGGCAGTAAAATTGTTATAAGGGCTTTTAACGGTTTGATATCCTTTTTTATCTATTCGACCGGCTTGTTCTTCCGCTGAACGGGAGAAGGAAGTATTCGAATCACCCAGGTCGGCCAATTCTTTTTGAAGAGGCTTGTCGGTATATAAAATATATTGATTCTTCGAATCCAGCCAAGCCAATTGCTTAATTAAATAATAAGAATACCATTCGGTACCGCTTTTATACTTTCTATTGGCTCTGCTGGCATCAATGCCTATGAGCATATTAGTTATTGGTTATTGGTTATTGGGGTTGATGGGGTTCCCCGATTTCCAATTAACATAATTAATAGATATAAGATGGATATAGGTAGACATGGGGTAAATTAATTAAATGATAATTTATATCTACTTCATATCTATACATATCCACTATATATCTAAATAT
>CAZEHL010000007.1:0-3587 GCA_964512155.1 uncultured Gammaproteobacteria bacterium | reverse complement strand
AATGATAATTTATATCTACTTCATATCTATACATATCCACTATATATCTAAATATATCTATTTCGTCGCCATTATACTCCTTTTGTAAGAATCCAAATTATCCAAGGCGATTCCGGTTCCTTTGGCCACGCACATCAAGGATTCATCGGCCACATAAACCGGCACTCCGATCGTTCTGGCAAGTAATTTGTCCAAATTCCTGATCAAAGAACTTCCGCCGGTCAAAACTATTCCTTTGTCCATAACATCCGCCGCCAATTCGGGAGAGGTGCCGTTTAAAACTTTTTTGGAAGCAACCACTATCGCTTCCAACTCGTCTTGGATGGCCTCGGTAACATCATCGCTCATAACCGTAATACTGCGGGGAAGTCCGGAAACTATATCCCTGCCTCTTATCTCCATAGTCAGTTTATCTTTAAGATAAAGAGCCGAACCGATGTTTATCTTGATCTCTTCGGCTGTTCTTTCTCCGATGGCCAAATTATATTTTTTTCTTATATGCTCAACTATGGCATAATCAAACTTATTCCCTCCCACTCGAACCGAATTGGAAGAGACTATTCCTCCCAAAGATATAACGGCCATCTCAGCCGTGCCCCCGCCTATGTCAACCACCATATGTCCGGAAGCGGAACCGATGGGAATGTCGGCCCCGATGGCCGCCGAAATCGGCTCTTTGATGATATAAGCGGCCTTGGCTCCGGCGGAAATGGTGGCCTCGATAACCGCCCGTCTTTCAGTGGAAGAAATGCCGGCCGGCACGGCCACCATAACTTCCGGCCTCATTACTCTCAAACCCCCTAAAGTTTTATTTATAAAATATCTGAGCATGGCCTCGGTGGTCCTATAATCGGCGATAACTCCGTCTTTAAGCGGTTTTACCGCTATTATGGTATCCGGAGTTCTTCCCAACATATCTTTGGCCTCATTGCCCACGGCCAAGATCTTTCTATCATCCATGGAAACCGCCACTACGCTGGGCTCGTTGACCACTATTCCCCTCTTGGGCAGATGCACCAATGTGGATGTTGTTCCCAAATCTATACCTATTCGTTTTATAAACATATTTTGTGAAATTTATCCGCGTTATTTACAAACTTACATCAAATCTCCATTAAAACAAGATCATTTTTTTCTATGGCGGGAGTAATTGATCCCGCGGGAAATATTATTTTCGGACTCGATCAAAAAGCTCAAAAAAAGAGGCCTCCGCCCAAAGAGTATTATATATTAGAGGCTGAAATAATAAATAAGGAAAGATCGAAACGCTTAATTCGCGAATTCGATCTTAAACCCTCTATCTTCCCTCAACTCCCCGCTCCACCTCACTTGATGGTTGCTTATTTTGTCGGCATAAAATCCTGTCGGGTTATATGATTTTACCCCACTCCCCAAGTCCGCGTCAACTGTTATCTTTTCTATGCTGTTGCCCGGCTGTTTCTGCCAATATAATTCATATCCGCCTTTTTCGATCTGTTGGCTTATTTTTTCGGGTAACCTATATTTTAAATTTAAACTTCCGTTGCTTCCGGCCGGTATCTTTAGATAAGTGCCGAATACCGTTTTTCCCCGCTCATCGCTTATTTGAGTTTTGTTTTCCTCTTCGGTCGTATTTTCTTTATCCAAAGAAATAAGCTTGCTTCCTTTGGGAACATACACTCTTGTGTATGTTTTATAATGGGTTGTCCTCCAATCAATACCGCCCGTATGAGAATAATTTATACTCAATTCGACTTCCGAAGCTTTGTTCCTCCGGCGGATACTGTAATTAATATTTCTTTTTATTACCGCATCGGTCTTCAATGATCCGAGATTGGCATCCGCCACCATTAAATAATCTTTGTCTGTTTCCGCCATTTCTCCGGCAATTTCCAGATCTCGAGCGACTTCTTGAGCGGAATTATCTTTAAAATAGATCAGGGCATCTTTTTTGCCGGTTCTCCTCTGCAAAACATCAACCACTTCTCCCCATCGGCTTGCGGGAAGGTCGAGAAGCCTTATTTTTAATTCTTGCAATATTTTGCCGATAACTTCTTTTCTTTCCCAAGAAGGCACTCCCAATTGCACATATCCTTCTTCCACCCTGTATTGCAAAAGGCGGGTAAAATTATCTTTGTTATATTCCGTTCCTTCAATAACTATAGGCCCTGTTATGGCCAACAGGTCGGTAACAAAAACCGGAGTTATGCCAATAACCCCTTCGAATTCGCCGGAAAAATCGTTTATTTGGTTTTCCGGAGGCAATAATTCATTTTCCAGATGATAGAACCATTCGATCTTTTGAGCCGAAGTCGGCCAATCCGGAGACCAATTGGAGTCCCTCATGAACCATTCGTTGTTCAAATATTTCTTGATGGGCCGGGGAGGTTCAACCTCTATTTTGTCTTTTACCGGCATATCCATATGATAGATATCATGTGTTTCCAATCTCTTGAATATTCCGTTCTCGGTTTGGGCGATGCCGTAAGTGCCCAAAAAACCGCCGGAAGGCCTTAATTCGTCATTATTCTGCAACATCAGCAAAAAATCCGACCTTTGCGGATAACCGGCCAATAGCGGAATTATCTCGGCCAATTGAGAGGATCTTTTTACCGCTTGGATGGCTCTGCCAAGCTCTTTTTCACTCTTTTCCAATTTATCATCAAACAAAAAGAAAAAACCGTCTTCATTGATATTTTCCATATCCGCCAAAGCCAATTTTAAATTTCCCTCTATACCCCTTAAAGCGGGAGGGCTTTCATAAACAACTCTTAAAAACTCTTTTTTTGTTCCCTCGGAAAGATCTTCAAAGTTGATCTCTTCTTCTTCGGGGAAAAAGGATTTTAGACGCGCTCCGATCTCTCCCCCGTCTTCCAAACTTTTAGCCACAAGCGTAGCCGACCTTAGAAAACGTTGAATTTTTCCCGATTTTTCTTTAGCAATATCAAAATTGGAAATTAAAAAATTGCCGGATAAACGATCAACCCCCCTGTGGGCGGCGGCAAGGTCGTTGCTTGCCTTGGAGGCCGATATTGCGGTCCCTTCAAAATCTTGAACATAAGCAAGATCGATCGATCTTTCCAAGCTTTTTTTTCCGGAGATAGAATGTTGATATACATGCCAAACATCTTTAAATACAAAAATCCCCAATAATACGATTATTACCATTCCGCCCAAAAAACAATAAAAAAGAATTTTAAACGCTCTAAAAAAACGGTCTTTTTTTCTTTTTTCTTTTACTCTCGGTATATCTTCAATAACATCCTCCACTTTATGCTCCAATTTGTGATATACGGAAAGCAGATCCGGACCGTGGTGTTTTTTGGGTCTTTTTTTAAACATAGTTTAAGCTATTTCTTTCCCTGTCTATTTTTTTCTCGCCTTTTGATATTTAGTTTAAATTAGCCGTTTAAAAAAATTATCTGTTTGAGCGGTAGCGAGTTATAATTTTTTAGGCTAATTTAAACGTGCCGCCAGGCAAATATCAATCAGCGATGAAAAAAATAGACAGGGAAAGAATTTTTTAGACACACTATTAGACACACTAAATTTAATGGTATGTATGTGGGTTGATTTACTTAACATTATATGATATAATTAAAAAATAA
>CAZEHL010000006.1:4218-32658 GCA_964512155.1 uncultured Gammaproteobacteria bacterium | reverse complement strand
TCAATGATTACGGATACCCTTTAAATAGAAGCCAATTTATCGGATATATTGATGAGAAGTATGTAAAGTGGAGCAAATAAATAGGGGGTTTTTCAAAATAGCTCCAAAATTAAAATTATTAACCATATTTAAAATTCCATTGTTCCATTGTTCCATTGTTAAATTGTGTAAGACAATAGCAATGGAACAATGAAACAATGGAGCAATGAAGTGTATGTCCAAAATGCAGGAGATCTTTGATCGCATCCAACAATCCAAAAAAGAGCAAAAGAAAATAAAAGATATGTATAAGCAGTCTTTGGAAAATTCGGAAGAATATAAAAGGATAACCGAAGAGCTAAAACAATTCAAAGAGAAAAAGAAGCAAATAGAGAATCGGGTAAAGAATGAATTTTCTCAAGAATTGGAAGAGCTGGAAAGGATCAAGAAATCCATAGCCGATGACCAACAATTATTGAGCGACGTAGCTTTGAATAAGGTTACCAAAGGAGAGAGTGTGGAGGTAACCGATGAACATAGCTCCCAATATGAACCGGTGTTTACTGTAAAATTCAGAAAAGCCAAATTCAATTAAATTTTTATTGCGTTTAAATATTTCTCATATTCCGCTTTAGCGGAAATTTTTTGTTGGCAAACCCTTGACATTCGGCTAAATTTTGCTTTCAAATTTTTACAATAAAGCTTTTTAATGTTATAATAAAAACATTAAAGGTCGAAAAAATAATTAACAGTTTTTAATTTTAAAATTTATGAAAAAGTTCAATGCCTTGGATTGGGTGGTGTTTATTTTGTTGGTAGTAGGCGGTTTGAATTGGGGGTTGGTCGGCTTATTTGAATTCGATTTGGTGGCCGCACTTTTCGGTGAAATGAGCTTATTATCCAAGATAGTTTATGACGTTGTCGGACTGTCCGCTCTTTACATGCTGGTTATAGCTTTTGGCATGGGAGGAGAATCTGAGCAATAAGCTTACCTTTGATCCAAATACAATTTAGTAAAAAACATATCTCCCTTAAAAAAGGAGATATGTTCTTGGTACCTGTTTATCAGAAATAGGAAAGGGTTTTATTTTGAAAGATATAATTTATTTGTTTTGTTTTTTTATTCTTGTCAAAGTAAAAAAAATTCTATATATTGAGTAGAGCTCGGTTTTTGTTATATTTTTAAAATTATTTATTTTTACATTATTTATGACAGCGAAAGAATTAAGACAAAGATATTTGGATTTTTTTAAAAACAGAGGGCATGCCATTATTCCCAGCGCTTCCTTGATTCCGAGCGAAGACTCTTCCACTTTGTTTACCGGTTCCGGGATGCAGCCCTTGGTTCCTTATTTATTGGGAGAGAAGCATCCGGAAGGGGTTAGATTATGCGATTCCCAAAAATGTTTTCGAGCCGAAGATATAGAAGAGATCGGAGATAACCGGCATAATACTTTTTTTGAGATGCTTGGGAATTGGTCCCTGGGGGATTATTTTAAAAAAGAACAGTTGAATTGGTTTTTTGAATTTTTAACAAAAGAATTGCAATTGGATCCCTCCCGGCTTTATGTTTCCGTTTTCGGAGGCAATGAGGATATAGGAGTGCCCCGGGATGAAGAGTCGGTGGATATTTGGAAAGATATCTTTTCCCGCCACGGCATTGAAGCTCAAGTTGCGGAAGAGTCAGAGGTGGAAAGAAACGGAATGGGGCAAGCCAGGATTTTTTATTACAGCGAGGCCAAGAACTGGTGGTCCCGGTCCGGCAAGCCGGCCGATATGCCTGTCGGAGAAATAGGCGGTCCGGACAGCGAGGTTTTTTATGACCTGGGAGAAGAGCTGGGCAGGCATGAGAATTCCCCCTGGAAGAACCAACCCTGCCATATAAATTGTGATTGCGGACGGTTCATTGAGATCGGCAACAGCGTGTTTATAGAATATATAAAAACCGAACAAGGATTTGAGAAATTGAATCAAAAAAATGTTGATTTCGGAGGAGGTTTGGAGAGGATCAGTATGATCATGCAAGGCAAGACCAATGTTTATGAGACCGACCTTTTCCAAAATACTTTAGATAAAATATCAAAGCTTTCCGGCGGAAAAAAATACCAAGACAATATGAAAGCTTTTGAGGTTATTGCCGATCATCTTAAAGCAGCCACTTTTATAATGGGTGATGACAAGGGGATAAAGCCTTCCAACACCGACCAGGGTTATATTGTTCGCCGACTACTCAGAAGGGCGGTCCGTTATGGCAGGCAGATCGGCATAGATTCGGGAGAGCCTTGGATTCCGGAAATGGTTAAGATCATTACGGATGATTACAAGGAAGCTTATCCAGAGCTTGCCCGTAATCGGGATTTTATAGTGGAAGGAACCAAAGAAGAGCAAGTGAAGTTTGAGAAAACTTTAAATAAAGGCTTAAAAGAGTTTAAGAGAATAATTGACAGTAAAAAAGAAGAAGATAAGATCTTGAACGGAGTGGAAGCTTTTGATCTATACCAAACCTATGGTTTTCCCATTGAGATAACAGAGGAATTGGCGGAAGAAAGAGGGTTTAAAGTGGATGAGAAGGATTTTGCCGAGCAGATGAAAAAACATCAAGAGCTTTCCCGCACGGCCAGCGCCGGCAAATTCAAGGGCGGCTTGGCCGATTCCGATGAAGAGACCAAAAAGTTGCACACCGCCGCCCATTTGCTTTTGGCCGCTTTGCGCCAAGTTCTGGGAGCTCATGTTACCCAAAAGGGAAGCAATATTACTTCCGAACGTTTGCGGTTTGATTTTTCTCATCCGGAGAAACTGACAGAGGAACAAAAACAAGAAGTGGAAAGATCGGTTAACGAGGCGATTGAAAAGGATCTGCCGGTGGCTTGTGAAGAAATGCCGTTGGAGCAAGCGAAAAATAACGGGGCGGTGGCCTCCTTTGAAGAAAGATACGGAGAGCAAGTAAAAGTATACAAAATAGGAGAAGGAGAGGATAATTTTTCTTATGAGATATGCGGCGGCCCCCATGTTGACAGAACCGGCGGGTTGGGTTATTTTAGAATCAAGAAAGAAGAAAGCAGCAGCGCCGGGGTAAGAAGAATAAAGGCGGTATTGGAAAATAAATGAATTACGGGATTTCGGCCGCCAGATATTGACAATAATAAATTTTAAGTTTACAATTACTTTTATCCTGTCAATAAAACAATATTATTTAAATAAAATAAGTTTTACCTTATTATTTGGTAAAGTATTTTAACTTTACCAATCTTTTTTGTGTAATGGGCAAAAAGAAAAATAACCAAGAAAAAAACATAGACTCCAAAGATTTTATTGAATTGGAAGGAGAGGTGATAGAGGCTATGCCGGCTACAACCTTTAGAGTGATGCTTGATAACGGCCAAGAAATATTGGCCTATTTGTCCGGCAAGATGAGGATGTATAAGATAAAATTATTGCCCGGAGACAGGGTAAAAGTTCAGATCAGCCCATACGACCTGACCAGAGGCAGGATCACCTTTAGGTTATAATAAGAAAAAAAGAGGAAGCAAAGGAAATTAAAGAAAACAGAAGTTCTTTAATTTCCTTTATTTCCTCAATTCCTTTAATTTCCTTAATATATGAAAGTAAGATCAAGCGTAAAAAAAATGTGCCGGGATTGCAAGACCGTAAGAAGGAAAGGTAGAGTGTGGGTAATTTGCAAGATAGCCAGCCATAAACAAAGGCAAAAATAAATATTAATATTCGCACATCCCGTATCTGTGCATCGGGTTTGGCGAAAATAAATAATATATAATATATGGTAAGAATAGCCGGAGCAACCATACCGACGGATAAAAGGTTAGAAGTTTCTTTAACCTACATTTTCGGAATAGGAGAAACAAGAGCCAAAGAGGTGATACAAAAAGCGAAAGTGGAAAACAAAAGGGTCAGAGACCTGACAGATGATGAGATCAATAAGATCAGAACAGTGGTGGAAGGAGATTATCTTATTGAAGGAGACCTCAGAAGAGAGATAAATAACAACATCAAAAGATTAAAAGATATCGGTTGTTACAGGGGTGACAGGCATAAAAAAGGAATGCCGGTAAGAGGACAGACCACTCGTAAATAAATTATTATACTATTAAATTCAATATGACGGATAAAGATATCAAAAATTCACAAGAAGCTGAAGAAAACAAAAAAACCGCGCCGAATTCTTCCGGCGGTGAAGACGAAAAAAACGTGGAAAACAAAGAACAAGAAGAACAAAAAGAAGAAAAAATTTTAGCCACCGATTTTGACAGTGATGACATAGACTCTGATACATCCAAACAACCCTCTTCCGACGATGGAGAAGAGTTGCCCGAAGATGTGATAAAGAAATTGGAAAAGAAGAAACAAGAAAAGAGTAAAAAAGAAAAGAAAGGCAAAAAACAGATCAAAAAGAAGAAAGAAAAGAAAAAAGTTGATTCCGGATGCGCTTATATTAAAGCCACTTACAACAACACTATCGTAACTTTAACCGATGAAGAAGGGAATGTATTGTCTTGGGCCAGTGCCGGAGTGGCCGGTTTTAAAGGGCCTAAAAAATCCACTCCTTACGCCGCTCAGATAATTACCAAGATCGCTTGCATGAAAGCCAAAGAGGAGTATGGTTTAAAAAACGTTAGAGTTTTTGTTAAGGGCGTTGGCATAGGCAGGGATGCGGCCACCAGATCATTGAACGCCAACGGTTTGTTTGTTACCGCCATAAAAGATATAACCCCGGTGCCTCATAACGGGTGCCGACCTCCGAAACCGAGAAGGGTATAACAAATGTGAATTTGTTAATTTGTATATTTGAAAATCTATTTCTGATCAACAAATTAACCATTTAACTATTTAACGAATATACAATATCTATGGGAAGAGATTTAAATCCAAAATGTAAACAATGCCGAAGAGTGGGAGAGAAATTGATGCTTAAGGGCGACAAATGCAATACTCAAAAATGCCCCATGGTATCCCGCAATTATCCTCCGGGAATACACGGCCCCAGATTGGGCAGAAGGCAAAGATTGAGCGATTATGCCATGCAACTCAAAGAAAAACAAAAAGCCAAGAAACAATACAGGCTTATGGAAAAGCAATTCAAGATCATCTTTGAAAAAGCCGGCAAGAAAAAAGGAGATATAGGCAAGAATTTTTTAGCGGCCTTGGAGCTTAGGCTGGATAATGTGGTATATCGACTGGGTTTGGCATCTTCCAGGGATAAGGCCAGGCAGATAGTGAATCATGGCCATATTCAGGTTAATGACAAAAAAGTCAGCATCCCTTCTTATGAAGTTAAAGAAGGAGATGTGGTTGGAATTAAAAAAACCGCCGTTAAGAAAAAAGAGTTCAAAGGCGTATCAGAGAAATTGAAAAAGTATGAAGCTCCCGGTTGGCTGCATTTGGATAAAGATAATTTGACCGGCAAGGTTTTGCATTCTCCGCAAGTGGAGGAATTGGAAAAGAGCATAAACACCCAAATGATCGTTGAGCATTATTCCAAGTAATTCCATACTTTTAAACGATTTGAATTTGGAATATTCATCACACCGGTCGGACTTTACCTTTTAATAAGCAATATTCCTAATAATTTCAATTTAATTTTTTCTTTTTTATGGAAAATATCGCCAAACCCACCAATATAAAATTTGAAGAAGGCAAAGATAAAAACGGAGGAGTGATAACAATAGAGCCTTGTTATCCCGGATACGGAACCACTTTGGGCAACTCTTTGCGAAGGGTTTTGCTTTCTTCTTTGTCCGGAGCCGCGGTAACCGGAATAAAAATAGAAGGCGCGACTCATGAATTTACCGAAATTCCCCATGTTAAAGAAGATATTTTAGAGATCGTTTTAAATCTTAAGAAATTAAGAATGAAGATAGATACGGACGAAGAGGTCAAATTGGAATTAAAGGCTCATGGAGAAAAACAAGTTACAGCCGGCGATATTACCAAAAACAGCCAAGTGGAAATAGTCGACCCCGAATTGGTAATAGCCAATATTACGGATATGTCCGGTAGTTTGAATATGGAGATATTTGCGGAAAAGGGCCGGGGATATAGACCGGTGGAAGCGGAAGAGAATAAGGAAAAAGAAAAGGATGCGGGAGTTATAGATATGGATGCCGCTTTTTCTCCCATTCAAAGCGTGGGAGTCAACGTGGAAAATGTGCGTGTCGGTAAAATGACCAATTGGGAGAAATTGGTGTTGGATATAGTTACCGACGGTACCGTTACTCCCAAAGAAGCTTTTGAAAAATCGGTTAAAATATTGGTTGATCAATTCAATTCTTTGATAGGAGAAGACAATTCTTCATCAGAGAAAAAGAAAAGCAAGACGGTCGAGAAAGAGAAAGGCAAGAAGCCTAAGGAGAAAAAGGATGATAAAGCGGGAAAAGAAAAGAAAGAAGGAAAAAAGGAAACCAAAAAGGAAACCAAAAAGAAAACTTCCGAGAAAAAATAATTTATTATATTGTTTTGCGAAATAATCATTAAGTTTTATGAGACATAGAAAAAAGGGAAGAAAATTGAGCAGAACCAAGCAACCGCGGGAAATGATGCTTCGAAATTTAGCATGCAGTGTTTTGGTATATGAAAAAATAAAAACCACCGAAGCCAAAGCCAAAGAAGTAAAACCTTTAGTGGAGAGAACCATAACCATGGCCAAAAAAGGAGACCTGGCCGCCAGAAGAAGGTTGATCTCGGTTTTACCCCAAAAGAACGCGGTTGATAAATTGATGGATATTTTGGGAGAAAGATATAAAGAAAGGCCGGGCGGATATACCAGAATAGTGAAATTGGGAAATCGAGAAGGAGACGGAGCTCCGGTGGCACAGATCGAATTAGTGTAATATTGGATCCGTGAATGTGCGAATAAATACGAAAACAAGTTCTTAACCCGCATCAATTCGGCATTTGTAATAAGATAATTTGTAAATTCGTATAAGTTCGTATAGTAACGGCAAGTAAATTTATTTAGCTTTGGATTTAGCTGAATTATAGGATATTTATTTATATTATTATCGTTTTATAGAAAATATGACCAAACAAATAGAAAGACAAAAGCATCAACTGGATGCCGCCGACAGAGCGGTGGGGAGATTGGCCAGTGATATAGCCATTCTTTTGCGCGGAAAAAATAAGCCCGATTTTGCTCCTCATATTGATATGGGAGACATTGTGGAAGTGTCCAATGTGAGCAAAATGAGGTTTACCGGCAAAAAGTTGGAACAAAAGAAATATTATCGATATTCCGGATATCCGGGCGGAATCAAAGAAACAAAATTAAGCGAACTAAAAGAAGAAAGACCGGAGGAAGTTTTGGAAAGGGCCGTTAGGAATATGTTGCCGGCCAATAAACTAAGAAAAAATATGTTAAAAAGGTTGATTATAACCGGATAAATATTTATATATGGCGAAAACAAGCGAGCAAACAACTAAGAACACAACCAAAAAGACAACAACCAAGAAGACAGCTTCCCAAACCAAAAAAACCGAAAAGACCGAAGAAGCTCCGAATATAAACGGCGTTTTTCAAGACAGAAAGTATATAGAAGCCGTAGGCAGAAGAAAAACGGCCATGGCCAGAGTAAGATTATATGATAAGGGAGAAGGACATATGGCGGTAAACGGAGTAAAACCGGATGAATATTTTGATGAAGGAAGACTTATAATTGCCAAACAACCCTTAAAGACCACCGGCCATCTTAAAGACCTGGATTTTTCCATAGTGGCCAAAGGAAGCGGTAAAAACGGGCAGGCCGAAGCTATAAGGCACGGCTTGGCCAGAGTTTTGTGCGAATTTGATAAAGAATTAAGGCCGGTTTTAAAGGCCAAGGGTTGGTTAACCCGGGACGACCGGAAAAAGGAAAGAAAGAAACCGGGATTAAAAAAAGCCAGAAGAGCTCCGCAGTGGTCCAAGAGGTAAGCCGTTTATTCTATTTATTATATTTTTAAAATACCGGGTTTTTCCCGGTATTTATTTTACAAAAATTTTCATCCTGAACTCAAGTAAAAAAACCGTCATCCTGAACTCAAGTAAAAAAACCGTCATCCTGAACTCAAGTAAAAAAACCGTCATCCTGAACTCCGATTCAGGATCTCGGGAATAACATGCGCTTTGCTTTCGATGAGATCCCGGCTCGGGGGCCGGGATGACGGGGAGAATTAAATTATTTTTTGCGAAATATAAAATAAAGTGATATTTTGTAAATAATTTGATAAGATTATAATATATTATGGAAAATCTATTAAAAAATTTGGAAGAATTAAGGGAGAGGTTCTTAAAGATAAAAAATTCTTTGGATATAGACGCTTTAAAGCAAGAAAAGAAATACAAAGAAAAACTTATGAACCGAGAAGGTTTTTGGGATGATAAAGACACCGCCATAGAGATCAGCAAAAGAGTGGAGGAGCTGAATACGGAAATAAAAAAATGGGAAGATATGGAAAACGATATCACCGACTTGGAAGAGCTGGTGGCAATGGCGGAAAAAGAAGAGGATCCTTCCTTTGGTGAAGAGGCGTATAAACGTTACGAGGAGTTGAGGGCAAAGTTTCGAAATTTGGAATTTCATACCATGTTCTCGGGTGAATATGATCGGAATAATGCCATCATTTCCATTCATGCCGGAGCCGGCGGAGTGGACGCCCAGGATTGGGCGGAGATGTTGGAAAGAATGTATTTGCGTTTTGCCGAGAAAAAGGAATGGAAAGCCCGGATCTTGGATCGAAGCCCGGGAAGCGAGGCCGGTTTGAAAAGCGTTACCATAAAAGTAGACGGTAAGTGGGCGTTCGGATATTTGCGTTCTGAGACCGGAGTGCATCGGTTGGTGCGAATATCTCCATTTGACGCCGAAGGCTCGCGCCACACTTCTTTCGCCTTGGTGGAAATTATCCCGGAAATACCCGTTCAAGAAGAAAGTGTAGAGATCAAGGATGAGGATATAAGAGTGGATACTTACGGGTCTTCCGGGCCCGGAGGACAGAGTGTAAACAAGACGGAAAGCGCCGTCCGCCTGACACACATTCCCACCGGCATAGTGGCCGCTTGCCAGAATCAAAAATCCCAACATCAAAATCGAGAAGAAGCTTTCCAACTGTTAAAATCCAAACTCCACCGAAAAGAATTGCAAGAAAAACGGGAGAAAGAGGAAGAATTGAGAGGGGATCTTCCTTCGGCCGAATGGGGAAGGCATATCCGTTCTTATGTCCTTCACCCCTATAGCATGGTCAAGGACCACCGAACCGATCATGAAACAAGCGATACTGAAGCGGTGTTGAACGGGGATATTGAGGGGTTTGTGGAAGCATATCTGAGAAATAGTTAATTAGTTGATCTACTATAAAATAAAAAAGGAGGGGGTATGACGTTAGGAAAAAGCAAAATATTTTTGCTTTGTTGTTTATCGTTTATTATCGGAGTGGCCGTCCATTCCTTTAATGAAAATTGGAGCGAATATGAGTTGATATGGTTCTTTTCGGCGGTTTTATCTTTATTGGCGGTAGTTATTTTCTGGCGTAATTTTCAGGCAAGGGTCATCTTTTTAATGATCCTGTTTTTGTTTGCGGGAATATGGAGATACAGCTTAACCGTCTTTGATCCATCTCCGAGGGATCCGAGTTTCTATAACGGCCGAGAGGTAAAAATAAAGGGAGTGGTGTGCAATGAACCCGAGGCGGATGCGGATTCAGAAAAATTTCAAATATGTGTAAAGACATTGAATTTAAAGCCTGCGGACGGGAAGATATTGGCAGTGGCCGGAAAATACCCCGGGCATAATTATGGAGACTTAATAATGTTGATCGGCCGGTTGCGGAAGCCGGAACCTTTTCAAGGATTTGCTTATGATAAATATTTGGCCAAACAAGGCATATATTCCGTTTCTTATTATCCGGAGATAAAAACATTATCAACAGATCTCGGTTCCCGGGAATGGCCCAAGATTTTATATGGCCGGATATTGGAGTTTAAAAAAGAAACAAGAGCAAAAATAAACAAAGGACTGGAGAGAGGGGAAGCCATTTTGGCCAATGCCATGTTGCTGGGGGATAAAGGTTCCATCCCGGACGATATCCGCGAGCAATTTTCCCGCGCCGGATTGAGTCATATCATAGCCATTTCCGGTTTGCATATCGGTATTTTGGTGGTGTTGATCTTTTATTTATTGTTAATGATCGGATTTTACCGGCATCAAGCTTTTTATGCGGGCTCATTGGCGTTGTTGTTCTATATTATTCTTATCGGCGGCCCGATTTCGGCTGTCCGAGCCGGTTTAATGGGATTTTTGGCCTTGCTGGCCGTCAGGCTTGGCAGATTGCCTAAAGCGGAAAATTTTTTAATTATATCCGCTTTTACCATCTTGTTGATAAATCCGATGCTTTTTCGATACGATATCGGCTTTCAACTTTCTTTTTTAGCCGTGGGGAGTATTTTATTTTTTTATCCGGCGGTAAGGTCGATAATATTTGAGAAGTTGGGAGGGGATAAAACGGCCCGTCCTCCGCAAGCGGTTATGGAAATAATAGTATTGACTTTTGTTATTCAGCTTTTTATAACCCCGATAGTGGCCTATAATTTCGGAATCATATCTTTTGTTGCTCCGTTGGCCAATTTGCTGGTCCTGTGGACCCTGCCTTTTGTTATCGTTTTATCGGCCCTCGGTATTTTGGCAAGCGCGGTATTGCCGGCCGTATTCGCTTTTTTCCCGGCCAAATTGTTTTTGGGATATATCCTGTGGGTCGGGAAAATAACAAATGACCTGCCTTTCGCTTTTTTAAAAGTTGAAGATCCGCATATATATTGGATAATAATATATTATGTAATTCTATCGGCGATAAGTCTTGGTTTGCGGTATAAATTTATTGGTGAACGGTAGTTGCTCATTGTCTGAAAAGGGAAATATCCGGCCTTTTGACTTTTAATAAATATTATGATATTATTGTAAGGATTGCTTGCGATTGCTTGCGTATGGAAAAAATATTTTTGGTTTTTGCAAATAATTTAAGTAATTTTTATATTTAATAAAATAAAAAATAATCTGTGAAATCTTATGAGTAAAAGATGCGATCTGTGCGGAAGGGGTTCCCAAAAAGGGGCTCAAAGATCCCACTCCAACATCAAAACTTTAAGAAGGCAAAATATTAATCTGCAAAGCAAAAAGATCAACGGTAGAAGGCTTTTAATGTGCGGCAAATGCCTTAAAACATTGAAGAACAAAATTTAATATTTATGGTGTTCATTTCTTTATTGATCATAGGAGCGGTTATAATATCGGCCGTGTTTCATGAGTATGCGCATGGCTGGGTGGCCTATAAACTGGGAGACCATACCGCCAAAAACGCCGGCAGATTAACATTAAATCCCATTCCTCACCTGGATCCGATGGGGTCTATTTTATTGCCTTTGTTGTTGGCGCTTTCACCGTCGCCGGCTATTTTGGCTTGGGCCAAACCCGTGCCTTATAATCCGGCCAATTTAAGCGATCTCAAATACGGGGACCTGAAAGTGGCTTTGGGCGGACCGGGATCCAATTTTATCTTGGCCCTTTTCTTCGGCTTGTTGGCTCGATTTTTACCCCTGGCCGCCAACTTGAAAATAAACCTTGTTAACGCTTTTTTTGGCGCCGACTTTAATGCGGTATTGAGCGCTATCCAAGGAGATCTATTGGGAGCCGTTTTCCTTTTATCCTTGGTAATGTGTTTTGTTAATTTGATATTAATGATATTCAATTTGCTCCCCATTCCGCCGTTGGACGGCTCTAAGGTGTTAATGACTTTTTTACCGGGCGAATGGCGGATGAGGATGATGTCTATTGAGCCTTACGGCATATTCATCATTTTGGCTCTGATATTCTTCTTCGGCTTGGGAAGATTGATATCTGTTTTGCTTTTTTTCCTGTTAAAGCTTATAATAGGGTTTTAATGTTTTTTAAAGAAGTCTTGACTATATATAAATTGTTTGATAATTTATTAAACAATAATCGTAAAATAAAAATACTTGCTGTTTGATGGATAAAAATATATATGCCGGATAAGGCATAAGTTTTTATTTGTTGAATAAAAAAAGCAATACCGAAATAAATTAAATCAGAATAAATTATGCCGACAATAAATCAATTGGTTAGAAAAGGGAGAATGGGAAGAAAGAAGAAGAGTTATACTCAAAAAATAGCCCTTCATACCACTTTGGACTCCCTGCACGGAAAAAAGAAATACAACAAGCAAGGATCACCCTTTAAACAAGGTGTGTGTGTTAAAGTGGGTACCATGAGCCCCAAGAAACCGAATTCGGCTTTACGTAAAACGGCTCGTGTTAGGTTGACCAACGGTGAAGAAGTAACCGCTTATATCCCGGGTGTCGGCCATAACCTGCAAGAGCATTCCATTGTTCTAATAAAAGGAGGCAGAACCAAGGATCTGCCGGGTGTAAGATATAAAATAGTAAGAGGCGTTTATGACGCCGCCGGAGTGGAAGGCAGAAAGTCCGGCAGAAGTATCTACGGAGCCAAAAAAGATAAAAAAGTTAAATAATGATTTCATTGCTCCATTGCTCCATTGCTAAATTGTTAGACCATAAAATAAATTCAAATTTCATAATTATAGTTGCTTCATTGTTTTAAATCCGATTCGATTAACAATATAACAATGAAGCAATGTAACAATAAATTTTTTATGAGAGGAAAACAAGCACCGATAAAAGAGGTGGAAGGAGATATCAAATATAATGACAAAAATGTCGCCAAATTGATCAATTATCTAATGAATGACGGCAAGAAACCCGTGGCCAGAAAACTCGTCTACGATTGTTTTGATATTATCAAAAAAGAGACCAAACAAGATCCGAGGCATATTTTCAATAAAGCCATGAAAAGGGTCGCCCCGTTGGTGGAGGTAAGAGGCAAAAGGATCGGCGGCTCCAATTATCAAGTACCTTTTCAGGTAAGAGGAAGAAGAAGGTTTTTGCTCGGATGCAGATGGATAATGAACGCCTCCAAGACAAGATCGGACAATTCCATGGCTTCCAAATTGGCGGCCGAAATATTGGACGCTTCCGAAGGAGAGGGAGGAGCTGTTAAAAAAAGAGAAGAAGTGCACAAACAGGCCGAAGCCAACAAAGCGTTCGCTCATTTTGCGAAATAATATGAACAAGGATCTATCGTTTTTAACATAGATTCTTTTATTATCCGTTAGTTATCTATTATTCGAAATTCTCAAAATAACAATTAACCAATAACCACTAACTAATAATATTTTTTTATGCCCAGAGATTATCCGTTGGAAAAAATCAGAAATATAGGAATAATGGCTCATATCGATGCCGGCAAAACCACGGCGACCGAGCGTGTTTTATTTTATACCGGTAAAAAGCATAAGATCGGCGAAACCCATGAAGGAGCGGCCGATATGGATTGGATGGAACAGGAAAAAGAAAGAGGAATAACCATCACTTCCGCCGCCACCACCAATTTTTGGAAAGGGCATAAAGTAAATATTATCGATACTCCCGGCCACGTGGATTTCACCGCCGAGGTGGAGAGGGCTTTGCGTGTTCTGGACGGAGCCGTGGCCGTTTTTGACGGAGCCGCCGGAGTGGAGCCCCAGTCCGAGACGGTTTGGCATCAAGCCAATAAATACAGTGTTCCCAGGCTTTGCTTTATCAATAAAATGGACAAAATGGGAGCCGATTTTAATATGAGCGTGGATTCTATAAAAAAGAGATTGTCCGAAGACGCGGTGATCATAAACATTCCGATCGGATCGGAAGATTCCCTGCGGGGAGTGGTGGACCTGTTTGAAATGAAGGCCTATGAATTCCACGGCAAATGGGGAGAGGAAATAAAAGAAGTGGACATCCCCGAAGATATGCGGGAAGAATGCCGGAAAAGAAGGGACGAATTGGTGGAAAAGATCGCCGAATGCAATGATGATCTGATGGAAAAATATTTGAACGGAGAAGAATTGGGCATGGAAGAATTGAAAAAGGGTCTTCGGAAAGGAGTTATCAATAATGAAATATACCCGGTATTGGGAGGAAGCGCTCTGCAGAATGTGGGAGTGCAATTAATGCTGAACGCGGTGGTGGAATTTTTGCCCTCTCCATTGGATGTAGTCGATATCGAAGGCATGGATCCCAACAATGAAGAAGAGGTTGTTAAGATACAAGCCGATGACAATGCTCCGTTCACCGGTTTGGCTTTCAAAGTGGTTACCGACCCTTATGTGGGGAAGTTGAGTTTTGTTAGAATTTATCAAGGAGTTTTAAAGAAAGGAACCCATGTTTTAAACGCCTCCACCGGCAAAAAAGAGAGAGTGGCCAGATTGGTGAGAATGCATGCCAACCATCGGGAGGAAGAAGACGAAGTTTATGCCGGTGATATAATCGGAGTGGTCGGAGTCAAGGAAGTGGTCACCGGCCATACTTTGTCGGACGAATCGTATCCGATAATTTTGGAGAGCATGAAATTCCCGGAACCGGTTATCAAAATAGCCATTGAACCCAAAAGCAAGGCCGATCAAGAAAAAATGAGCGTTGCCCTGCAAAAATTGGCCGAAGAGGACCCCACTTTTAAAGTGGAAACCAACGAAGAAACCGGCCAAACTTTGATATCCGGAATGGGGGAATTGCATTTAAATATTATCGTGGATAGATTGAAAAGGGAATTCAGCGTAGAAGCCAACGAAGGAGAACCCCAAGTTTCCTATAGAGAGACCATTAAAAAACAAGCCGAAGCGGAAGGAAAGTTTATCAGGCAATCCGGAGGCAGGGGCCAATACGGCCATTGCTGGTTAAGGATAGAGCCCATGGAGCAAGGAGAAGGTTTTGAATTCGGCAATGAAATAAAAGGAGGC
Source organism: uncultured Gammaproteobacteria bacterium (assembly GCA_964512155.1). Taxonomy (GTDB): domain Bacteria; phylum Patescibacteriota; class Patescibacteriia; order Patescibacteriales; family JAGXOH01; genus JAGXOH01. Next base: position 17,835 of record CAZEHL010000006.1, on the reverse strand, counting down.
GTTATCCCTCAGGATTATATTCCGGCCATAGAAAAAGGAGTAAAAGAGGCCATAGAAGAAGGAGTTTTGGCCGGCTATCCCATTGTGGATGTAAAAGCCGTTGTATATGACGGAAGTTATCATGACGTGGACTCCTCGGAATCCGCCTTTAAAATGGCGTCTATTTTCGCCTTTAAAGAGGCCGTCCGTAAAGCTGATCCGGTACTTTTGGAGCCGATAATGAAGGTGGAGGTAACCATTCCGGAAGAATACATGGGAAGCGTGGTCGGAGATCTTAATTCCAGAAGAGGCCATGTCGGAGAAATGGGAGATAGGATCGGAGGAATAAAGGTAATAGACGCCAAAGTTCCTTTGTCTGAAATGTTCGGTTATGCCACCGAGTTAAGATCCATGACCCAAGGCAGGGGCAACTATTCCATGGAATTCGCTTATTACGACGAAGTTCCCAAGAATATTTTGGAAAAGATCAAAGAGAGTTCAAGTTAACAATAAATAATCGATAAAATAATTCAGCAATATTTGTTAGAGTAAACAGCTTAAAATATGAATGATAATTTAAAAAAAGCTTTTAGTTTGGCCAAGAAAACCGGAGACAGGGTGATAGTTATAGACAGCGGCGCCGACTCGGACGCTTTTGTGGTAATGAACATCGATGAATATGAAAAAATATTGTCCTATAAAGAGACTTATGATCAAGAAATCAAAGGGTTGACAGAAGATCAACTAATTGATAAGATAAATCGCGACGTTGCTTTGTGGAAAAGTGAACAACAAGAAGAGGAAGACAAAGAAAGGGCCGTTTCCCGGGAAAGCCGGTATGGTGATCCGGAGGAAGAGGAAGAAGAAAATATGTATTATTACTGCGAACCGGAACCGGAGCCGGAATTGAAATTTGACCCGATCCGGAATTATCCGTATAGCGGTTCAGAAGAAGAGGCAAAAAAAGATAGCGATAGCAAGGAAAAAGAGTCCGGGGAAGAGAGCATCGAAGAAAGCATCTTTGAAAAATTCAATCGGGAACAAAAAGAATATTCTCAAGAAGAGAGCGATGAAAGTGCCGGAAAAAATCGCCTCGGCGGAAATGATTGGAAGATCCCTTTTGATGTAAAGGCCGGCGCCGATGAGATTAAAGAATAAATTTTTAAAATAAATTAATAACGGGACGGCTACTTCCCGCTTTGGTGTGCTTAAAGCGGAAAGTAAGCTCTGAGATTTTATTACAATTTTATTTCATCTTGATTTTGGTGGAAAGTTGTAATAAAAATTCAGGGCGCCGTAAATAAAAACCATGGCGGAAAAGTTTGAACGAACAAAACCCCATATTAACGTGGGTACTATCGGACACGTTGATCATGGAAAAACAACTTTAACAGCGGCTATTTTAAAAGTTTTGGAGACCAAAGGTCTTTCAGCTTCCAAAAAAACAGTCGATCAGATCGACGCCGCTCCGGAAGAAAAAGACAGAGGAATTACCATTGCCACGGCTCATGTGGAATATGAGACCGAGAACAGGCATTATGCCCATGTCGATTGTCCCGGGCACGCCGACTATGTAAAGAACATGGTCACCGGCGCCGCCCAAATGGACGGAGCTATTTTGGTAGTGGCCGCCAGTGACGGCCCCATGCCTCAAACCAGGGAGCACATTCTTTTGGCCAGACAGGTCGGTGTTCCTTCTGTTGTGGTATTTTTGAACAAATGCGACATGGTGGAAGACAAAGAATTGATCGATCTGGTTGAAGAGGAAGTAAGAGACCTGTTGAAGCAATACGATTTTGACGGAGACAATGCGCCGGTGGTCAGAGGATCCGCTTTAAAAGCTTTGGAGGATCCGGACGGAGAGTACGGAGATTCGGTAATGGAAATATTGAAAGCTTTGGATGATTATATTCCTCAACCCACCAGAGATGTTGAAAGACCTTTCTTGATGCCGATCGAGGATATCTTTTCCATTGAAGGCAGAGGAACAGTGGCGACCGGCAGGATCGAAAGAGGAGTTATCACTTTGAATGAAGAAGTGGAATTGGTCGGATTCAAGGATACGTCCAAAACCGTGGTCACCGGTATCGAAATGTTCAACAAACAGTTGGAAAGAGGTGAAGCGGGTGATAACGCCGGCTTGTTGTTAAGAGGTGTCAAAAAGGATGATGTGGAAAGAGGCCAAGTCATAGCCAAACCCGGCACCATTACTCCGCATACCGATTTTGAAGCCGAAGTATATGTTTTGAGCAAAGATGAAGGCGGCAGGCACAAACCCTTTTTCAAAGGATACAAACCGCAATTTTACATGAGAACAACCGATGTTACCGGTGAAATAGAATTACCGGAAGGAACCGAAATGGTTATGCCCGGAGATACTGTTAACTTAAAGGTCAGCTTGCTTGCTCCGGTGGGAGTTGAAGAGAAACAGAAATTCGCCATCAGAGAGGGAGGCAAGACTGTTGGAGCCGGAGTAGTAACCAAGATCATCAAATAAAATTATTCGATCTTAAATCCCTCCCTGAAAAGCATTTTCGGGGAGGGGTTATAAGTTAGACCGCCCTTTGAGGGCGAGAAGCTCGTTACCCCCGAAGGGCGGGAGAGCGCGAAATAAATTAAATCAAAATAAAAAATATGGCAGAGGACAAAACCAAAAAGCAGACCGCTCAGCAAAAAGAAGACAACGATGAAGAAGTCAAGCAAAAGATCAGGATAAAAATAAAAGCCTTTGATCACAAGGTAATAGACAGATCGGCAAGAACGATAATCGAGACCGCTGAAAAGACCAATTCCAATATTCACGGGCCTATTCCGTTGCCGATAGAAAAAAAGATCTATACGGTAAATCGCTCCACTTTTGTTCACAAAAGATCCAGGGATCAATATGAAATGAAAGTTCATAAGCGGTTGATCGATATAGTGGAACCGTCCTCCCAAACAATCGAAGACCTGTCCGGATTGAATTTGCCGGCCGGAGTTGATATTGAAATAAAGATGAGATAAGCGTATATAGAAAAAGTCTATATAAAATTAACAAAAAAATAAAAAACCAAAAACGTTCAACATATAATTATAAATTTATACAAGTCATTGATCTTGCTCGTTTGCAAATATCAATAATTTGTGTAAATTTATAATTCCTCCCCAAAAAAAGGGGCGGTAAAAAGTAAGATCAGATGATCTACTGGTTTTGTTGAAGCCAGTTTTTTGTTAATAGAATGCGAGTTCGCGAATGTATGCGAATGCCGAAATTGTTGGATTATATGGATCATAATTCAAGGCGTTTCCATTCAAATTCGAAGCATCCGCATAATTGATCGAATAATTCGCGTTATATTATATTTATGAAATTTATATTAGGAAAAAAAATGGGAATGACTCAACTTTGGCAAGGAGAAGAAGTGGTGGCCGTAACCAAAGTTCAAGCCGGCCCTTGCGTGGTTACCCAAGTCAAAGAAAAGGGAAAGGACGGTTATGATTCGTTACAGTTGGGTTTTGGCCAAAGAAAGGACAAGAATATTAAAAAACCCCAAAAAGGCCATTTAAATAAATTGAAAAAAGCGGAAAAATCTTTAAAAACCGATTTTAGATATTTAAGGGAATTCAGGCTTGATAAAAGCAAAGAGGAAAAAGGAGAGTTTTCCATCGGAGACGTGATAACCGCGGATACGTTTGAAAGCGGAGATAATGTTAATATTACCGGCCGTAGCAAAGGGAGAGGCTTTCAAGGAGTTGTAAGAAAATATAAGTTCGCCGGGGCCATCAAGACACACGGAACCAAAGATCAAGTCAGAATGCCCGGTTCAGCCGGAGCCATGGGAGCGGGAAAGGTCTTTAAAGGCAAAAAAATGCCCGGCAGAATGGGAGGTGAAACCGTTACTACCACCAATTTGAAGGTGATCGATGTGGATACTGAAAACAATATTATTTATATAAAAGGATCCATCGCCGGTTCTCGAGATGACCTTATATTATTGCAAGGAAAAGGAGAATTAAAAAAGAAAACCCCCAAAGATGTCCTTTCCGTTTTAGGAGAGGATAAGAAAGAAAACGAAGAAATAACGCAAGAGAGCGAACATGAACAAAAAGCGGAAGAAAAAGAAGATAAAAAAGATGTTGAACAGGCGGAGGATGTAAAAACATCCGAAAAAGAGCAAGAGAAAGAACAAGAAAATCAGTAATTTTTACAATTATGTCGGTAAATATCAATATATACAATCAAGAAGGCGGCAAAGTGGATCAAATGGAGTTAGCTGAAACCGTATTTAATGTAGAGGCGAAAATGGAATTGATCCATCAAGCGCAAGTTACCCAAATGGCCAATGAAAGGCAAGTTTTGGCGCACACTAAAACGAGAAGCGAAGTAAGGGGCGGCGGCAAAAAGCCATGGAGGCAGAAAGGTACCGGAAACGCCAGGGCCGGCTCTATAAGATCTCCCATATGGATAGGAGGAGGAATAACTTTTGGCCCGACCAAATTCAGAAATTTTACCAAAAAGATAAACAAGAAAATGAAGAGAAAGGCCGTTTTTATGGTATTGACCGACAAAGTAAAGAATAATAATCTGTTGGTATTGGATAAATTGGAAATAACCGAGTTTAAAACCAAAAAGATCAAAGAAATATTCAACAATTTGATAAAAGAAGATAATGACGGCAACAAAAAGAAAAGCATTTTATTGGTAAGCGGAGGAAAAGATGAAAAAATATTTTATTCAGCCAGGAATTTGGAAAATGTGAAAGTTATAAACAAGGACAATATGAATATTTTGGATTTATTACGGTATAAATATTTGATAACGACCGCGGAAGCCATAAAAGCCATAGAGCAAAACTACAAAAAAGAAGATTCGAATTCCGAAGGTTCAAATAAATAAACAGTTATCAACTGTCTATCATATAAATATTATGGGAATATTTAAAAGAAAAAAAGAAGACAAAGACAAAGACGCAAAGAGTGCGGGCGAGAAAAAGGGTGTTTCAATGAAAGACCTGTATTCTTCGGATAAAGAAAGCCAAAGTAAAAAAGAAGAAAAAAAAGCGCCCGAAACCGCCCCCAAAAGCGACCAAAAAGAAAAGGCCAAGAGTTCCAAGGGTTCTTCAAAAAAAACTCCGCGGATAGCTTATAGAACAATATTAAAACCCTTGATGACCGAAAAAGTTAACGATCTGGGAGTTGAAAATAAATATGTTTTTCAAGTGGCTGTCGATACCAATAAAATAGAAGTGGCCAAAGCCGTGAAAGAAACTTATAACGTAACCCCTGAAAAAGTGAATATAATAAACATGAAAGGCAAGAGCGTTAGATTCGGCAGAATGCGCGGGAAGAGAAGCGATTGGAAAAAAGCGGTGGTAAAATTACCAAAAGGCAAGAGTATAAGCATCCATGAAGGAGTGTAATTTTTTAATAATATTATGGCAATCAAGAAAGCAAAACCAACAACACCGGGAAGAAGACAGGCAATGTTCGATGATTTTTCCGATATAACGCGGAAGACGCCGGAAAAGAGTTTGGTGATCTCGAAAAAAAGAGGCAGCGGCCGGAACCTCCAAGGCAAAATTACCGTTAGGCACAGAGGGGGCGGAGCCAAAAGAAATATCAGAATTGTCGATTTTAAAAGGAATAAATTCGATATCCCGGCAAAGGTCAGCACCATTGAATATGATCCGAACAGAGGAGCCAGAATAGCTTTGGTTACTTATGAGGACGGAGAAAAAAGATATATAGTGGCTCCCAAAGATCTGGCCGTGGGAGAAAAAATAATCAGTTCACAAGAACAATTGGAAATTAAAACCGGCAATGCCATGCCCATCAAATTCATTCCTTCCGGAGTGGCCGTGTATAATGTGGAATTGGAGCCCGGACGGGGAGGCAAAATAGCAAGAGGGGCCGGCAACGCCGTATACGTAATGGGAGTCGAAGGAAAATACGCCCAGATCAAAATGCCGTCCGGTGAAATAAGATTGATAAAAAAAGAATGTTTATGCACGATCGGCAGAGGCAGTAATCCGGAAAAAAGGCACATTAAGATCGGTTTTGCCGGCAGAAAAAGAAGAATGGGGATCAGGCCGACCGTAAGAGGCACCGCCATGAATCCCGTGGATCATCCCCACGGAGGCGGAGAAGGCAATCAGCCCATCGGAATGAAACATCCCAAAACGCCTTGGGGAAAACCGGCCTTGGGAGTTAGAACCAGAAAGAACAAGAAAACCCAAAAATTGATCATAAGAAGAAGAAGCAAAAAAAGAAGATAATTTTTTAGGTAAATAACATAAAAATAATCAAATATGTCGAGAAGTTTAAAAAAAGGACCTTATATCAACCCCGGAATATTAAAGAAAATAGAAGGAATGAAACCCGGAGACAAAACCGTTATTAAGGTTTGGGACAGGTCAAGCACCATAACTCCGGAGATGGTGGGCTTTACTTTCGGAGTTCACAACGGGAAAGAACATATTCCGGTTTTGATAGAAGAAAACATGGTCGGCCACAAATTGGGAGAGTTCGCTTTTACCAGAAAATTCCGGGGCCATGGAGGCAAGGCCGGCAAGAAATAAATTCTTAGCGGTCCGGTTAAATTTATCTATTTAATAGAATTTTAATAATATGGAAACTAAAGCCAAGGCAAAACATATAAGAATGTCGCCAAAAAAAGTAAGGTTGGTGGTTGACGTTATTCGCGGAATGGAAGTTGATAAAGCATTAGCTCAGCTTCGGTTTATAAATAAAAAGGCCGTAAAGCCGGTGAAAAAAATAGTGGAATCGGCCATAGCGAATGCTCAACATAATTACGCCTTGAATAAAAGCAATTTATATATAAAAGATATTAATGTGGACGAAGGTAAAACCTTATACAGGTATACGCCCAGGGCTTTGGGCAGAGCCACTCCCATAAGAAAAAGAACAAGCCATATCAATGTTGTTTTAGGAGAGTTGGTTGACAGCGGAGTGGTGGAATCAAGAAAGCCCGAGGTGGAAGCTCCTGTCAAATTGGAAGATATGGCCAAGCAACAAGAAGAAGCGGAAAAGAAGAACAAGAAAGAGAAGAAAAAAACCAAAGGAGAAAAGAAAGATGACAAAGAATCGGAAAATAAGGAAAGTGAAAGAAACGTTAAAGATGAGAAAACAAAGCAAGACCGGAAATAAATTATTGTTAATTGGTGAATTGGTATTAGGTTTTAATGATATCGAGATTTAAGAAAAAACTATTTAACAAATTAACCATTTAACAAATTAACCATTTAACAAATTAAGCATTCACCAGTATATGGGGAAAAAGATAAATCCAAAAGTATTTCGAACGGGAGTGATAAGGACATGGCCGTCCATCTGGTTTAAGAGCGGCCAAAACTATATTAATAGCTTGCAACAAGATACGGGGTTGAGAAAGTATTTAAAAAAGACGCTTAGAGAAGCGGGTATTGACGAAGTGAGAGTGGAAAGGGATTCCAAAAAGATAAGCATAGATATTCATACCGCAAAGCCCGGCTTGATAATCGGCAGAGGAGGCGCCGGAATCGAAGAATTGAAAAAAAAGATACACGGTAAATTTTTCCCTCAACCGAGCGGAGTTAGATTAAGTGATATAAATATTAACATAAAAGAAGTATCCAGACCCAATTTGAGCGCCGAAATAGTCCTTCAATCCATGATATTGGACTTGGAAAAAAGGGTTCCTTATAAAAAAGTAATGAAGCAGACCGCTGATCGGATCCAAAGAGCCGGAGCCTTGGGCGTCAGGATCATTGTTTCCGGCAGATTGAACGGAGCCGAAATAGCCAGATCGGAAAAAGTTACCATGGGAAAAGTTCCCTTGCAGACGTTAAGGGCCGATGTGGATTATGCCAGAAGCCATGCCAACACTCCTTACGGAGCCATAGGAATAAAGGTTTGGATATATAAAGGAGAGGTTTTTGAAGCCGATAAAAACGAAAAAGGCGAAGTGGTGGGTAAAGCCAATTTATAATTAATTCAATCATTTTGTAAATTCTTTTGATATATGTTAATGCCCAAAAAGCAAAAACACAGGAAACACCATAAGATAAAAAAGATAGGCAAAGCCGGACGGAGCGTGGATGTTAATTTCGGCAGTTTCGGTTTGAAAGCGTTGGAACCGTGCTGGTTGAGCTCCAGGCAAATAGAATCGGCCCGCAAAGTGATAGCCAAATACACCAAAAAGGGAGGCAAGCTTTGGATAAGGGTATTTCCCGACCATGCCATCACTAAAAAAGGCGGAGAGATCCCCATGGGTAAAGGAAAAGGAGATGTGGACCATTATGTGGCCATAGTTAAAGCCGGTTCCATTATTTTTGAAACAGAAGGCATTTCCGGGGAAGCCGCCAAAGAAGCGATGACATTGGCCGCCTATAAGTTACCCACAAAATGCAAGGTGGTGGAAAGATAATTTAATAGTTTAGTCTTTACAAAAGTTTTTAAATAGGGTATAAAAACATTTGGGATTTAAATAATCAATATATGGAATTCAAAGACCTGAAGAACAAAGAAATTTCCGATTTGCATAAGCTATTGGCCGAAAATAGGGAACAAGAACGCCAATTGCGTTTTAAGGATGCCGTTAACCAGCTAAAAGATGTTAGGAAAATAAGAAAAACCAAGAAAACCGTGGCCCGAATATTGACATTGTTGAACCAAAAAGACAAACAGGACAATAATAAATAAACATTAATTTGTTAGCGTGAATAAATAAGTATGGCAAATATCGATTCAAAACAACATCAAGTTGCACAAGATAGAGCAAAGCCCCAAAAAAGAAAATTTATCGGCGTAGTAGTGGGCAATAATATGGAAAAAACTTTATTGGTGCGGGTAGACAGGGTAAAACAACATCCGAAATATAAAAAAAGATATACCGTGAGCCGTAAATTTAAAGTCCATGACGAAAAACAGAGTTTTAAGGTGGGCGATGAAGTGCAATTCATTGAATGCAGGCCCTTGAGCAAGCATAAAAGATGGAGGGTGTTGTATAATTAAATCCTTAATTTCTAATTCCTAATTTCCGTTCAAAAAAATTAAAACAAGATAGGGTATAGTTAGTTGGAAATTGGCTCAATTAGTAATCGGAAATTCACATATTATTTATGATCCAGATGCAAACAAAATTAAAAGTGGCCGATAATTCGGGAGTAAGATCGGTTCAATGCCTAAAAGTATTGGGCGGTTATAAAGCCAGATACGCCAGAATAGGAGATGTTATTACCACCAGCGTCAAAAGCGTTTCCCCCTCCTCTCCCATAAAGAAAGGAGAGGTCATTAGGGCGGTAATAGTCCGCACCAAAAAGGAAATAAGAAGAAAAGACGGCACTTATTTGCGTTTTGATGAAAATGCTTGCGTGGTATTGGACAAAGAAAAGAATGATATCAAAGGCACCAGAGTTTTCGGACCTATAGCCAGAGAAGTGAGAAGAAAAGGGTTTTTCAAGATCGCTTCGTTGGCGCCGGAGGTATTGTAGATATAAATAGATATAAATAGATATGAAGTGGATATACGGTAGATATGCAGTAGACTGAATTATTCATATAAAACCCCGTACTAGACATATCCACCGTATATCTACTATATATCAATATAAAATTATGATGAAGATAAAAAGAGGAGACAAAGTAAAAATAACTGCCGGAAAAGATAAAGGCAAAACCGGCAAAGTGTTGCAAGTTTTCCCGGACCGTAACAAGGCCAGTTTGGAAGGATTGAATCTGCTTGTTAAGCATTTAAGGCCGAACAAAAAAGGGGAAACGGGCCAAAGAGTGGAATTCCCGGCTCCGATGAATATTTCCAACTTGGTTTTGGTCTGCCCCAAGTGCGGGAAAATCACTTCCAGAGTGTCTCATAGCGTCATCGAAAAGAAAACGGGTGAAAAAAGCCGTAAAAAGAAAGCCAGGGTCTGCAAAAAGTGCGGCCAGGCCATTGATGAATAAAGATTTTTTATATATAATAAAGTTTTATTAAGATATGAAATTAAAAGAGTTATACCAAAAAGAAGTATTGCCGTCCTTAAAGAAAGAATTCGGATACAAGAATATTTTAGCTGTTCCGCAGATCAAAAAAGCCACTATCAATGTCGGTCTTAGCAGGAATTTTAAAGATAAAGAATTTGTGGAGGAAGTGCAAAAGAATTTGGAACAAATAGCCGGCCAGAAACCGGTATTGACCAAAGCCAGAAAATCAGTATCCTCTTTTAAGATAAGAGCCGGAATGTTCATCGGAGTTAAAGTTACTTTAAGAGGAAGCAAGATGTATGATCTGGTGGATAGATTGATTCATGTAGTTTTCCCCAGGGTAAGAGATTTTAGAGGTATTTCTGAAAAATGCGTGGATACAAACGGCAATTTGTCAATAGGTTTTAATGATGTTTTGGCCTTTCCGGAATTGGAGGTTCAGAACATCAAGCATCCCCACGGATTAGAGATCTGTATATCGACCACAGCTAAAACCAAAGAAGAGGGAGTGGAACTTTTTCGTAAATTGGGTTTTCCTTTCAAAGAATCCATGGGAGAAAAGGGACCGCAAACCAAGAAAAAATAACAAATATCTATATTATTAAATAATAATTCGTTAATATGGCCAGAAAAGCCTTGATAGCCAAAGCAAAGAAAAAACCGAAATATTCCACCCGCACGGTTCGCCGATGCTGGAGATGCGGAAGAAATCACGGGTATATCAGAGATTTCGGAGTTTGCCGCATATGTTTTCGAGAAATGGCGGATAACGGTGACTTGCCGGGCATCAGAAAAGCCAGTTGGTAAAACTTATTTTTTAAACAGTATTTTTGATTTAATTAGTATTCAAAATTAAATATTTATATTTATGACAACTACCGATCCAATAGCCGATATGTTAACAAGAATCCGGAATGCTTCCTCTGTGGGTAAGCAAGAGACGGTCGTGCCTATGAGCAAAGTAAAGCATCAAGTCGCCAAAATATTGGAAAAAGAGAATTGGGTGCAAAAAGTGGAAGTTGAAGAAATAGACGGCAAAAAAGAAGGCGTCAAATTCAAACAGCTTAAAGTCACTTTAAGATATAAAAAAACCGGCAAACCGATAATAAACTCATTAAAAAAGATAAGCAAACCGGGTTTAAAAGTATATGTCGGAAAGAACGAACTGCCAAAAGTATTAAACGATTTCGGTATGGCGGTTATATCCACCCCGCAGGGAGTAATGACAAATAAAGAGGCCAAAGAAAAAGGCGTGGGAGGAGAAGTTTTATGCGAAGTTTATTAATAGAGAGTTTCTAATTTTATTTAAATATTATGTCCAGAACAGGAAAATTGCCAATTGAATATTCATCCGATACGCAAATTAATGTCGAAAAAGGAATGGTTACGGTAAAAGGACCCAAAGGAGAATTGCAACAACAATTGCATTCATTGGTGTATATAGATATCGGCGACAACCAAGTCCATGTCAAAGTCAAAGACCCGGAGGACAGAAGACAAAGAGCCTTGTGGGGATTACACAGGAGCTTGGTCAATAATATGGTGCAAGGCGTGGAAAAAGGCTTTCAAAAACAATTGGAAGTGAACGGAGTCGGGTATAAGATCGCCATGAAAGGGGATGATACCGTAATATTGAACGTGGGCTTTTCCCATCCGGCCGAATACAAATTGCCCGAAGGCGTATCAGCCTCGGTGGAAGGAAATGTCATCACCATTTCCGGCATTGATAAACAATTGGTCGGAAAAGCCGCCGCGCAAATAAAAAATATCAAAAAGGCCGAACCTTATAAAGGAAAAGGCTTGAAATATGTGGGAGAAGAAATTAAACGCAAGGAAGGAAAAACTTCTTCCAAATAATGCGCGAAGCAAAAACTTCCTTTTTTCACGGCTTATAATTCAAATTTTTTACGTTAAATAAAATTGATCTATATGGATAAGCAAAAGCAAAAAACAGCCCAAAAGAAAAGAAGACAAACAAGGATCAGGGCAAAGATAAAAGGCACCCAAGAGAAGCCCAGATTTAGCGTGTATAAATCAAATAAAAGCATGTTTTTGCAATTGATAGATGATGTTCAAGGAATTACCTTGGTCAGCGTTTCTCCCAAAGAAATAAAAAAGAGCAAAAATAAGACCGACCTTGGAGAAAAGATGGGAGCCAAGCTGGCGGAAAAGGCCAAAGAAAAAAATATAGCTGAAGTCGTTTTTGACAGAGGAGGATGCCCTTTTCACGGAAGAGTGAAAGCCGTGGCCGAAGCGGCCAAGGAACAAGGGTTGAAATTTTAATATGCAAGATATAATAGCGTTATTTACAAGTAATATAATTTATATTCATTCAGATTAATTTTTGGTATATGGCAGAACAAAAACAAGCATCGGAAGAAAAAAAGGACAACACCCAAACTTCCCAAGCCAAAAGAGGAGGAGGCGCCGGGTCTTCTTATGCCGCTAAGATGAAATCAAAAAAACCGGGAAAAGCTTCCGGATCGGCCGAAGAAAAAGATGAATTCGAGCAAAGAATATTGGATATCGCCAGAGTTACCAGGGTTATGGCCGGCGGTAAAAGAATGAACTTCAGAGCTTGCGTGGCCGTGGGCAACAAAAACGGCAAAGTGGGAGTGGGACTGGGGAAAGGAGCCGATGTTACCATTGCGATCAACAAGGGCGTTAAAAAAGCCAAACAGAACATTATCGATGTTCCCATAGTGGATGGAACCATTCCGCACGAAGTTTTTAATAAATACGGGGCTTCCAAATTGCTGTTAAAACCGGCCAGAAAAGGTAAAGGGATCATCGGAGGCGGTTCTGTTCGTTTGGTCCTGGAATTATCCGGATTGACCAATGTCAGCAGTAAGATATTGGGAACCGATAACAAAATGACCAACGCCAAAGGCATTATTGAAACCTTGGCCAAATTGAAAAGAGTGCCGGCAAGCAAAGAAAGCAATAACAGTAAAGAAAAAACAGCCAAAAAAGATTCCGGCGAAAAAACGAATAAATAAGATATCAATTATTTAAATAATATCAATATATGACTTTAGGAATGCACAATATATTCTCTTCCGGCAAAACGATCGACAAGAAAAAACGTTTGGGAAGAGGCGATTCTTCCGGAAGCGGCAATTATAGCGGCAGAGGCCAGAAAGGCCAAAAATCCAGATCCGGCGCCAGCGGTTTGAAAAGAGTCGGAATGAAGCAATTGATCTCGCAGACACCGAAATTAAGAGGTTTTAAGTCCCAAAAAGAAAAGAACCAGCCCGTAAACCCGGAAGCGATAAACAACAATTTTAAAGAAAAAGGAGAAGTAACCCCGAAAACTTTGGCCGAGGCCGGTTTGGTGAATATTAAAAAAGGACCGGTAAAGATATTGGGAGACGGGGAATTGACCGTGAAAAATTTAACTTTTTCCGGCGTAAAGGTGAGCAAAGCTGCTCGAGAAGAAATAGAAAAGAAGGGTGGTAAAATTTTGGAATAGATTCAAATAAACTTTATCTCGTGAACACCCCCGTCATCCCGGGAAACCATCATCGTCATCCCGGGCTTGACCCGGGATCTCGGGAAAATTCACGGGATTCCGGCTCGGAGGCCGGAATGACGTATAATACCCCCGTCATCCCAAGAAACCATCACCGTCATCCCGGGAAACCATCACCGTCATCCCGGCTCCCGGATCGGAGTCCGGGA
>CAZEHL010000006.1:0-4118 GCA_964512155.1 uncultured Gammaproteobacteria bacterium | reverse complement strand
CCGTCATCCCGGGAAACCATCACCGTCATCCCGGCTCCCGGATCGGAGTCCGGGACAAGCTTGAGCCGGGATCTCGGAGATATTCACAAGCTCCCGCGGGGCGGGATGATGTAAAATACCTTTCCTTTTAATTAATCATTTATCAATATATGGAAACCCTGAAACAGATCTGGAAAGTCAAGGAACTAAGAAACAGCTTATTGTTCGTAGTGGCCATGTTGGTCATTTTTAGGTTTGTGGCGCACATACCGATCCCCGGAGTCAACGTAGAGGCCTTGCGCAGTTTATTCGAATCCAATCAGGTCTTAGGGTTGATGAATATTTTCTCCGGCGGAGGAATGCAGAATTTTTCCGTAGTAATGATGGGAGTGGCTCCTTATATTACTTCCGCCATTATATTCCAGCTTTTGGGCATGATCGTTCCCAAACTGGAAGAAATGCAGAAAGAGGAATCGGGCAAGCAAAAGATAAATATGTGGACCAGGTATTTGACCGTGCCTTTGGCCGCTTTGCAATCATTCGGAATGATAACCCTGTTACAAAGATCCTCTTACGAGATCTTGGGAGATGTTTCCGCCTTTGATATGGTGGCCATGATAACCACCATTACGGCCGGCACCATATTTTTGATGTGGATCGGTGAATTGATCAGCGAGAAAAAAGTGGGAAACGGCATTTCTATCATGATATTCGCCGGTATTATAGCCGGAGTTCCCCAAGCGGTCCAACAAACGATCGCCACCTTCGACCCCTCCCAATTGTTTACCATAATAGGTTTTATCGTGGTGGCCATAATTACGGTTATAGGGATCGTCATTCTCAATGAAGGGCAACGCAACGTCCCGATCCAGCACGCCAGGCAAGTTAAAGGTGATAGGAATATGGGAGGAGCAACCAGTTATTTACCCATAAGATTGAATATGGCCAATGTGATCCCGATCATATTCGCCATCTCGGTGGTAATGTTCCCGCCCATGATAGCCGAATTCTTTGTCCACGCCCAAACCGAATGGTTGCGGGAGATGGCCGATTGGGTGATCACTCTTTTTAGAAATCAAATATTTTACGGAGTTATATATTTCGCTTTGGTGGTGGCTTTTACTTTCTTTTATACAGAGGTTATTTTCCACCCCACCAAAGTGGCCGAGAATTTGCAAAAACAAGGAGCTTTTATTCCGGGCATCAGGCCGGGCAGGCATACCAGCGAGTACTTGGCGGATGTAAAGCACAGGGTTATATTTTACGGAGCCTTAGCCTTGGGTACTATCGCCATCCTTCCTCTTATAATGAGAGCCGTTACCGGCATGGATTCTTTGGCCATCGGAGGAGCCGGACTGTTGATCGTGGTGTCTGTAGTGGTGGAAATGGTTAAGCAGATACAAACCCAGCTGACCATGAGAGAATACGAGAAATAATTTCTTTGATTAATAGCCAATTTTATTAATTATTAGAAATTAGGAAATTAGTAATTAGAAATTTATTAACCCCGAATCGGGGTTTTTAATTTGAATAATCCTTGATATACTGAATTAGTGCTAAATAATAAATAATTTTATTATGGGACTGTTAACTTCAAACAAAAAAGGAGGGAAATTTGATAAGTTTAAAAATGTCACCGGCAAAGACGCCGAAGGCATCTTGGAATACATAGATGACAGGCATAAACAAAAGGTAAAAAAGTATTTGGAAGATGTTGATAAAGAGAAGAAATCCATTCATGAGGTCTCCCAAGAGATCCAAGAAGGCATAGGCAGTGAAGCCAAAAGAAAGTTTATGCGTGCCGCCGAAAAGCATGCCGGCGGAGGCTTGACCGAAAAAGAAAAAAGAAGAAACCTTGCCAGAAGGCGGGAAGAAACCGGGGATAGAACAGGATATATAAGATCAACAGCAACTTTTGCCAAAGGAAGTGTAGACTCAAGCCATCGAGGATTTGTTAAAAGTAATCCCGGAAATTCGGACAATGCCGGCTCCGGATTCATCAATAGCGGAAGCAAGAGAAGTGTTGGCATAAACGATTCTTCCGAGAAAGGGGGCAAGAAAGGTTTTATTAACAGTCAAGGGTCTTCTTTTGCCGGCAACTCCGGAAAAAATAATTCCGGCAGCGGCGAAAAGAGAGGTGGCAAAAAGCCCTTGGGATTGTAAAAAGAGCCGCTTCGGGAATTTTACCGCCGTTATTCGGGCGAAAACCGGAATGTCGTGAATATTGTACGTCATTCCGCCCCGCCGTTCGCGAACGGCGGGGCGGAATCTCGAGAAAGCTGAACGTCATTCCGGCCTCCGAGCCGGAATCCCGAGAAAAAGTTGAACGTCATTCCGGCCTCCGAGCCGGAATCTCGTGAAAATTACCGAGATCCCGGGTCAAGCCCGGGATGACGTGATAACACTGCGTCATTCCGGCCTCCGAGCCGGAATCTCGTGAAAATTACCGAAATCCCGCCTTTTTTCCTCACCCCCAAGCAATTAATAAATAATATTTTACATTTAATTTAAACCGTTTTATGAACACCATGAAAATAGTTTTGATATTCGGCCCCCCGGGCAGCGGCAAAGACACTCAAGCCGAAAAAATAAACGAAAAGATAGATGTTCCGCTCATTTCCACCGGCGGTATTTTGCGCCAAGAAGCAAAAAAAGGAACAGCCGTAAGCAAAAAGATCAAAACCACCATAGACAAGGGCAAAATGATATCCACCGAATTGATGAATAAAATATTGGAAGATCGTTTGGAAGAAGAGGATACCAAAGAAGGGTTTATTTTAAACGGATACCCCAGGGAAAAACTCCAATTGGAATATATCAAGAAAAAAATAAAAGAGTTCCAACAAACCGGCCAGGTCGACATTTTGGCCATCAATATCAATGTCGGAGATGAAGAAATAAAGCAGAGATTGGGAGGAAGAAGGGAGTGTCCGGGATGCGGAGCCACCTATCATATGAAATACGCTCCTCCGAAAGAAAATGAGACTTGCGATATTTGCAAGCGCGGATTAAGGCAAAGAGAGGATGACAGGGAGGAGGTCATAGAAGAAAGATTGGAAATTTTTTACAATAAAATAAAGCCGGTTTTAACTTATTTTAAAAAGAACCGGCAATTGGTGGAAATAAACGGGGAGCAAAGCATAAAAGAAGTGGAAAAAGAAATAGAGAGAAAAATGAAGCAAAAAGGTTTTCTTTAAGCAAATATAAGAATCGACCTATGTTTACCATCAAAACCAAAGAAGAAATAAAAGCCATAAGAGAAGGAGGAAAAATCCTGGCCGATATTATGGACAAAGTATCCCGAGAAATAAAACCGGGAGCGGAAACCGGGGATCTGGAAGATATGGTATGCCGGATGATGGAAGAGGCTGGAGGAAGGCCCGCCTTTAAAGGATTTGAGGTTTTCCGAGACGGGTTTTTTCCGACAGCTCTTATCACTTCCATAAACGAAGAAGTGGTGCACGGGCCGGCCAAGCCTTCCAGAAAATTGAAACCGGGGGATATAGTGGGTATTGATTGCGGTATGGAATATCCGATTGATGTCAAAAGAAAAAATGGAGAATTGGTTTATTCTGTTAAAAAAAACAACAGAACTCTTCCCGTAAACCCCTATTCCCGTTACGGAGGATATTATACCGATATGGCCAAAACCCTGCCGGTGGGAAATATTGATAAAAAGACAAAAAAATTGGTAAAAACCGCAAGAGAATGCTTGGAGAAAGCCATAGCCCAAGCTAAGCCCGGTAATAAATTGAGCGATATAGGCAAAGCGGTGCAAGCCCATGCCGAGGCCGGCGGTTTTTCAGTGGTCAGGGAGTTGGTCGGCCACGGAGTGGGACACGACGTTCATGAGGATCCGCAAATATTTAATTTTGATTTTTCCGGCTTCACTTTTGAGGATCAGGCTTTGGAGGCCGGCATGGTGGTAGCCCTGGAGCCGATGGTGAATATCGGAGGATATAAGGTAAGATTGGCGAAAGATAATTTTACTTTCAAAACAATGGATAACAGTTTAAGCGCCCATTTTGAACACACCATTGCCATCACCAAAAAAGGAGCCGAGATAATGACTATCAGATGAATAGTTGATCATTGAATGATCAAAGACCGGAATCCCGGGAAAGTTGAACGTCATTCCG
>CAZEHL010000005.1:0-35814 GCA_964512155.1 uncultured Gammaproteobacteria bacterium | reverse complement strand
TGAGTTTGCGTTAAGGCAACATTTGGGCGATTGGACAGAGGACTTTATTGAATCAATTAAGGAAGAAAACAATCAATCTTAAAAGGAGAATAATTATGAACCAAGAGATCAAACAAAAAATGAACGCTTGGACCCGGGAATTAAATCTGGATTTCGGGGAACCAATGACCGAGGACGGAATTCAGGAAATAGAGAAAAAGTTGGACCTGAAAACTCCTCCGGAATACAGGGAATTTCTGCTCAATTACGGGTGTATCCCCTCTATGGATTTATTAGGTAGTGTGATTCCGGAAGATAGTGATGCTTTATTAAATTCTGGAGAGTATTTATGGTCCGCCCTAGGGATGACACTGGAGTTAAGAGATGGCCTAGAACTACCCGATGACCTTATAATAGTAAATCTGGATGGCATGGGCGGATATTACTGTGTGGTTGGCAAAGGAGAAAGATTTGGCCAAGTGGTCTATTGGGACTCTTATTGCGTCCCGGATCAGGTTTATCCCAATATCCCTACAGAGAATTGGTTTCAGAGGCACCCTAACTGGACTGTCGGCCACATCAACAGCAAAAAAGAAGACTTTTGGTTGAGGGGCTATGATTTCTGGGATTATCTATTCAGGAAATTCCAGAAGATTAAGGATGCGAACGAAAAGGAAAAGGAAAAGGAAGAGGAAGGCGATAAAAACAGTAAAGACTAAATTATGAATCAAGAAATCAAACAAAAAATGAACGCTTGGACCCGGGAATCAAATCTGGATTTCGGGGAACCAATGACCGAGGACGGAATTCAGGAAATAGAGAAAAAGTTGGACCTGAAAACTCCTCCGGAATACAGGGAATTTCTGCTCAATTACGGGTGTATCCCCTCTATGGATTTATTAGGTAGTGTGATTCCGGAAGATAGTGATGCTTTATTAAATTCTGGAGAGTATTTATGGTCCGCCCTAGGGATGACACTGGAGTTAAGAGATGGCCTAGAACTACCCGATGACCTTATAATAGTAAATCTGGATGGCATGGGCGGATATTACTGTGTGGTTGGCAAAGGAGAAAGATTTGGCCAAGTGGTCTATTGGGACTCTTATTGTGTTCCGGATCAAGCCTATCCCAATATTCCTACGGAAGAATGGTTTCAGAATCATCCTAGCTGGACCATCACTCACATCAACGGCAAAAAGGAAGACTTCTGGCTGGAAGGATATGATTTCTGGGATTACCTTTTCAGGAAATTCCAAGAGATCAAGGATGCGAACGAAAAAGAAAAGGAAGGGAGAAATAATTTAAATTCATAAAACTAAAACTAACAACTTCAAAAAAATAAAAAGAATGTAACTTTGCAACAGCCTCGGATATCACCGGGGTTGTTTTTTATTATTTTATTATAAAGAACTATTGATTTTTTTCCGATTTTATGTTAAATCTCTAATGATATTCAAATTTTTTCGTTAAAGATTTTTTGTATTGTTTTGGCTAAAATTTGAATATCAAAATGTTCTTTGACAACCAAAAGAACAAACGGTTAAATATTGTTAAACCTAAAAGCCAACAGGAGGCCGAAAATGGGATGTGGCAATGAGGTGACTAATGAAGATTTTAGAAAGATCGAGGAAGCGAGGCAAGGTAAGCACGGCGGTTTAGATAAAAGTTATCTTACCGCGGAAAAATGGGAAGAGGTCAACAAAAACATAAAGGAGCCACAACAAGAAAAAGAGCGAATTGATAGACAGATGCAAAAAATGAAAGATATTTATGGCGCCAAGCCAATTAATGATGTTATAATAGAATACGAGAGAGGCGATGTTAGTGAGCAAGAGGCGGATAGATTGGCAGAGAGGATAAAAAACAGCAACCCCAATGATGCTCTCTTGATCTCAAGAGAAGAAGATCCTTCTCCTTTCTTTACTCCCGGATTTAATGATGCTGGTGATAAAGTGGAGTTTTTTCAGGATGACGAAGAAGATTCAGATAAAAACAAGGAAACAGAAGAATGGCCGGAGATCAAAGTCTATTCTCCTGTTCAACCCACAATTGAAAATCTGGGTAACCTGTTAGCCGGCAGAAACCCTTATAATCCGTGGGATGATAAGGTAACTTGGCACCATATTGAACAAGAAAAAGATAATATTGGTGTCGTAACTATGAAATCGCACGGAAGACAAGATTATGGTGTGATGCATGAAAAAGGCAAAAAGTTAGGTGAGGAGAATAGACAAGAATGGGAAAGAATGCAGCCAAATATAATGAAAAAGCTGACTAAAGATTTTTTAGGGGGTTATAGTAAACACAAAAAAGTAATTGATGCTTTATACGAAAAAGTAGAAGAGGCTAAACAATTAAGAAGAAAAAGTAACACTTAACTATATGACCAAGCAACAAAAAATCAACCGGGTTAAAGAGTTAGTGGTAAGATTGAAACTTGCTCATGATGAGCCATTAAGCAAGCAAGAGATTCAGAAAAATGAAGAAGCTTTAGGAGTGAAGTACCCCGAACAGTATAAGGAATTTTTACGAATTTATGGATGGCTCTCAGTGGGGGAAGGACAACTTGGAGGAAAAGAAGGAGTTAAGGAAGCCCTTGATCTTCAAAAATATCACCCTGAAAGATTCCCCAAAAATCTTATTCCCCTCAATGATATTGGTAACGGTGATTATCATTGTCTTGTTTGCGGAGGCGAAGATCACGGAAAAGTCATTTTTTGGCAACATGATGCACCGAGTGAAGAAACTTATCCCAACACCCCTCAAGAAAAAAGCAAGGATTTCTGGTTAGAAGCCTCTGATTTCTGGACATGGCTACTAAAAAGGATGGAGTTAGAAAGAGAAATAAGAGAAGAATTTTAATGCAAAGGAGGTAAACCAATGATTACAGAAAACACCTTGGAAGAAATTCAGCTTCAGTTGAAAGTAAAGTTTCCCTTGAGTTATAGAGAATTTCTATCTAGTCAAGGTTCCGCGATCATCGACGGCTTTCAGGTTATGGGTATCTCCACCAAGGAGGTGCCCATTAATATTATCCAAGCCACCAGTCTTCTCCGGCATGAAAGGCCGGATCTGCCATCTACTTTGGTTCCGGTCGTTTTCATAAAGAGTAAGGCCGTTTGCTTGGACATCTCCCGCTCCGCCAACGGAGACGCTCCTTTAGCGGAAGTATCCTTGCAGGAAAAGGATGCTCCGTTGGATATTGGTTATACTTTCTCCGAATGGCTGGAGTATCATCAAAACCTGGAAGCAAGGTCCCAAGTGGCCTGGCAACGGATCAGGAACCGCCAAAAAGAAACCGGGAGTTCCACTATTCAAGATTGGAGTACCCCTGTTTTTAAAGTCCAGGATTATGTGGTAGCTTTGGGCGCCTTTCGGTTTAGTTTTATTGAAGGGTGTTTGGAAATAGATGAATTTTTTCCTATTCCTCAACCCAATGTGGCAGCCCGGGATCCGGTTAAGATTCTCTTAAGCGAGGCCTTCGCCCGGGGCCGTGATTATTGCGGATGTCTAAAGTTAACTTTTACTCGCGATATCAGGGAAGATGAGAACGGTAGGATAACCCCCAAAAAAGATTGGGACAAGATCAAACAGGAATATAACACCGGTCGGGGTAATCCCTTAAAAGGATGGCGGATCCCGGTTGCGGTTCCCGAGGAGATAACCGAATTGGCCGCCGAGTATGGAACTTCTTTATCCGGCGCGGATAAAGGAGTTATTGAACATTACGAGGCGGTCGAGCTTTGGTTTCGGACTTTGGATCTCCCGGAAAAGGCGATTCAAAGGATTGAGGAGCTGGAAAAAGCGGGATTCGCCAAAAAAGAAGTGATAACCGAATTGGTTTACACCAATGTTTGGACTCGGGAAGAAGTGGTCTGGGCTTTTCTTAATGCTTCCAGGCCGGAAGCTCTGATCTTGGGGTCCGATCATTTCGGGGATAGGTTGTCTTATGCCGAGTCTCTTAATTTCGGACGCTCCGCTTTTATGGCCACCCGGTTGCGGGACGCTATTATGGCGGAGATGAATCAGGGATTGTCTTTGGAAGATACCGAGAACGCCAAAGCCCATTGCTTTCTGGAACCCCAGGAAAACAGGTTGTGGACCCTTAGTTGTGATCAAGATTTTTGCTTCCCTTTTCCTTCTCATAAAAACCTTCGAGAAAAGAGATGGTTCAAAGCTGAAGAGCCGATATTGATGTTGTGCCAACCTTTTGTTCCCCACAATATGGATCGGGAATTACCCAGGTTGGTCGGTTACCTAAAACAACTTCATAACGATCGCGGCAGAGTCCAAGCCAAATGTTTAGTTCTAAGCAATGAATATATTTCTCCTTATTATTGTCCTTATTGGCAACAAATGGAGAAATTCGTTCAAAAAGCTCGGGATAAAGGAGTGGAGGTATTTTTTGCCCCCGCTCGAATGGATGTTTATTTGGACGAAGAAATAAAAAACAGAATGTATAAAGTTAAGAGTTTGGCTCAATTTTCCTCCCGAAAAGAGGAAAAGAAACTGCAAATAATAGAAGTGCCGGAGGAATATTGGAACGTATCCGAAGAGTCCCGGGCCAATCGCGCCATTCAAAACGCTTCCGAAAGCGCGGTAATGTTTGCTTATCAATTACTCCATAAAAGAGAGGTGAAGCGTTACGGCCATGAATTCTCTTTAATGTGCGAAGTTATGGAAAGGGAGGCGAGCCAAAATCATCGGATAATAGCCGATGTTGAAGGCGAGCTTTCCTTAGAATTGGAGTCCGCTTTAAAACGGGAAAGAAAAATGGAAGGCATCACCCTTCCTTTTGTCCGGCCCGAAGAGATGGATGGTTTTAAGGAAAAAATAAAAAACGAATCCTTATTATCTCCCCTTCGGGAAGTTACCGGCGGAATAGTGGTGGTAGTTAAGCATTGGGAGCAAGAATACCTACCGCCCCGACAAGCGACTACCGAACTCCATCAGGAAAGCTTTACCTTTTCCGCTTCGCTTCGGAATTCTGTTGACCAGAATATTAGTCGGAAAAAACAAGAAAGGATCTATGCCGGTAACTGGAAGGAGATCGATAAAGCTCATTCGATATTAAGGGAGTCGTTAAAAATCGGCGTTCCTTACGGATTGGCTTCTTTATTGGGTAAAATTCGGGCCAATGTCTTTGTGGAGATGATCCGGGATTATATCCGGGCTCTACCTTCCTCTAAAGAGTTGAATCTCTTTATCTCTTATGGAGATGGAAGCCAAGGCGGCCCTCTTAATTTATTCTCTTTACCCTCCTTAGAGAGACCTGACAATCATCTTGATCTGTTTCGGTATAATATAGGCACTGTATCTTGCCGCCATATGGAAGCTGATAAATTCGTGGATCGTTATCTGATCAGGAACAGAGAAATCCAGCATAGAGAAAATTCGGCTGATCAAGAGAATCTGGCTTATAGCCGAACTTGGAACTCGGTAGAAGAGATCTTAAAATTTCTAAGAGGTGATCTAACCGCGAAAGATGATCTGAGTTTAAATATGCGGATCCTTTTGGATTATATTCCCATCATTAAGAATCGGAATTGGTCCGGCTTAAGTCTCCAATTATACCATACTACCGGTTTGGAATCGGCGGAAATAGGTGTTTACAGGGCTATACTTGATCTATTAAAGAAATATCAAGGAGAATTGATCGTTACCCCGAGAATTTTGACCCCCGGCGGTTATTATAAAAAGGGGGATCCTTGGTATTGATCACAAAGGAGGCAAAAAATGACAAAAGAATTGAGCTATAGGTGTAAAAGTTGTCAGAATATGGTGGTTATCTCCACCAAAGTGTTGGAGTATATGACGGAAAAAGGAGAAAGTCTCCCGGAAAGATGTGACAAATGCAGGAAAAGTCGGCGGAAGGATAAAAGGGAAATAAGAATAAGTTATTTTCGTCAACTTCCTTCCCGGCGGGTTATGATCCCCTCTCTTTATTGCCGGAGCAATTATGCTTCCCACGGAGATCGAAGCTATACCGAGATCCCCGAATCAAAGGAAGAATCCGGCTTAAGGGTTAGAATGACCGATGATCATATCGAGCAATTATATGAAAAACTTGAAAAGAACCAGGTAGTGGTTTTGGCCAGTCCCACCGGCACCGGTAAATCCGTTTACGTCCTGTATAGATTACTGGACCCTCCCCCGCAATATCAAGGCAGTTTTATCGACGACTTGTTGCATCAAGGCCAGGTTATCCAAACCCAACCTTTAAGCGCGGCGGTGGAAAGAATACCGGAGGTGGTCAGTGAAAAAGAGCTGAAACAATCTTCGGTTAAACCTTTGGGAATATTGGGACTAAGACATCGAGGGAGAGAGGACTATGACAATCATAACTTGGGAGTGGTAGTAACCGACGGATCCTTGAGAAATTGGATAAGGGACGGACACATAGGCCGATACAGCCTTATTATGGTGGATGAAGCACATAAAAGAAGCTTGAATATAGATAGTCTTTTAGCTCTTCTTCAATACAAGCTTCCTTTGCACCCCCATTTAAAGGCCATTATAGCCTCGGCCACTATAAACATTAAAGAATTCAAAAACGCTTTCGAAAACAAAGGAATAGATACCGATGTTCTGGATCTCTCCCAAGACTTGGAAGAAAAAACCGACTATACCGTCCATTTTTGGCAAGACGGGCCTAAAAAGGATTGCGATTGCTGGCTATGCCGCAAGGAAAAAATCAGGAAAAACTTCTGGAAATTCATGGAATCCCCTCCCGAAGAGGGGCAATTACCCCAAGCGGCCGCTTCTTATGTGATCGAGATCTTAAAAAACACTAAAACGGGAAGTATTCTGGTATTTCTTCCCGGGGAAGCGGTGATCGAAAGATCCCGAGAATTGATCGAAGAAAAAATAGTCAATATTCCGGGCGGAAATAAAATTCCGATTCTGCCTATTTTTAGCCGCTTAGGAGAAGAAGAAGTTTCAAGGAGATTCAACAAAAAAGGCAAAGTCAGAAGAGTCTTGCTTACTACCGACATTGCGGAAACCTCCCATACTTTGGATGACATTGTTTTTTTAGTGGAATCCGGTTTTATCAAACAATCCCAATGGGACCCGGAAAGTCTGACTTCCACCCTCCCCAATATTCGGCACAGCCAAGCCGGGTGCAAACAAAGATTCGGCAGAGTGGGGAGAAACGCCAAAGGATATGTATATTGCCTGTATAGCCGAGAACAATTCAACGCCTTCCGGGACCAAACCGTCCCGGAAGTATTCCGAAGTCAAGCCGATGAAGTTCTCCTTAACATTAAATCCGCCGGCATCCGTGACAATTTCTCTTTTATCGGAGAAAATGCCAACGACCATGCTTTCGGTTATGAAATGGACAGATCCCTTTCCTCTCTTTTTCAAGGGAAGTACGTGGATGATCAAGGAAACGTAACCGAAGACGGACTGGAATCCTTTCGGATACCCTTAACCATTCAAAAGAAAATCCTTTTGGATACGGCGGATCATCAAGGATGTTTGGAGGAAATGTTGGCTTTAATTTCCTCCCTGGAAACGGATAAAGGAGAGGCCAGAACCGGAGCCGAAAGTTCTCATCCCATGCATGGAATTTTGGTTTGGGATCCCAGGTGGACCGCCGAAACCAAAATGCGGGTATCAAAAATTCTGGATGCCTTGCAAATCGGATGTCGCGACGATCTGGAATTTCTCCTGAAAATAATTTACTGCTTTAAAAGATCCCGAGAAGAAGGTAAGGACAAAGATTGGGCGACCAAAAACTTTGTTAACAACTCCGCCCTCCAAGAAATACTCGATAAATATCTGGAAATAAGAGAAATATTTTTGGCCAAAGCCGAAAACAGATCCCCTCGGGAAATAGATTTGACCAGGGTATCCAAATTACGGCTTATACTATCCGAAATTTTGAAAGGAAGAGAAGTGGAAATAAAAGGAAGCGAAAAAGGATTGATCTATCAACTAAAAGAAAACGAAAAAGTAACCGGATTTATTTCCGATGCTTGCGCCGGCAATTGGCAAGAAGGAGATAGGGCCATTCTATTAACCGCCACCAAGAAAAAAGGATTGGTAAACGGCGAAGAAAAAATGGTATCGGTGGCTTGCGCTTTAATGAAACCGGATATAAACTCCGATTTTACTCCGGAATTGTTCCCGGATCAAATCATCCCTCCGGGAAGCAGACTGTTGGTTTATCCCAAAGGAGGAAAATACTATATCGGAAAACTATTGCAAGCACCGACCCAACTGCGGGTAGAATACGGCGAAGAACTGGATTTTGCCATGTTGATGGACAACTATTTGCGGGCCGACTACGTTCCCCAAATAAACTATCGAACCGAGGAGATAGCCGAAAATTTTAACAATATCAACCGTAAAATCGAAGTAAGATGGAAAGATGAAAGAAAAGGCAAAAAAGCTCTACTGCGGGGATGGAAACGAAATAACGGAAACATTTTCGCCATAGCGGAACCGTTTGATATCAACCAATCTTTAAAAGAAATAATATCGGCCGGCCGAATTCGAATTCGAATTAAAGGAGTGTTTCAATCCTACCAAGACCCGAGAGGATGGGTGTTAACGGAAACGGAAGATGGATTGGAATTTCCGCTGGACATCGGCGAAATTAGTCTTTCTTATTTCGGCAATGCCCTTAAACTTTTGGAGGGCACTTGGCTGACTTTACCGGTAATAGATAAAAACTTGGAAGGTTTTCCCATCTTTTCCAGATTGAACCTTTTTTTAGATGACCTGAAAGAGATCAAGCTGGAAGCGGAAAAATACGGCCAAAAAGAAATGGCCGGTTTTGTGGAAAAAATAGACCGGGACCGAAACAAGGTTATCGTCTATACTTGGCAAAATCCGGAAATAATTCATTTTTTTACTGTTTTTTCCAAAAGCATCCCTCAAGAGTTGTCGAAAAACAGCCAAATCCCGATAACCGTAAGCTTAAGAAAAGACGATCGTTGTTATATGTTCAAAAAATTAAAAACATATGAAAGATCCAGTCTACCGGCGGAAAAAGGATGGGAATATGATGAAAATCTCGAATGTTTACATTTCCCTTTTTTTCTAACCATGGAGGATCTGGAAACCTGGGAGGCAAGCGATCAAGATAAAGAAAAAATAGTAAAACACTCCTGGACCTACGCGTTTAAAACCAATTTCGACTATGCCAAAGCCGGAAAAAGTTTAAACGAAGGGGATGTGGTGGACGCGGAGATCGACCGAATAATGACTTACAAACAAAGCGGCAACATTTCCGGTCTCACAGTAAAAATACTGCGGGAAAATATCAAGTTAAACGGATTCGTCCCTTTGGGGGAAATGGCGTTGAAAAACGAACAGGATCCGGAAAAAGACCTGCCTCAAATGGGAGATGTCCTAACTTTTCTGGTTATTAATGTTGATCGAGAAAAAGGAAAAATAATACTTAGCGAAAAGAAATTGAAAGAAAAAAAGGAAGAGAACTGAAAACGGAGGTCAACTCATGAACAAAAAAATAGTAGGGGTAACCCATCAGCAGTTCGACTTTGACGGCGGAAGCTGTTTAAGATTATTGGAAAGAAATGATCTGATACAAGAAAAAGTTTTCGGAATGGAAGCGGTAAAAGAAAAACTTAAAAAAGGAGATATAAAAAAACTTATCTTCGCCGATATCGCGCCGGAAGAAATAAGTGAAGGACCGGAGGTGGAAATTTTTGACCATCACCAAGCGGAAGATAAAGAGGAGAGGCGGTCTACCGCCTTTGATATTCTTCTGAGCTACAAGGGAACAATGGGATTGGAGGAAAACAAGGTCAAACAATGGCAAAAATTGGTGGAAATGGGAGATAAAAAAACCGAAAATGATGACATGGACATCGCCCGGATCCTTAAAAGACTGCATCTTACGATGGGCGACAAGGAAATATACCAAAAATGTTTCCTTCCCATCTTTGACGCTTTCTTTGATAATCCTCCAAACCTAAATCGCAATTTGGAAATATTCCGGGACAAAGCCCGACAATTCATCCACAAAGATCCGGACATGCCGGGCATAGACACAGTGCAAAGATGGATAGAAAGAATGGAAGATCCGGAAAAATTGTTTAAAGCCTCACCTCGAAACTTCTGCCACTATTTCATTTATCTGGATTCGGAACAAGTAGGAAAATGGACAAGTTTGGTATTGGAAGCGGTTTACAATGAACAATCGATGTTTCTGAAAGATACGCGTGATTTTGTCGAATCTCAAGTGCGCATCTTCGGAGATATACCGGTTATAACCTCCTTGAATTCCAGTCCCACCTTTCTGCGGGCGGCCAGATACATGATCTATTCCGACAAGGAAAATTCCCATCCCTTGCTTCAAAGTAAAATAAAAAACAGAAACAGCCCTTGGATCCTAATAAAAGTGGATCCGGAAACCAAAAACTTTCAAATCTTCGTAAACGCCGGTAAAAAGATCGGGCAAGCCATTTTCCCGGAAATAATAAAAGCCTTAAGGGCCGAAATTCTTCTCAGAAGAGGAAATAAAATTCCCCATTGGCAAGAATTGATAAAAGACGGAGTCTTAAGCGGGACCGAACCTTTATATTACAACAAAGTGGAAACCGGCTTTTCCAACATTCTTTGGGGAAGTTTGAAAATCCCGGCTCCGCCGGCTAAAGATTTCGGCAATACGGCATCGAAAATATTGGAAAGACTGGCGGAGATTATCAGACATGCGGTGGACAGAGAATATTTCCCGCATGGCTGTACTCCCGGCGAATGCAAAAAATGTTCTATTTTTCAGTGGCAACTGAAAAAATGTTTCTTTAAAAGAAAAAACAACTAGCTCTTTCAACTAACAAAAAACCCCGTGATGCTCACGGGGTTTTTAATTCAAAATTTATCTTTTAATCCACATTCCCTGTCTTCTGCAGGTCCAATAATTTCCGGTATAGACCGCCTTTATTCCGAGCCAATTCATTATGGTCGCCTTGCTCCACCACCCGGCCGTCTTCCAACACTATGATCTTATCCGCTTTATTAATGGTACTCAATCGATGGGCGATGATGATCATCGTCCTGCCCCGGCCGATCTTTTCCATAGACTCTTGGATCAATTTTTCGCTGTAACTGTCCAAATTACTGGTGGCCTCGTCAAAAATAAGAATGGACGGGTCGGCCAAAACCGCCCGGGCAATGCCGATCCTCTGCCTTTGTCCGCCGGAAAGCTTCATGCCCCGCTCGCCCACCAAAGTATTGTATCCGTCCGGCAGGTTATTAATGAATTCATCCGCATTGGCCACTTGGGCCGCTTCTTTTATTTCAGAGAAAGAAGCGTTCGGCTTGGCATAAGAGATATTGTGTTTCACGCTTACATCAAAAACTTCCACTTCTTGGGGAACAATAGCTATGGACCCTCTTAAAATTTTCAAGTCATACTCCCTAAGATCCCGTCCATCCAATAGCACCTGTCCTTTTTGGGGATCATAATGGCGATAGATCATCTTGGCGATAGTGGTCTTGCCTCCGCCCGAAGGACCGACCAGGGCCGTAACTCCGCCCGGCTTTATATCCAAATTCACATCCTTTAAGGCCTTAAAATGTTTGGAAACCCGGCTATCATAGCTGAAATCCACGTTCTTAAATTCCACTCTTCCTTCTATCTTGGACGGCTTTATGCCGTTTTCCGGGCTTTTAATGCTCGGCTCTTCGTTTATTATATCCGCGAATCGATTCACCGCCTCCGCTCCTTCCTCCATGCGGTCATAAAACCGGGAAAGCCGATACAAGGAAAAGTAGGCCTTCTCGGACAAAGTAACGGCAAACACCAAAGAACCGATAGTAACCTCGCCTTGCCAAGCCAAATACACGCTCAAAACCAGAATACTGACCCTGCCCAAATCGATTATCAAATTCCTGCCTAAATTCCATTTCAACAAACTGAACCATTCGAACAACTCCCATTTCCTCAACTTTTGCCTCATACTCCCGTACTCCTTTTTTTCTCTTGATTCTTGAGAAAAGGATTTAACCGTATTGATATTGATAATGGACTGGCCCATTTTGCCGGAAGAATCTTCATGCTTTTTATATCTTTTCTTTCTAACCGGATAAAGCCTCTTGTTCACTTTGAAAGTGATATAAATAAAAAGAGGAGAAAAGAAAGCGAAAGAAAGGCCGATGCGCCAATCCAAAACACTTAAAGCGATCAAAGTAACAACCAGCTGGACCAAAGTGGGAACCACCTCAAAGGCCAAATTGGCCAATAGGTCGGCTATTTTATACACCCCTCTTTCGGTCTTAATTATTTTATTGCCGGTATTTTCCCGTTCATGATAATCCAGCGAAAGGTTAACCAATTTTTCTTGAATGCGGGTGGGAAGATAATATTCCGCATCCACTACCATGGAAAAAGTTCTTTTATCTTTAAAATAACCCAAAATGGAAGTAAATTGCTCACTGGCGAAAAAAACGGCGATAAGAAGCAAAAGGTAAGAAATTTGCTCCGCATCAAAATGGGAAAGCTCATCCACTATCAATTTTAAAATATAAGGGGCGGCCAATTGGGATAAACGGAAAGCCGCGATAAAAACAAACAAAATCTTTATTTGCTTATGGGAAGGCTCGAGCATGCTCCAAAACTGCTTCCAAAACCTCTTGGAACCGGCCGTCCGCTGTGATTGTCCGTTTTTATTTTTTGCCATAAGAATGGAAACGGAAAAAGGCACCCCGCCCCTTTTGTGTGAGAGGCGGGGTGCTACCGCATCTTAATTCTTCTGTATAATTATACGAAAATAAGCCCGATTTATTACAACTATTAAAAACCGAATAAGATAAAAGGCGCAAAAAATGATTTTACGCCTTTGATGTAAATAATATTCCGATCCTTAATAAGCTCTTGCCCAAATAGGACGATAATGCGCCTCTCGTCCGCAATAGAAACATTTGCCGGTATTAAACGATTTATTTTCAAACGGAATGCATCTGGTGGTCGCCTTAGTTTCGGTTTTAACGGCTTCTTCACATTCTCGATCTCCACACCAATCCGCCCAAATAAAACCTCTGCTTCCTTGTATTATCTCTTTAAATTCCTTATAACTGTTTACTTTATAACTGTTTTTCTCGATGAATTGTTGCGCCTTCATATACAAATTACTTTGAATTTCCTCCAATAAATTTTGAATATTGGAGGTTAACTGCTCGGAAGACGTAGAATTCTTCTCACCGGTATCTCTTCTTACCACTTCCGCCACCCCTTTTTCTATATCCTTGGGACCGATTTCCAATCTAACCGGCACTCCTTTTAATTCGGCATCATTGAATTTCCAGCCGGGAGACTGTTCTCGGTTATCGATTTTAACCTTTATACCGGCATTCTCCAATTCCAGTTTTATCTTCCCGCTCGATTCTAAAACTTCTTTTTTCTTTTCTGCTCCTATGGGAATTATAATTACTTGAACCGGAGCCGCTTTGGGCGGGATAACCAATCCCTTTTCATCCATATGAGTCAAAAACATTCCTCCCAACGCCCTGGTGGACAGCCCCCAACTGGTCTGCCAGACATAATCTTTCTCTCCGTCTTTGTTGTGAAAATCGACTCCGAAAACCCGGGAAAAATTCTGACCCAAATTATGAGAAGTGGCCGCTTGCAGAGCATTCCCGTCCAAAAGCATGGACTCGCAACTCATAGAATAAAGAGCGCCGGCGAATTTTTCCTTTTCCGACTTTTTGCCGATAAAAACGGGCATTGCCAAAACCTCTCGGAATAATTTTTCATAAGCTTTTAAAGAATTAAAGGCCTGCTCCTCCGCCTCTTCATAAGTGGAGTGAGCGGTATGTCCTTCTTGCCAAAGAAATTCCGAGGTTCTCAAAAACGGAAACGGCCTTAATTCCCACCTGATAACATTCGACCACTGATTAACTTTAAAAGGAAGATCTCTCCAGGAAGATATCCATTTAGCAAAATAATGATACATTAAAGTTTCCGAAGTGGGGCGAACCGCCAATTTCTCGGCCAATTCTTCGCCTCCTCCGTGGGTCACCATCGCCAACTCGGGAGAAAATCCCTCTACATGCTCCTTTTCTTTGGACAATAACTTCTCCGGAATCAAGCAAGGAAAATAGATATTGTCGCAATTCATTTTCTTTATTTCCGCGTCCAAATAGGTTTGGCATGTTTCCCAAATAGAATAAGCATAAGGACGAATCACTATTGAACCTTTAAAAGGGCCGTAATCAAATAATTCCGCCTTTTTGGCGTAATCCAAAAATTGCTCCGAAATTGTTTTCTTATTTTTTTCCATAACTTCCTTTGTTGTATAGAATCTTGCGTATCCGAAAAATTTTCAAATATTTTTCACTTTATTTATACCGTTAATAATTTCATAAAACTAAACAATTGTAAAATCCCGTCACGTTAATAAACAGCATGCTCTACTTCACCTTGGCCGGCAAATAACTGTTTTTGTTTTGTTCCGAAATATCGCAAATTCATGTTTCATTCCGGGATTATCCATAAATTAACAAAAAACTAAAAAATCTAATTCATTGCAAATCATCCTCTTCCCAACAAAGAACGCTCTCTTTCTATATCCTCCCTTTCTATTCTTTTATACAAAGGTTTCGGATTCTTTGCTTTTGTAAAGGAATGAATTGGATATCCCCATTTACATCGAAAAGAATCCGCTTCTATCTGAGAGTATATCTTTTCGGAACTTTTCGGCAAAAAAGGATTAATGAGAATGGCTAAGCATTTGACAACATGAACCGCCACGGCCAAATCTCCCTCCGCTTTTTTGACATCGGTTTTGATCGTTTTCCAAGGGGCGGCGGTATTAAAATAACGATTCCCTTCTTCCACCAATTCAAATATTTGACGTAGGCCCTTTTTAAAATTAGCTTCCTCGAGGTGATCACCGGCCGAATTGAAAGTATTGCGGGCTTTTTGCAGGATATCGGATTCAAGAGAATCCAATTCTTCAGGAAAATTAACACCCTCGGGGAAATTCTTTTGCACAAAAGAAAGTACCCGGTGAACATAATTCCCGAAATTACCTATCAACTCGCTATTGGTTCTTAAAGCATATTCTTCCCAGGAAAAATCCGCATCCGCCGTTTCAGAACCGCCGGCTACAAGATAATATCTCAGAGTTTCAGAATCAAACTTGGAAAGAAAATCGGGGAGCCATACCGCCCATTTTCTACTCTTGGAAAATTGCTTTTTCTCCAATGTAAGATATTCCGAAGAGACTATTCTATCCGGGAGATGCAACTTCGAATCCCCTAACAATATCGCCGGCCAAATAATGGTATGGAAAGGAATATTATCTTTACCGTGCACATAATAATGCACGGCTTGGTTATTATACCAAAACTCTTCCCATTTTCCGTTATTCTCCTGAATGGAGGACCATTCCTTGCTGGCGGATAAATAGCCACAAACGGCCTCGAACCATACATAAATCCTCTTGGATTCATATCCCTGGAAAGGCACGGGCACTCCCCATTCCGTATCCCGAGTAATGGCTCGATCAATTAATCCTTGTTTTAATAATTCAAGGGTAAAATTTCTAGCATTTGACCTCCATTTTTTACTTTCTTTGACCCATTCGATCAAATTATCCCTGAAAGCTGTTAGCTTTAAGAAAAAATGCTCTGTTTCACGCCATTCCGGAGATTGCCCGCATATTTTACATCTCGGTTTTTTTAGTTGATTGGCGTCCAACAGATTTCCGCAACTGTCGCATTGATCCCCCCTGGCTCCGTCATATTGGCATATCGGACATTCTCCTTCGATATATCTATCCGGCAAAAACCTGGAACAATTAACACAATAAGGCAATTCTTCGATCTTAGTATAGATGAATCCTTTTTTGTACAAATCAGCAAAAAGATCTTGCACTACCTTGTGATGATTGTCGGTTGTGGTTGTTGTATAAATATCATAAGAAAATGATAAGCCCTCTATAAGAGTCTCAGTGAATTCTTTGTGATATTTATCCGCGATTTCGGAAGGATGAACACCATTGTCATGAGCCTTTAAAACTATGGGGGTTCCATGACAATCGCTTCCGGATACAAATAATACGGAATCTCCGTTCAACCTGAAATACCTGGCCAGTATATCAGATCCTAAAAGCGCGGACACGTGCCCCAAATGCAAGGATCCGTTAGCGTAAGGCCAAGCCGCTCCTATCAAGATTTTTCTTTTTTGATTTTCTTTGTTCATTTTTATCTCCTTTTTTGTTTAATTTGCGACCTTTTATTTTACACTATCAGCTCCCTTTTTTACAACTTCGGCTCCGTGTGATAATCTGAACATAAATAATTAAGGTAAAACTATGAAATCACTGCAAAAATTGCAAGAAGAACAAAAAAAACTTCTTACCGGCATTGAGCACCCAAGACTTGGAAATACCTTGGGGTTGTTTGAGGAGGTCGGAGAGCTGTCAAAAGAAATTATGGAAATAGAGATGTATGAAGGATCAAGGCAAGAAGAGCTTGAAGATGAAGCTGCCGATGTTCTTTTTAGTCTCTTTTCTATTTGCGATTCATACAATATTGATTTGCAATCTGCTTATTCTAGGAAGATTGAAAAAATTAACAAGAAAATTCCTGAATGGCATGAAAAGTATGGTGCACGCCTTAAGCAATTAAGAGAAAAGTTTGACTAAAGGGGGTTAAAATTGATTGTAACTCTCATAGGACCAAGCTGTTGTGACAAATCCCATTTTCTTTTAGCTCTGTAAAATCCACTTGACCGGGTTCTTTTGTGTATTTTTCAGCGGTTACTTTAATGTTTCACACTGGCCAGTGTGAAACATTTATTTTAAAAATTAAGCGGATATTTTATTTTTTCTTGGAATTATTACTTGTCGGCATAATAAAAATAAACCTGCTTCCCTTGCCTTTCCCCTTGCTTTCCGCCCGGATCTTGCCTCCGTGGCCCTCCACTATTTGCTTGGCCACATACAACCCCAAACCGGTGCCTTCGGTGTGGACCAGGTCAGAACCCTCGTTGCGGGAAAATTTTTGGAATAAATTGCCCATTTCATCTTTGGCTATGCCCCGGCCGGTATCCTCCACACAGAATTTTACACCTTCTTTGGTTTTGTCCAAACTTAAAGAAACACTTCCTTCCTCGGTGTATTTGATGGCATTGTCTGTCAAATTCATCACCACCTGCCTTATCTTTTCCGGATCTATATTCACTTTGGGAAGCTGTTTTTTCGGCTCATTAAAAAAGAACCGCAACCCTTTCTTTTCGGCCGCGGTCTTCAACTCTTCATGGACGCCCTCCACTATCTCCCTCATTTGAACAAGGCGTTTATTGTATTCCATCCGTCCGGATTCTATTCTGGAAATATTAAGCAGATCCTCCACCAGATCTATCAGCCGATCCGAGGACTCGAACACTTTTTCCAAGGCCCCTTGTTGCTTCTTGCCCAACTTGCCGAAAGTCCCGTCCAAAAGCATGGAAATATATCCTTTAATAATGGTTAACGGGGTACGAAGCTGATGAGAAGCAATGGACAAAAAATCGGTTTTAATTTTATCCATCTGGCGCAGCCTCCTATTGGCCGCTTTTAAATTTTTGGTGGCCCGCTCCACTTCTTTCCTTAATTTAACATTGAAATCTTTAGTTTTTTCATAAAGCCGGGCGTTTTCCAAAGTAACCGCAGCCTGGGCTCCGACTATTTTTATAACTTCCAGATCCTCTTCATTATACATATCCCCAGACTCTTTGGGGCCGAACACCAAAAGACCGATATTTTTATCCTGGCTATACAAGGGAGCGATCACTTCCACTCCGGTTTTTTCCAGATAGTCGATCAGCTTCTTTACATGCCCTCCTTTATACATATTCTTAACCTCTTCCACTATGATCGGCTTATTCCGGTTGATGAATTTTTTCCGCAAAATTTTATCTCCTCGGAATAATTGTTTATTACCGATATCAAAACCCCGGTTGTACATGGCCCGGTATTCTTTCTTTTCTTCATCATAGGAAAGAACTCCGAAGGAAGTGAAATGAAAAGCGTCTCCCAGTTTTTTGTAAATATAATCATAAATCTTTTCAGTATCCAAAAATTTCCTCAAATTTTCACTGATATCCGAAATTACTTTTCGGCTGTCATAGTAGGAAGAAAAGAAATATTTGTTGGCCAGAATGAAATAACGTTTTTTGAGAGGGTCGTAGAGAATGACGGCGGTTATAAGCATCAAGATATCGCCGGTGTAAATCCCCAAACCTATTACCGCCTCATAAGCGAATTTGATGCCGATGCCGGCCAGGATGACGGTGAGGATGGAAAAAAGGAAGACCGTGGACTTGCGGAGAACGAGCTTGATGTCCATGAGTTGGTATTTGGCAATGGCGAAGAAAGTGGAAAAAATAAATACCAAAACCAAAATATTACCTACCGGCGGAATGGGAATATCATACCAGAGAAAATAATTGGTGCTACCACCCACCACTGCTACTATTGCTCCAATAAAAAGAACGATAATTTGTTTTTGTTTACGATGATCTGCTTTTTTATTGAAACACATTTTTTCGCAAAGCAAACCAAAACATAAAAACCATATTAATATCCAAAAAAACAAAAATAAATGGAATGCCATACCGGCTCGAGGCCAATAAGTTAAAAAACTTACCGGCTCCAGATCTTTAATAAACCAAGGGGTAAAATTTAATATTAAAAACCCAAAGAAAAACAAATACAACCATTTCATCCATTTCTCGAATTTATCGATCTCCAAAAATAAAATTATAAAATGCAGAAAAGTAACCGGAATAAAAATGGCACCGGCCATCAAAACCCTAACCCAAAATAATGCCATTTCATAACTATCACTCATCATCCAAAAAAAATAACCAAAACTCCATATAGCCATCACAAAACAAACCAAAGCAAAAACAATACTTATCTTTGAATGAAATCGTCTTCTTAATATAAACCATCCCAATACAACACTGGTAATACCGTTAATAAGTCCTGTTATAACATAAAATAACATAAAAAAGCCCCCGAACTGTTATAATTTAAATTATTAAATTATAACATATTCGGGGGGAAGAAATCAATTTTTTTTGTAGCATACTCCCACAACATGAATGTTATAAGGTTCCACTACTGTTTGAAAAGAAGCAAAATCTGCTTCTTCAAGTACTTTTTCAAACTCATTTCGCTTCCTATGAAGCATCGGCCAATTCAATACAATATGCATAAACCACTTTTCCGGATTATGCATAATATTGGCTGTAATGAAAGAGCCGTAAGAAGGAAGGAATTCTTTGATCCTCTTTAGTAATTTTACGGCCTTGGCGTGTGGCCTGTAATCAAGAAATCCTACCATTTCTATTATATCCGGACTTTCTACCTTTTTTTCAAATCCGTTGGTGGCGCTTTGAATAGTAACAATATCACCATTCAAACCGTACTTTTTAGATAAATTCTTGCTATACTCCAAAGCTTCTTGATCCAAATCTAATAATGTTATCTTGGTTTTTATCCCATGCTTCTTTACAGTTAAAGCAGCACTTAAAACAGCCTGGGCGGACCCGGATGCTATGGAAAAAACCTTTACCTCGGTTTTTCCCTGTTCTCGAGCTATTCTAAGGATTTCTGCTTCTAATAAATGGGAAACCAACTTCAGTCGATTTCTGACTGCCCGAGCGTTAGCGATACGCAACCACCAATCTTCCCATTTGTTATGCATACCTCCTTCTTCTCGAAAGCGATAATTATAAATTATATCAAGAGCCTTCCAAGACTGAGCACCCTCTTTGATGGCGTTAGTTAATTCACTAAAGCCATCAACCCAATAGGTGTTTACTTTAGGATTTCTACTAAACATTTTTAGAGTCTTTTTCTTTATAAAGACCCATACAACTAAAATATGCATTACCATTAGACGGAGCATATAACCCTTTTTAGAAAATTCGAAATTTAAATTTTCAAGGGCTACCTCTTCCTTCTTCATTAGTCTTCGAGCTAAAAACCCATTATTCACAAACAACATATTTATACCTCCTGTAATTTTGGTTGGTATTGTCAAAGGACAAATAAAATAAAACAAACAAAGTTTTTGTTTTATTCCCTCCTTTTTGTTTTTAAAAAGTGTTAGTGGCACTAACACTTTTAATATAACAATTTATTCAAAATAAGTCAAGAGTTGCAGCTCTATGTAAAGGGGGAACAGAAATGTCCTACTTTTTTTAACTTTGCATCACATTAAATATTGTAGAGCTCCAAGAATCACAAACGCCCACTTAAAGTGGGCGTTTGTAAGGATTAACAATCCATACAATGTCCTTTCAAAGATTGCATAATTTTTTCTTTCTATTTATTAAAATTATTTTTTAATAAATAGAAAATTATTATAAATTATTCTCCTTGCAAAACATAAAACATGAATTATCTTTTTCAAAATAACTCCCGTAATTCGCGAAGGCAACCGCCCTGCAACCGCCACAATTATATTTATACCTACAAATACCGCATTTAACAAAGTTCTTTTCTCTATTTTTTTTAAGAAAATCATTGTTCTTCCAAATGTCCCAAAAATCATCCTTTAATATATCCCCTAAACTATAATCAATCATTGAACAAGGTTTTAAGAATCCATCTGATGAAATATGTATAGAATCTATTCCAATATTACAAGCACTCTCATAATAAGAAAATTGTTTGCTCTTTAAATGCTTAAATAGATATAAGTATGAACATGGATCTCCGGTGATTATTTCCACTCCGTAATTGTTGGACAATGTATAAAGTTGATCTATTATCTCTTTTCTCTTAGAGGAGTCAATTTCTTTAAACTCTTTACTGTTTGCCCTTCCTATGGGCAACAGAAATCTAAAATTCAACCTTTCCGGAGGATAATATAGAGCAATCCTAAATATATCTTCTAAACTATCTTTATTCTTGTTGGTTATGGTGCATTTTAACTGAAAAATTATATCATGTTTCATGCATCGCTCTAAAGCATTAATTATTTTTTTATATGATCCTCTGCCCCGCAACTCATCATGTTTTCTTTTTCCACCGTCAATGCTTATTTGAATTTTTGAAATGCCGGCTTTTTTCAATGAAAGGACAGTTTCGTTATTCAAAAGAAATCCGTTCGTCTGTAAAAGTGTATTTATACCCCTCTGGGAACAAAAATTTACAAAATCTTTTACTGTATCCAACTCTAACAAAGGTTCGCCACCCGACAATTTCATCCATTTCACCCCCTCTATCTGTCCAACTATATTTTTTATTCTTCTTTTAAAAGTTTTATTGGACAATTTTCGACTAATATTGTTGTGTATATCTCTACAATATTTACAATTATTGTTGCATTTATTAGTTATATCTACCGATAATATTTTGGGAATAAATTGCAAACTCATTGTTTAATTAATTTACTAAGATAAACGGACTCCTCTTGCGGCAAAATTGGTAGAACTCTCTTTTCCATCAACTCCATATATTTACAGGCAACCGGGTCGGGGGCTAAAATGTCATTCTCCCAATATAGCGCATCCGCCCTACACCCACTTCCGCATATATTTAAATATTTACAATTTTTACATTTTTCAATGTCTCCTACACTTATTTGAAAGAAATTATTTTTTTTAGCATCTTCAATTGCTTTCGATATATTAATCTCTCCATATTTATTTTTAATATTGGAAAAAGGAGTTAACAAAGATGGACAAAAAATTAAATCACCATTGGGCTTGATGCATAAAGTCCGCCATCCGCTATAGGAACATGGGTGCAAATTTACGTCAAATTCAAATAATTCATTAGTAATAATCCCGGACTTATATAAATTAAATAGCTCAAGCTCAAAAGGTTTTCTATCATCAAAATATTCCTTTAATAAAGGGATAATAAACTCCATGCTTTTCCCCGGTGAAATCTCATAATTCTCTCTGTTCTCAACATATCTACCCGACAAGAAAGGAAGATCTATCCGCCAGGTATCAATCGGGACTTTTTTCAACTCTTTATATAATGAAAGTAGGTCCCTAGCAGTAAAATAAGTGATAATAGTATTGGCAATTAACTTACATTGTGTGTATTGTTTAAATAAATAAAAATTCTCTAAAATTTTCGTGTAACTACTCCCCTTCCGTGTAATATCATGTCCTTCTGTGCCATCTATACTTATCTTGAGCACTTTTACCTGAGGTAAATTTTCTCCTATATACCTAATATCGCTCTTTTGTAAAAGTTCACTGTTGGTCAATATCTCCACTTTAAGTCCTTCGCAATATCTGATTATATCCCAAATATCTCGTCTTAAAAAAGGCTCTCCTCCTGTGATAGTTACCACTTCACATCCAATTTCTTGAGCTTGATCTATGATTTTTTTAAAATCGTCCGATGACAATTCTTGCTTGACTTTTTCAGGGGTATTCCACGAAGACTGGAAGCAATACACGCACTTTAAATTGCATTTACCCGTAAGTTCAACATGCAACCTTTTTTTTGTAGAAGGAAATTGTTTATTTACATTATCCTCATTCATATTTTCTATTAATTTAATTTTCAAGATTCTTTTTTAATATATAAGTAAATTTTTCAAACCCCGCTTTTTCATAAAAATCAACTTGATTGGTTTTTATATACACTTTACTTACCCCCTTCTTTTTAAAATACTCTTCCGCTTGTTTAATTAATTTACTTCCGATTCTTTGCCCCTGCATTTCTTTGTCAACCGCTAATGTTTTTATCCATCCGGTAACATCTTCCCCTTCTTTGGATTCATATTTGTTACTTTCTAAAACACAATGGATATATCCTACCACCCCTTTTGTCTCTGCCTCTGCCAAAATAAAACAATCATCTTCGCTCTCAATTCTATCTTGATATTCTCTAAGCCGTTGCTCTTTAGCATCTTCTTTTAAGTCTCTCCCATCTTGTGCAATATTTTCCCACCATATTTCTGTTATGCTTTCCAACTCATCATTACCAGCCTCCCGGAAAGATAAATTAATCGATTCTTTGCTATTTTCTTCTTCCATTTTTTTTATTTTTTCCATAATGCTATAAATTAATTAAGGGGATTGCTAATTTTTCAAAAAAATTAACAAGTCCTGAAAAATTATTTCTTTTCTTTCTCTTGATGTAAGGAAAATAATTTTTCTTTATTATTAAAATTCTTATCTCCTGGCTGACTTTGTCAGTAGACCCCACTTAATAATGGCTTGGTGTCTAAATAAACTGGAGTAGCACAATATTTTCGAAAATTCTACTTATAAGTCCCCGGCGACAACTCTGTTGCAATAAAACTTGCCCCTCTAATTTACAGAAGATCATAATATTATATCCCAACTTGTGGAATAAGGTAGATCTTGCACTGAAATCCCCTTTTCCAAAAGTTCCTCCTTGATATGGTCCGCCTTTGTATAGTCCTTTTCTTTTTTAGCCTTTTGTCGCTCGATTATTTTCCGCTCTATATATTGTTCATTCACCCCTTGATCCTGCAAGAATTTTCTTTTAAATTGTGCCAGATATTTTTTTGGATTTTCATCAAACAACCTGAGAACAGCTGAAATTTTATTGAATTGCTCAAAGAAAATATTAAAAACAGAGCTCTTCTCAGCGGATGAATATTCTTGGGAATCAGCAATCTTGTTTAAAATCTTGAAAGCCTCGGAGAGTTCGGAAAATACTTTGGGCGTGTTAAAGTCATTATCCATATACTCTACGAATTTTTTCTCGAAATTGGTAATGCTTGCTGGTAACTTATCTTTATTTATATCAATCTTCTCATTCTTTCTATTCGCAATATTAGCAAATTTGTCCAAACTTTTATAAAAATAATATACTCGTTTTCGCGCATTCAAAAGTAATTCATAAGAAAAATCCATATTTGAGTTGTAGTGATGGGCCAAAATAGCATATCTAATCTCATCCGGGAAAAATTCAGTTAATATATCTTTGACTATTAGGAAATTACCCTCACTTTTGCTCATCTTAGCTCCTTCAATCATTACTGTGCCGTTATGAACCCAATAATGAGCGAATTTTTTACCGGAATAGGCTTCACTTTGCGCAATTTCATTTTCATGATGAGGAAAAATTAGGTCTAATCCTCCACCATGAATATCTATTTCACTCCCTAAATACTTATGGGCCATCACAGAGCACTCAATGTGCCAACCTGGGCGTCCCTTGGACCACGGTGATTCCCAATATGGCTCTCCTGGTTTATGTGATTTCCATAAAACAAAGTCATTGCTATTTCTCTTGTTCGGAGATTCATCCGAATTTATCAAGTCTTCTTTTTTTCGATTAGACAATTTTCCATACTCACTGTATTTATTAATCTCAAAAAAAATATCTCCACCTGCTTCGTAAGCATATCCCTTGTCAATCAATTTTTGAATGAATTCGATTATCTCCGGGATGCAATCAGTAACTTTTGGTTCATGAGTGGCTCGATGGACTTTAAGTGAATCCAGGTCTTTGGTGTTTTCCTGGATATAATATTCACTGATATGACCACTTTCTTTTTTTTCTTTATTGGCTTTATCGATTATTTTGTCATCCACATCAGTAAAATTACGTATATAATTTACATTATAACCACGATACTTAAAATAAGCTCTAATAATATCATACACAATTGCTTGCCTGGCATGGCCGACATGGATATCGGCATAAGGAGTAACCCCGCAAGCATACATATTAACTTCTTGTTCTTGTACAGGCTTAAATTCTTCCTTTTTTCTACTCAAAGAATTATATATTTTTATCATAATCTAATTATTATTTTTCTTTCGTGTCTAGTTTTATGACATTATTTCATTTTCTTTTCCTTTATTTTATGACATTATTTCATTTTCTTTTCCTTTAAATTTTTGTTTAATTTTACCATATTATATTTAAAAGTCAAATGTCGCAGGGCTCTATCACTAGTGTCCGAGATAATTTTCACCAAAAATTAAAAGAAGCCCGATTTTAGGGTATAATATAGGTGTCGAAACTATTATTAACTCTAAAAATTCGGACTTCTATGTATAAATACACTAACACAATCTTTAACCAATTACTAGGTTTTCTACCTAAATACAAATTTGAACAATTTGTAAAAGAACATAACGCTGATAAATCCACTAAAAAAATGAATGCCTGGAATCAATTTATCCTGATGCTTTTTGCCCAAGCCACGGGCAAAGAGAGTTTAAGAGAAATAGAGACAGGCTTTGATATGCATGAGGGTAGCTGGTATCATTTGGGAGTGAAAACTTCAGCCAAATCCACTCTGTCGGACGCCAATGCCAGGCGGGACTATCGAATTTATGAAAAATTGTTTTACCAGTTATTGGATCAATGCCGGGAAATGGCTTCCGGGAACAATGAAAAATTTAGCTTCAACAACCCCTTATACAGTTTCGACTCCACCACAATCCAATTATGCCTGTCCATGTTCGACTGGGCCAAATACAGAACCACCAAAGGAGCACTCAAAATTCATACACTCCTAAACAATCGGACAGCAATTCCGGAGTTAGTTAATATCACAGATGGTAAAAGCGCAGATGTATCCGTATTTAAGCAAATAGACCTAGACAGGCTTGAAAAAGGCAGTATATTGACTTTTGACCGCGCCTACATTGATTATGAACAGTGGAAGAAAATGAATGAGAAGGGGCTATTTTTCGTCTCAAGAGCAAAAACCAATCAAAATATCTTTGTTGTCGGACAGCATGAGGGCAAAAAAATGGAAAAAGGAATATTAGCCGATGAAATGGTGATATTCGGGGATTACAGTGTTATGCATTACAAAAAATACCCCGATAGATTGAGAAGAATTAAATATTGGGACAAGGAAACTAAAAAGAAGTATGTCTATTTAACAAATAATTTTGAATTATCAGCTAAGCAGGTTGCTGATATCTACAAAGATAGGTGGCAGATAGAGTTATTTTTTAAATGGATAAAACAGAATTTGAAAATCAAAACTTTCCTGGGAACCGGTAAAAATGCGGTTATGACGCAGATCTGGATAGCCATGATCTATTATTTGTTACTTGTTTACATCAAATTTCAGACTAAATTTTCCAAATCCCTGCTTGAGCTAACCAGAATGATCAGAGAAACTTTGATGATCAGGAGGAATTTAATTGATTTATTATCCTTGGACAGCCAAACCGTTTTTAAAATAAAGAGGGTTGAAAATCCTCAAATGAGTTTCTGGTGAAAATTATCTCGGACACTAGTGACTTGCTTGTAAAGGGGAAATAGAAATGTCCTGCTTTTTTTAGCTTTCCACCACGCTAAATATTATAGAGCCTTTACTGGATGGGTGGATGCAATTGAAGAAGATAATGATTATCGCACATTACAACTCCAGAATTCCCCTGTTTTATTATTCGAACATTCCAATAAAACGATGAAGGAGGCAAGAAAAAGAATTTATGAGGTTTTAAAGGAAGTTGTACCCAACGCTCTTGATTATCGAACGGATATCGGAGAATAACTACAAAACCCCTCGGTTGAATAAAATCGAGGGGTTTATTTTACTCCTGATTCCAAAATTTCGAAATTATTATTTTCAGAGTCAATAATAGCTTTAGCTCCAAACGGTAAAGTTATAATTGGAGATGTATGACCTAGATTAACATTGAACAATATAGGGAAATTATGATCTTTAGTATATTTTCCCATGATCTCTTTCAGCTCTTCATTGTCCTTATTTTGATAACCATAAGGCCTACCAATAATTAATCCAGAGATGGAACTAAAGACACCAAGATTGTCCATATTAGACAAAAATGTATCTAGCCAAGATTTGCTGAATGGTTCTCCCGGATAATCCCCCTCCGGAATATCTATAAAAAAAAGTTTACCCTTAGGATCGATCCAATATTCAGTGCCGGCCAAATATGTTAAAGTGGGAATCGCTCCTCCTATTATTTGACCTTCAGCTTTACCTTCTTGCCACCATTCATACCCCTTTGATTCATTCATAGTTCTGGGGCGGGTCAAATCCTCTTTTTTAAACCAATCTAAAAATTCATCGGTCCAAGTATCAGATTGAACAATCTTTCCTATTGGATCAGTTTTCATTAAAGCACTCTTAAAAAATTTTAAGGTGTAAGGAAGTATTTCTGGATACTCCCCAAATTCAGGCATAAGACAGGGTCCATAAAAAGTTCTTAAATTTGATTTTTGCGCAAATGCATAATGTAAAACAGTAATATCTGAATAGC
Source organism: uncultured Gammaproteobacteria bacterium (assembly GCA_964512155.1). GTDB lineage: Bacteria > Patescibacteriota > Patescibacteriia > Patescibacteriales > JAGXOH01 > JAGXOH01. Next base: position 8,660 of record CAZEHL010000005.1, on the reverse strand, counting down.
CTAAAAATATTTTTTTATTTTTAGCTACCAGATCAAAGTCTATATATTTTAATAATTGATTTGAATGATTTCCTCCAATGGTACAAATGATAGCCTTGATATCCCGCCGGGAAAACATTTCATGCAAATCATTTGTACGATCGAAAGGAGAACCTGATGTCCAGCCCCACTTCTCAAGAGAATGTTTAGAAAAAACAACATTAAACCCCATCTCTTCCAACATTCTCTTCCCTTTTTCTACTCTATGGGGGAATAAATTAGCTAATCCGGATGAAGGGGAAACTATTCCGATAGTGTCACCCTTTTCTAGCTTTGCAGGATTACACAATTTCATATACTTATTTTATTTTTTAGTAGCTACACTGAATATATTTACCCCCCTGTTTGCAACAGTTGGTTTACAATTATATTTCATTTCCAGTTCAAACACTTTTTTAAAAAAATTTCCGTCTTCTAAAGCTTGAGAAATGCGACTCTTTTTAATATTTTCAGGATCAAAATCTTCCTGTTGAGGTTGGACAAAAGCTGGCACGCCATAAGTTTTCTCAATATAAAACCCTGCCTTCAATAAATGATTTTCCATCGTTTCTTTGGAAAAAATATTTAACCTTGGAACATTATTATCCCATTTTACCACTTCTTCCCTCTCTAAAGTAGACAGCTCCCCTTCTTCTGCATAATAATTATTTATTTTTGAAAAAATAGCATTAAAGAAACCATGTCCCATTATCATAATCTTACCACCCTTCTTAAGTACCCTACAAAGTTCCTCGAAAACCTTCTCTTTTTCGTCAACAAAACTTATAGGGCTATAAACACTAATAATAAAATCAACCGACTCAGACTCTAACTCTTTCATGTTCTTTAAGTTTCCCTGAATAACATCAACCCTATTTTCTATTTGAGCTTTTTTAATATTTTCCTTCGCTTTTCTGATCATATCTATTGATAAATCATAGATTATAAATTTCGCTTTATACATTTTACTCAAATCGCACACCCATCTTCCCGTTCCCCCACCTGCATCTAGAATTACTTGCCGACTGCCTATATCCATAGAAATATTATCTTTAATTATTTGCATAATTAAAGCATCAGACAACTTCCAAAAACCCTGCCTATTAGCATTATCAACATTTTTAGCATAAGATTCAAAAAAATTATCAAATTCTTGTTTGTTCATATTTTTTACATTTATTTTTACGGTAAGACATTAACATCTTTTATTCTTGGGTATAAAACAACATCTCGAATGTTGACCTTCCCTAGACTCCAAGCAATGAATCTTTCTACCCCCAAGCCAAAACCGGAGGTAATTTTATAATTTGGGTGCCTTCTTAAATCAATATACCATTCATATGATTCTGAGGAGAGATTATTCTGCCTCCTAAAAGATTCATACATCTCTTCTTCATCATCCTGACGTTGGCCGGCTCCCACTATCTCCCCACCAAATGAATTTTTAGTTATGGGCGGGAAAAGTAAATCAGCATTAATAGTTTTTTCTGGATTTTTAGGGTCGGGTTTTTGATAAAACGGGACCCTATCTCTATCAAAACCAGAAATCCACATAGGAGTTTTAATTTTCAAGATATTCATGAGCTCAATTTCACCTTCAGAACTAATATCATTACCATATTTAGTGAAATTAACCAAATTCTTTTTGTCATTCTTGAGGAGTATATCAATGGCTTCGTCAAAAGTAATCGTAGGAAATTTTTTTGTATTTATTATATTATTCAAATATTCAAAAGTTTTATCAGGAGTGTCACTTATTTTGCTAACGATATTTTCCATTGATAGAATAGTTTTAGTCATTGCCTTGACATATCCCTCAACTATTGGCAACAAATCTTCGAATTCGCCCTTCATTTCCATTTCGCAATGATAAAACTGGTTTAAATGGCGCTCATCACTGTCTTCTCCTCGCATTGAAGGCAAATAACAATACACTTTCTCCAATCCATTTAATAACAATGGCTCAAAACCAAGTTGAGAAGAATCAGTTAAACAAATATCAAATTCTCCAAATCTAAAGGAAATCGGCTCTGAGTCTGAGCCTGGACCCATGGGTGACGAAATGCAAGGAGTGAACATGAATAGATCAACGTTCTTTGCGTTTTGTTTTATTCCAAAATAATAATCAGAAAGAACTTTAATATAATGTCTGAACACAACTAAAGCATGATAATATGGACTGGAACTAAGATGTTTATAATGTTCTACTGGAGAATATTCGGGGGTGGAAAACCTTTTTTTCTCTGATGTAAAAATTAAATCATCTTTTATTAATTCCTTTTTTATATTATTCGGCAACATAAAAATTCTAGCTTCGAAAACCCGTTTAACTTAAAAGAAAAATTATGTAATAAGGTTTAAACGAAAAATGTTTATACTAAAATAAAAGATAAAATTAACTGTTATTCTAACACAAATGAAAGTATCTATCTTTAAAAAACAATAATGACAGAGAATGCGAGCCTAAAAGTAATCTTGTCAAATTTTAATATGGAATAAAAATCGCCTCCCCGCTCGTAAACGTAAACGCCGGGGTTAAAAACCTGATATTTGCCCTTAGGGACACTCATTTAAGCACAGTAGAAACAACGATAATCGAACCTATTTCGTTAAATTATACCAAGAAATTAAAGATATGGTCAAATAAATATAGGCTCTATAATATTTAGTGTGGTGGAAAACTAAAAAAAGTAGCGGTATAATTAGCTAAGAACGGAGTTTACAACCCTAGCTAAAAATGACCACTACTTTTTATGAATAAAAATCATCATTGATGTATTCATTCCTTGATTAAATGAACAAATTCAAGCGCATTTCGAGCGGGACAGCCAACCTGTTCAGTTCTTTACACGAGTAACTCTTGATAGTATTATTTTAATGAAGTAAAAAATTAAGGAGCTCGAATATTCGATAAAACATCATTTATGATCAAAATCAAACAAAAACAAACCACTTCCGATATGCCCCTATTGCTGATTCATAACTCGAATTTAAATTCCGTGGATATCAGTTTATACATCAAAACCGGATCCGCTTATGAATCGCCTCAAAACAACGGCATATCTCACTTGTTGGAACATTTGCTAATAGCTCAAAAAGGGAAGCCTTATTTAAAAAAACACTTTCCATTCAACTTGGAAATCAAAGGAATGTCCGGAAAGGATTTTGTCTATTTTTCCATTTCCCATCACAAGGATTATGCAAAAGAAATGCTAAAAGTCTTACTCGACAACATTCTACAAATAAAATTCAAACCTCAAGAATTGGAAAATGAAAAAAACATCATCTCGGAAGAAATAAACGAAAAAGAAGAAAACCCTTTTGAAATTTTGGAAGAAGAAATAGACAAAATATTTTATCACGACTCATTAAATCTTCCGATATTGGGAACAAAAGAAACTGTAAACTCCCTGACACTTGAAGAAATAAAAAAATGGTATTTCCGTTTTTATAATCCGGCCAATATGATATTAGCGGTCAGCGGAAACTTTGACCCGGGATATATACTCAAAAAAACAGAAAGCAGGCTATCGAATTTTGAGTTCCGGGCAGACAAAAAAGAATTCCATCTACCAAAATTCAAATGCAACGATTCCTCCGGTTTTTTTGAGATTAAAAAAAATAAATTCAGCCAAACCTATCTGGGATTAGTTTTTCCGGCCGGAAAAGGAATGCGGGATGAAAAATATTTCCAATACCTGCTCTTGGCAAATTTAATGGAGAAAAAAATATCAACTCAAAGGCAAGAAAACGGCGAATTCTATGATGTAGATATTGTTTACCGCCACTTTTTACACACCGGCGAATTCAGAATTATTACTTCTTTCGACCGAGAAAAAAACGAAAAAGCCGATCAAAAACTGTTGCGACAATTAAAAGAGATAGAAATTTCCGGAGATTTTTTTGAAAAAATAAAAGAATTGACAGCCCGAGAATTTAAACTGAGACAAGATAATCTTGAAGACCTGTCTTCTCTGGCCTTGTATAAATTGGCCGGCCGGAAAAAAATATTTACTCCGGAAGAAGAGGCGAAAAAAATAGAAGAAATAGAATATGAAACGATAAAAAAATTAAAAAAACAAATATTCAGCCAAAATAATTGTTATATTTTTAAAATGAAATGAGAAGAGGGAGCCGAATAGCTCCCTCAAAGGGGTGATGTTTAATTAGGGTTTACTCCTCTTGGATCCTCCGCCCTTGGTGTTGCCGGTGCGTCCGCTCTTGGTCGAACCTCCGGAAGAACCGCCGGAACGGGAATGGTGGGAAGGGCCGCCACCCGATCTGCACCGATCAGTGCCATGCTTGGTGGTATTCCTACTGGGTTGATTCTTCGCCATAAAACACCTCCTTGGGTTATGGATTTATTTGAAAAGTGCGATTTTTTTTCTATATATAAAATTTAACTAATATTAAGAATAAAATCAACATCTTGTGTTGGTCTGTAAAGGGAAAATAGAAATGTCCTACAATCGTTCTTTGAATTATGTTCTTGTCTATAAAATCGTCCGGTTTTTTAAAAAGTCCGCGATATTTTGATCGAAATACTCCTCCACAATTTTTTTATCATAACCATAGCCCCGCATAAAAAACACTTCGCCCATTTCGGCCAATTTTTTAAATCTATCTGAAGTATCGTCCCTTTTTCCTGTACTTATATATACATTACAAAGGAATATTGTTTATTTGCCAACTTTTTATCTATCGGGGTTGGGGGTGACTTTGAGATCTTACCGGATGAATCTACCTAAAACAAACACCTCGTCCCCGATCTTTTGATTGCTGTCGGGAAAGATTATACATTCATCTTCTCCGGCCACGTATTTCTCTTTGCCGTCCCAAGCAAAAACTTCTCCCGAGGTTAATTTTTCAAAATCGGCAAAATCCTTAACAAAACCGAAGTCCTCGGTCTTCTTTTTAACAGCCCGGACCACCTGAACCGATCTCTGGGGTCTCTTGTTGTATTCCCCCGCTTCATTTTTTACGGCCCCGAAATACTCCAAAAACCGCAAAGCCGAGAGATAGGCCAGATCGGCGTTCTTTTCCGACTGATAGAGAGAACCGCACTCCAGGCATATACCCGGCTTGCCTTGATTGTACATATAGCCGTCGGTCGCTCCCGGCTCAATATCGTCCCAGCCGAAAGAGACAATATCAAAATCAAAGATCCCGACGATATCCCGGCAATCCTCCCCGCAAATAATGAAAGGAGTGGCCTCCTTGTTGTTGCTGGCGTGCAGATCCAAGAGAGCGTCGCACTTATCCAGTATCGGCATCAGCTCTTTGGCCCTCTTCTCCTCATAACTTTCAGTTCCCGCTTTCTTTAGGAAACATCGATTCAAGTTCTTTTCCGTATACCGGACATCCCGCTCTATGGCCTCGAGGTTGGCATAGACAAAATAAACTTCCCCGGCCTCGGGCTTAATGTTCTTTATCAATTTTTCCAACGCAAAAACTCCGGCCCTTTCATCTCCGTGCACGCCGGCGAAAACGGCCAACTTTTTTCCGGGTTTCCCTCCCGTTTTTTTAGTAACACCTTGAATCATAATTTTTTGATTAATATTTAAATATTTTAAATTTTTGTGATGATAAAAAGCGGGGAAATGCACATTTAAAATGCACACCCCCCCCCGTTTAGCTGTTTTTAAACAAGGATCAAAGAGTGGCCAATAGACATCAGCTTATTTCTTCGAGCGTCCAAAAGCCAGTAACTTCTTTCTTTGTAAGATCCGTCCATCAGATCCAGCTCCCGAAAACCCAGGTCGCTGTAAACGCTTCTGGCCGCCTTAGCTTTCTTGTCCGTCCTTAAAAATATCTTTCCGGCTCGCCGGTAAAGGGCTTGTCCCACCAGTAGCCCGGTCAAACTTTTACCTATGCCTCTGTCTCTGTAACCGGGGCTCACTCCGAGCTCATCGATATAAAAAGCCATTTCGCCGGGGTTAAAGAACTTCTTTATTTCCGGATCAGAGGCCAGATCGGCCAATTGTTCGGCATTAACGCGATACCCCCAGGAAAATCCGGTTACCTCGGTCCTTTTACTCCAAGACAGGGACAGAAAACCGGCGGCTCCGTCTTTGGCCATTTCCCTTCGCAGATCCTCCATAACCCCGGGAACGGTCCAAAAATTCTCGTTCCAGGGCGGCTCCTTCCAGATCCGGCAATACACGGAAGCGCACTCTTCCAACAGATCCTTGCTTAAATGGTTGAGATTTAAAGGGCAAAAAAGAACGGGTGATTGAAGGTTCGACTGAAACATTTTGTCCTCCTTTCTGTTTTTGTTTCGGTTAATAAAAAACCTTCCCGGCCGGGAAGGGAATAAGATAAACCGAAACAAAATTCATCACATTCCTTTCCCGGTCGAGGAGGAATTGTGATGATGAGAGGCTTGTCTGTCCAAAACCAACCGATAACCGCCCCGGCCGTTGTTCAACCACGAAGCAACCCGCGCCACGGTAGTGGTGCTGGTGCTCAGATCTTGGGCTATTTTGCGATAAGATCTGCCCTCGTCTATCATTCGGGCTATCCGCCATCTGTCCGCCATATCCCTTATCTCCTCGGCAGTACAAAGATCCCGAAAAAAGGCCTCTGCCTCTTTCACGGTCTTCAAGCTCAAAATAGCTTCGAATAGCTCGGAGGTTTTTTTGTTGAATTTAAACTTTGTCATAGATATTTGTTTTACTGTATTAACACATTAATACAAGAAAAAAGTATTGTCAACCCCTAAATAATAACTTGCTCTTATTTCATTTTGAAGCTATAACAATTCCTCCGGTTTTGTTGTGGCAGAGTCCTCAGCGAGAGACTTTGCCACGACAAAACCCGAAAAAAACATAGCGGAATTAAAATCTAATTGGGAAAATAAAACCCAATTTAAAAGCGGACCCCTAAAGGATCCGCCATACATTCTTCAACATCTTAGTTTTTTCTTGATTTTTTTTTGAAAGTACATATTAGCATCCGCCTTTTGAAAAATTTTACAGATATCATCTTCACTTCCCCTTTCGTCAGTCGACCATCCAAAGGATAACTTCAGAGGGAGCTCTCCTTTGTATTCACTCAACCTTTTTTCGATCCTCCTTTCTATTTCTCTCCCCCTCTTTTGGTTGCAGCCGAGCAATAAAACGCAAAATTCATCTCCTCCCACTCGGAAGAGAAGATCATCCTCTCGGAAACAATCCCGAAGGAATTCCGCAGCCGCCCGCAATAATTCGTCTCCTTGAAGATGGCCGCAGTTGTCGTTAATTTCTTTAAGACCGTCGACATCGAAACAAAAGATCGTTATCGATCCTCTTTCGGTGTCGGCCAATTTTTTCTTTTGTATTTCAAAATATTGCCTATTGTATAATCCGGTCAAAGGATCATACTTGTTCTGACGAAACAATTCCTCATTCTTTTTTTGAATGCCGGTATTGTCCACGGCGGAACATATCACATACTCCACATCTCCTTTTTTGTTCATTTTCGGGGTTCTAAAGACGTGGAGGAACCTCTTCCTCTTATAGCCATCTGTCACCCAAACTTTATGTTCTACCACCTTTTTATCCCGGATCGCCTTTCTGTTGGAAAAACGGCTATATTTTGCCAATTCCGGGGTTAAGATTTCATCCAGCTTTCTCCCCGCCACATCTTCCGAAAAGCCCCAAAAATTAAGAAAATTCTTGTTGGCCTCCCCGTAGGTTTCTTCATCCCTCATATACCAAACCAAAATGGGGAGAGAATCGAGGAGCGCTCTCCGCTCCGCTTCCAGCTCCTTTTTATCCATATATACCTCCTTCTTTTTTTTACTTTTAAAGAACGGCTAACTGAATATAAATACCATAAAAAAGAAAATAATGCAAGGGAATTCTTAAAATTTTGCTATCCTGTTTGGAAATTTCATACCAATTTTGGAAGCAAACAAAAAACATCCTTACTTGGATATTACAACCTTTAAAATAATTGCACCCTATCGCCCGTTTCTATATTATACTTTTCAATGCTTCCGGCCTTAACCTCCAATACCTTGTCCGCTTTGACTTTGGGAGAAATGGCCTTTGGCGGCTGCACATCTTCCGGGGTAATATTTTTATCCAAGTCCACCACCCGATCTTCGTTTATCCAAATAAAATCCAAGGGAAAATTCATATCCTTCATCCAAAAAGAATACCGGTCCGCTTCTTCATATACAAAAAGCATTCCCGCATCCTCGGCCAAACCGTCCCGGCCTGATAATCCTGTCACCTTTTCCCCGGGCGTGCCAGCCACTTCCACTTGAAAAACCCCGCCACCGATCCTCAATTCAGCGGAGCCGGTATTGTTTTCGAGTAAACCGCATCCCGACAATATCAATAAAAAGAGAACAAAAAGCATCGTTATCGTTATCTTCTGCCAAAAAAACATAGGATGATATATAAAAAAATTTTATTTAAAAACCCTCAACGATCGCCCAAAACCGCGACTTTTTCTTGCCTTCCGCTAAACTAACAAGGTCTTTTCTCCGAAATTCGCCGTATTATTTTTCTATCTAATAAATAAACTTATACTCCGAGTTTATCAATTTATTTCGAATACTTCAAACGCTTATTCTACTAAAATTAAAGGATGATTGTTATAAAGCCTCTCTAAATGTTTCACACTGGCCAGTGTAAAACATTTATTTATTCTCT
>CAZEHL010000004.1:9539-37127 GCA_964512155.1 uncultured Gammaproteobacteria bacterium | reverse complement strand
TGATGATCAATTTAATAGAAAACCTTTTGGTTGCCAAATAAAAAACGTCATCCCGCCCTCCACACCACCGTCATCCCGTCCCCATACTACCGTCATCCCGGCCTTGAGCCGGGATCTCGGGAAAAAAGAGAAACGTCATCCCCGCCCCGCCGTTCGCGAACGGCGGGGCGGGATCTCGGGAAAACAAGCGCGCCATCATCAATTTTCAAGGATTGTCCGGATGATAAGATAAAAGGGGAGCACCCCTGTTATTCCGTTTATTGATAATTATATACTTGACAATTATAAAAATATCGGATAAAATTGTAATTAAGGATTATAAAATTATTTATTTATGCTTTATCCGAGACAAATAAACAAGGATATAAAAAAATACTTGGAGATCGGAGAGGAGTTTATAATTTTGACCGGAGCCAGACAAACGGGCAAAACCTCCATTTTGGTCATGTTGAAAGAGTATTTGGAAGAAAAAGGGTATGGATGCCAATATTTTAATCTGGAAAATCCGGAATATTTAAAAGCTTTCAACGATCATCCTTTTAATCTATTTGAATATTTGGAAAATAAAAAATCCAAGCAATATATTTTTTTGGACGAGATTCAATATTTATCCGATCCCGCCAATTTCTTAAAGTTGCTTTACGATGAAAAAAGAGAGGATATAAAGATTGTCGCCACCGGTTCTTCCAGTTTTTATATTGATAAAAAATTCAAGGACAGTTTGGCGGGAAGAAAATTTTTGTTCGAGGTGTTTCCGCTCAACTTTCGAGAGTATTTGGACTTTAAAGGATGCTCCGATCTTGGCGGAGAAGGAAAATTGAAAACCAAAGATTTCCGAAAGCTGGAAGAATTGTGGAACGAATATATAACCTACGGAGGATATCCCAAAGTGGCTTTGGCCGAGGATGCGGACTTGAAAAGGATATATTTGGAAGAAATAGGATCTTCTTATATCAAAAAGGATATAAAAGAAGCCGGTATCGGCAACGAAGCCAAATATTTCAGTTTAATGAAGATTATGGCTTCCCAAACCGGCGATTTGGTCAATATGAGCGAATTGGCCGATACTTTGAACTTGGCGGTCAAAACGGTGGAGGAATATTTTTATATCATGACCAAGTCCTACCACATAGCCCTTATAAGGCCGTTCTTTAAGAATATACGCAAGGAATTGACCAAAATGCCCAAAGCGTATTTCTTTGATCCCGGCCTAAGGAACTTCTTTCGGAATGATTTCGTTAAAATAGAAAAAAGAGAAGACAAGGGCGAATATTTGGAAAATCTTTTCTTTCTGTATCTATTGGAGAAAGAGGGCGGAGCGGATCGGATCAATTTTTGGCGGACCCAGGATCAGAAAGAAGTGGACTTTGTCACCGAGGATGCCGCTTACGAGATAAAATTCGATAACAAGAGATTTAAGCCGGATAAATACAAAAAGTTTTCCGACAATTATCCGGAAAAAAAATTGGAAGTAATAACTTATGATAGATGCAAAGAGTTTTTCTTTAACATATAAGAATGATTTTTTTGTTGTTTCCCGTAGATCATCAACCGAATCGTCCCACTTGACACAGGAGTAGAATATTGCTCTGTTCCCGGTTAATTTTTGATATGTTTAAACCATAGAGACATCTCTATAGATAATTCACACCGTCATCCCGCCCCGCTCAGAGTTTGGGCCATCAAGGTGTTGCATGATCATATTCTAAAAGGATACACCGTCAATGATCGGGTTTTAATGAACCAGGCCGAGAATTTCAAGAAACTGCAAGAAACCATTTCTTTTCCCTCACTTATTGTATTTTATTATCAAAGACCATCCTTTTGTGGACGGCAACAAGAGAATAGGATCTCTTTTGTTCGTCCATTTTCTGGATAAAAATAATTATCTTTACAAAAAAAGCGGAGAGAGGAAGATCTCGGATAATGCGTTGACCGCTTTGGCGTTGTTGGTAGCGGAAAGCGACCCACGGGAAAAGGATACCATGATAAATTTGGTGGAGATTCTTATCTGAAAATATACTCCCCTCGAAGGGGCGCGGATTGTATTTGTAGGAACAGGGCACCGCCCTGTTCCCGTTACCCGATGATTTTATGTTCAATCATACTTAAGAGTTCTTAAAGGTTGACTTTTAAAATTCTCGTGTTATAATGAAACTATACTTTTAAAATTCTCGTGTTATGTCCCATGATTTTATAAAAAGAGATATAATAGAAGAGCTAAAAAAATATTTATCCTATAAAGAGATCCAACTTATAACCGGCCCCAGACAATGCGGTAAAACTACGGTAATGACCTCTTTGGCCGATTATTTGCGAGAACAAGGCCGGTCCGTTCTGTATTTGAGTTTGGATATTGAAAAGGACAAACCTCATTTTACTTCGGCCGGATCTTTGTTGGACAAAATAAGGTTGGAAATAGGGGAGAAAGGTTATGTGTTCATAGATGAAATACAGAGAAAAGAAAATGCCGGACTCTTCTTGAAAGGGTTGTATGACATGGATCCACCCTATAAATTCATAGTGTCGGGATCGGGCAATTTGGAGTTAAAAGAAAAGATCCATGAGTCTTTGGCCGGCAGGAAATTGAATTTTCATATGAGAACCTTGAATTTTAAAGAATTCGTCCATCACAAGACCGATTATAAGTATGAAGGAAAGTGGGAGGAATTCTTTACTGTTAATAAAGAGCAAGCGGAGAGATTGTTAAAAGAATATGTTGCCTTTGGAGGATATCCGCGGGTGGTTCTGGAGACGAGCCGAGAAGGAAAGATAAGATTTTTGAACGAGATCTATCAGAGCTATTTGGAAAAGGATATCTCTTTTTGGTTAAAAGTGGAAAAAACGGAAGAATTCAGCAACCTTATCAAGGCCTTATCCTCTCAGATAGGCCAAACGATCAACTATTCCGAGTTATCAAACACCATCAATTTATCCCAAGAATATGTTAAAAAATATTTATTTTATCTAGAGAAAACTTTTATCGTTTCCAAAGTTCTCCCGTTCTTTACCAATGCCCGGAAAGAATTAAGCAAATCCCCGATCTATTATTTCCAAGATACGGGTATGGCTAATTATATTTCCGGGGAGTTCGACATTTGGAACCACAAAGACAGAGCCGGACATACATTCGAGAATTTTGTTTATAACTCTTTAGCCGAAAGAATAACTTATGCTTCGGACAAACTTAATTTTTGGAGGACCAAAGACGGAGCCGAAGTGGATCTTGTCCTGAGAAAAGGGGAGCGGATAATACCCTTTGAAGTTAAATTCAAGAATATCAAAAAAACCGTTCTGGGCCGGTCCACTCATAATTTTATAAACGCCTATTCTCCGTCCGCCGTATATATCGTTAACTTATTCTCGGATATTAAAGAAGAAAAAAAGGAAACAAAAGTAAATTTTCTGCCTTTCTTCAAGCTGTTCTCCCTTGATCTGGAGGAGAAAAGATAAAAAGGATCGGGTCCCGGTGAATTTTCCCTTATATCGTTCCATTATCACGCCGTGGCGTGCTCCTGTAAAAACAGATAAAATGACCGACAAAAACCAACAATTTCCAAACTTCATCGACATCGGAGCCATGAAGGCCGCCACCACTTGGATATTCCAATGCTTTTACAGGACATCTACAGGGAAAATATAGAAAAACTGGAAAGGTCGTTAAATAGGGATTTGTCTATATGGAAAAGTAAATAAAGAATGTATCATACTATAGTGTGATACATTAAATCCGGAGTTTTAAATAAAACAATATCACCATAAAAAAGTCCTACGCTTAATAACCGGCCTACCCTGTAAAATGATTTTAAAATAGACTTAAATTTTATTTGGCAAGGCAAGTGAAAAAAAGAACAAAAGGTTTAATTATTAAAGATTGGGAAGAATGAATTCACAAAAAATTAAAATAATGTATGTATTAACCGGCCTGCACACCGGCGGAGCCGAGGTGCTCCTTAGGGATCTGTTGCGCAAAATAGACAGAGAAAAGTTTGAGCCGGTCGTGGTTTCCATTGTTCCCATCGGCCAAATAGGCAAAGAAATAGAGCAAGCCGGAGATAGGGTTATATCTTTGAAGATTAACAGAAAGTGGAATTTTTTGTTGATGTTTGGGCGGTTTTTAAAATTGATCAAAAAAGAAAAGCCGCAAATAATCCATGCCCATCTTTTTCATGCCATTTTTCTGTCTCGGTTGGCCAAGCTGTTCAATAAAAAAACAAAGATCATCTCCACTATACATAATGAAAACATCGGAGGCCGAAGTAGGGAATTCCTCCTAAGGATGACCGATCGTCTAAGCGATATCACTAATACGATCTCGCAAAGAGTTTCCGAGATAATGGTTGACAAAAAGGTGGTTAAAAAAGACAAGGTCAGGACAGTCTATAACGGCATAGACCTGGAAAAATTCTATCCCGACCCGGAGAAAGGGAAGAAGATAAAAGAACGACTGGATATAGAGAACAATTATCCCGTTCTGATATCCGTGGGCAGATTAGCCGAGGCCAAGGGATTCGGTTATTTACTGGAATCCGTAAAAGAGCTAAAAAAAGAATATAATGATATAGTATTGATCATACTCGGAGAAGGTGAAAAAAGGCAGGAGCTGGAAAGCAAAATAAAAGATTTAAATCTGGAAAATAATATTTTTCTTTCCGGCAATAAAAGCAACGTGGTTGACTACTTAAATTCCGCTGATATTTTTGTTTCTTCCTCTCTGTGGGAGGGATTGCCCACCGCCATTCTGGAGGCAATGGCCTGCGGATTGCCGGTAGTGGCCACCAATGTCGGAGGTACGGCCGAGATAGTGGAAGATGGCCGGCAAGGACTTCTAATGGACTCTCAATCCCCGGAGCAGATAACCGAAAAAGTAACTTACTTGTTGAATAATGATGAGAAAAAAGATAAGTTTAGGAAAGAAGCCAGAATCAAGATCAAAAATAATTTTACCTTGGAGGAGATGGTGAAAAATTATGAGAAAATGTATATAGATTTATGCGAGAAAAGGGAAAAATAAAAGTCTGTTTTGTTTCGCCTTTCGCTTATCCGCTTTTCAACCCCAAAACAGATCTAAAATTCGGTGGAGCGGAGGTGCAGATGTATCTTGTGGCCACCGAATTGGCCAAAGATGAGAATTTTGACGTTAATTTTGTGGTGTTGGACCTTGGTCAGGAGAGAAAGGAAGAATACAACGGAGTAAGAGTTTACAAAGCATACAAAAGAGGCAGAAGTTTTTTCAATTTGGTAAGAGCTCCCCTTAAACTTATAGCTACCTTGTCCAAAATATGTCCAGATGTTGTTATCAGCCGGGCCGCCGGAGTGGAAGTGGGCTTCAGTTGTCTTTATACCAAAATTTTCAGGAAAAAGCTCATCTATAGTATAGCCCATGACAGGGACGTGAACAGAAGTTTCTTTCAAGGATTGCGGGGTAGGATCTTTAAGTTCGGATTCGAACATGCTAATTGCTATATCGCCCAAAGCCAAAAACAGGTCGATATTTTAGAAAAAACCTATGATAGAAAATTCAATAATATCCAGGTAATTCCCAACAGTTTTTATTTAGAAGATAAAGATTCTGGTCCAAAAGAATCCATATTATGGGTGGGCAGCTCCATAGATTTCAAAAGGCCGGAGATATTTGCGGACTTGGCCGAAGAATTCCCGGAAGAGAGGTTCGTGATGATAATGACCAAAAGTAAGGCCGCCCCTGAAAAGTGGAAGAAAATAGAACAGCGGGCCAAAGATATAGACAATTTGGAATTGATAGAACAAATTCCTTTTAAAGAAATTGATGATTATTTCGCCAGAGCCAAAGTTTTTGTGAACACTTCCACGGCCGAAGGGTTTCCCAATACTTTCCTGCAGGCCATGATAGTAAAAACTCCAATTTTGAGCTTAAATGTGGACCCGGATGGATTTATAGAAAAAAACAAATGCGGTTTTTCTTGTAGAGATAGTATTGAGGAATTGCAACTGAAATTGAAACAGTTATTGGAAAACAAAGAAATGCGAGAAAGAATGGGTGAAAATGGATATGAGCACATAACAAAGAATCATGATATCAATAAAAATATACAGGAATGGAAAAGAATAATAGAAAAAATATAGCCATAGTTATAAATAGTCTAAGACTGGGGGGCGGAGCGGAAAGAGTGGCCGCCACCATCGGCTCCGAGTTGAATAGGCGAGGGTATCCTGTTCATTTTTTGGTTTTCAAGGATGCGGAGAACAAATATGAGTATTGCGGGAATTATGTGAATATAGGCGAGGGAATAAAAATAAAAAACAGCTTTTCCGCTTTTTTGGCCATCTTCAGGCGAGCTAGAAGGATAAAAAAATATTGCAAACAAAACGACATCTCCATAGCCATCGGCTTTATGGAAGAAGCCAATTTCGCGATCATTATTAGTAAGAGAGTTTTCGGCAATAAGGCCAAGATTATAGCTTCTATTAGAAATAATCCCGCTTTTAAAAAGACGGGCGCCAGAAAGATAATTAAATTTTTATACCCCAAAGCGGACAAGGTGATAGCCAACAGCAGAAAAGTGGAGCAAATATTGAGGGATGATTTCGGAATAAATAATACTTCTACTATTTATAACCCCATAAACATGGATAAAATTTCGCAACTAAAAGATGAGCCATTGCCACCTCAAGAACAAGAAATATTCGACTCCGGATCTGTTTTTATTAATATAGGAAGGTTGCACGAACAAAAAGGACAAAAATATTTAATAAGAGCTTTTAAGCAAGTAGTTGACCATAAAAAAGATAGCAAATTGGTTATAATTGGAGAAGGAGAGTTAAAGAATGAACTGCACAATCTAATTCGAGAATTGAATTTGGAAAATAATGTTTTCCTTTTAGGGCGCAAAGATAATGTCTATAAATATCTCGCCCGGAGCAACTGTTTTGTTTTATCTTCACTTTGGGAGGGGTTACCCAATACTTTAATAGAAGCCCTTGCCGTAGGACTGCCGGCAATATCGACCGATTGTCCCACCGGCCCCAGGGAAATAATAGCTCCGGAGCTTTCAGTAAAGGAAGACATAAATTATCCGTATCGAAACAATCGAGGAATATTGTTGCCCACTTTTAATACAGGAGAAGAACAGGATAATGAGAAAAAATTGGGACAAGAAATGATAAGGGTAGCGGATAGTGAGATAAAAAAGAAAGAGATCGATTTAAAAGACTTTAAGCTTGATTCGATTATTGGGCAGTGGGAAGAGATAATAAAATAAATTTTTAAAACAGCCGTTTAAGAAAAAACTTCTTCTTTTTTTATAGGGAAGACATAGAAAAAGTTGAGAAAATTATAAACAGAAATTTAAATATTTGGAAGTAATAAAATTATTTTTTTGCTATTTTTTTATAAATATCAATAGTCTTATTTATATTTTTTTCAGGTGAAAATTTGTTCATTACCCGTTGAGCATATTCTTTGTTGTCCCGGAATTGGTATTCATTGCTGATCATTCTTTTAAATATTTGATAGATCGCATCCGGATCCTTTTCCGGAACTATGAAGCTGAATTGTTGATTGTCCTCTAAAACTGTTTCCGGCATGCCACCGGTATTGGTTACTATTACTGGCAATCCTACAGTTATGGGTTCCAATACGGAAATAGGGGACCCCTCTCTTTGATAAGTATCCGGATCAATTATAGAAGGTTGAACATAAACATCATGATCTTTAAGTATTTCGGGGATTTTTTGGTGTTCTACCATCCCCATGAAATTAACTTTTTCTTTAATATTCATTTTTTCAGCCAAATTTTCCATTTCTTTTCTGGTATCCCCATCTCCCAAAAATGTTAATTCGGAGTTGCTGTAAAAGTTATCTACTAATTTTTTAAAAGCCTCTAACAAATATTTGTGCCCCTTCCAGTTTATAAATCTGGCGGTGTTGACTATTTTAAAGGTGTCGCCGTAATTGAAAAAGGATTCTTTTCTGGCTTTAGAGAAGTTTTTGTTATAAGTATTAGTAAGCATCTCAATTTTGTTTTCCGGCACTTCGTATTCTATCAATTTATTTTTTAGAAAGTTTGTATGAGCAGTGCAGATTAAATGGGGGTATGTTTTTAGATTTTTTATTTCTTGCCTGTAAGTAAAATCAAGAGCCGGTTTGGAAGTTATGTCGGTTCCGTGAAAACTTATAATCAGTGGAATGTTTAGATCGTATTTTTCCAATATTTTTTTTATAAAAATTCCATTGTTACCGAAATGGGCATGTATTACATCCGGATTTACTTCGTTTATAACTTTTAAGAATTTTTTCGGGTTCCTTAAATTATATTTTCTCCAGTAGAAAATTTTATGTAGGGCTTTTTCTGTTGTATATCTCTTCCTCTCTTTGGTTATATAGATTTTATTTTCATTAAAAGGGCGCTCTTTTTTGAGCACTCTTTTTTGAGTAAGAATATAATTATTAACACCCTCGTTTTCTAAATTTGTTATTTGATCGTAAACAAAAGTTTCCGAGGGCTTGGAAAAAGTGTTTATATAATGCAGTATTTTCATGTTCAGAGATTTAAATTTTATCGTATCCCCACAAGGTGACTAAGTCACGATTGGTTATTTTGCTTAGTTCTTCTACTTCTGGCTTAAATTCTTTCATAAGTTTCTTTTTAAGCGATAGATCTATTGATTTTCGTGGTTTTACTTTGATATTGTTGTTTTTTGCTTTGATGTATATTTTTTTTCTTATAGGTTTAGGTATAATTTTCTGTATCGGCTTCTTTATTTGTTTATAATTGGAACTTTTGAGAAAGTGCATTAAAAAAATAGAAGTAACTTGTGTGTTATAATTTTGTGGTTCTAACTTAGGAATAAAATTAATATTTTCAACATTAAGGAATTTGAGTATTTCTCTATAAGTTGTGAGAGGTGCTTTTTTTATATCGTCTAATGCGATTATTTTTATTTTTGAATTTTCAAAATAATTATAATAATTTTTGATAAAATAAGAAAAACATGCTCGTTCTTTATAATACAAATAAGAAGGACATTTTACTTCTCGAGGAAGATTATTTCCTTCCTTCCTTCCTTCCTCTAGATAGATGGCTTTTTTGAAATTTTTAATATCTTCATGACCTTTGAGCATTTGGGAATGGTAAGATTCCATAAAATCCACAGGATTTCTTAAAGATATTATTATTTTTGCATTCGGAGTCATTTCTCTTATTTTTTTTGGAGCTTCACTTGAGTAGAGATAATGCACCGTAGATTCTCCTCTTATTTTTTCTTTTTTTACTTCCTTGAATAGTTTTAAATATGTTTTTTTGTCCCTATATTTAAAATAGTTTATTTTTGTGCCATGCCAGTTATCCGCTTCTCTATGATGATCTTTATTAAAAAATTGAGGTTCCAACTTTCCTTGTTTGCCTACTTTGGTTTTAGGTGGTGTATATTTAATCATAAATATCTCCGGATGCTGAGACAGCCAGTAGTGCAGGGAAGTGGTCCCGCATTTGGGGGCGCCGACTATGAATAGATTGGGTATCTTTTCTCCGTATTTGTTTACCATAAAACAAGTTCTTTTAAGTTCAATTATATCCCTTTTTATCAGCCTTGTCCAAACTTTGAGTATTGTTTTTTTTATTTATTTTTACTGATTTTTCAATTATTGACTTTGCTCTTTTTTTCTAATAGGGTGGCAGTATATGGGACACAAAACAAAATTTTTACTTGCTTTCGCTATTTTGGTAACGGCGGGGGCAATGGTCATGCCGACAACGACTCAGGCTTATGTTTCCGTAGACGGACATTGGCGCGATGGAACCTATGTGGAACCCCATGTAAGAAGTGAACCTAATGGAATTCGTTATGATAATTATGACTATGACGGAGGAAGTCTTCATAACGATTCTTACCATGATCCCAGTTATGATTCCGATTGGAGAACGCCGAGTTGGTCCACCGATCCCGACTATTACGAAGGAGAGAGCTTGTATGAAAGTGATTTAGGGGGAAGTTCCTGGAGTACCTATTAAAATGATCGTTTGCGGTGTGGTGGCTGGTTTGTTACAATAATAATGCCTTTTGGTTCCTATGAACCATTAGGGTACTACATCCCGGAAACACCTTCCTTGCGGAGGGTGTTTTTTATTGTAAAACAAGATCTTTTCAGTCCAATTGTATCTTTTTCTCCGGCCCTTGTCCAACCGGCGACCGTTCTTTTTTGCCCGCAGGTTCGGCATCGGGATCGTCTCCAAATGTATCACACTGAAGTATGATACATTTATTTGCCTGTTTTTAAAAACCCGATATATCGTAATGTGTCGGAATTTAGTATTTTATTGTTTGTTGAAAGTTAAAGATCATCCCATTAGAGATCCGGAGAGCAATAGAAGGAAAAACATCATTATTATACCTATCGCTATTGAGATGAGGAGTTGGGCGACAAAATAATGCCCCCAAACAGCAAAAGCTCTTTTTAAAAAGCTTTGAGAATAAAGCCAACTATCCGGAAGTTGGTTTTTATTTGTTTCCTCTTCCATAAAATTACTTTTATCCCTTTGAATAATCCGTGGTCTTATACAAAAGGATAGATTAGTTTTCGTCGCGGCAAAATCTCCGATAGGGATTCTGCCGAATGGTTGAATGGTTGATTGCCTAATGTTGTCTTAATTCTACCTCTCGCCACCTCATAGGTCAATTATTTCCATTTTATAATTTCCCTCGTTTGCCAAATGATCGGCGGCCGAAGAATATTTGTTGTTATTTCCCGGGATGACGCGCGAATTTTCAACGTCATCCCTGCGGAAGCAGGGATCTCGTGAATGTTTCCCGAGATTCCGCCCCGCCGTTCGCGAACGGCGGGGCGGGGTGACGTACGGTATTTCCCGGGATTCCGGCTCAAGGCCGGAATGACGGGGAAGTGAAACCGGAATGACGGGGAAAGAAGCGTCATTCCTGCGTAAGCAGGAATCTTGTATTTTTCAAGATCCCGGCTCAAGGCCGGGATGACGTTTTTGACACGGATTATGGTGGATGTAATCCATTTTTGCAAAAATATTTTGGTATTATATATCATTAAGGAATCGTATCGGGGGTTGGAATACTTGATGTTCGGCCTTGTTCTTATTCGGCCCGGTTTTCAAATTATTTAACAGTTCTATGTTATTGTCTTCTTTTAAATAATTGATTATTTGGTAGGCCAAGAACTTTTGGCGTTTTGGATCAATACCGAAAGGCGAGGGGAGAGGTCCGAGATATACATGAGTATATGAACATGGTTGGGCATGATCACATACCCGTGTATTTTGTTGCCGTAATTATCCTTTGTATAATCAAACCATTTATATATCAAGTCGCAGTATTTATCGTTAGTAAAAATATTATACCAACGGAAGGCGGTAAAGGTTAGGAAATATACTTTGTTCGGCGTGAACGGAGTTTTATGTCTTACCGCCATATTTGATTATCCGATCTACCGGCAGAGCCCCTTACGGAGGCTCTGCCGTGACGGAATCTGCCGATATTTATGGGCTCATTTTCCCTGCCTTGAGCTTGTCGAAAAGGATTGTAGTTGTTCATTAAAAATACGCAAGCGTCGGCCGGGTCGTCCACGTATAGGAATTCCCTGTTAAGGAATATCAAGAAAGAAGCCACTTGTAGAGAGGGATGAATTCTATTTTTTTACCGTTGACATTTTTTATACCTTCTTCTTCCTCGGAGATGATGATCCCTTTCCCAAGGTTGAAGGTTTCCATGGCCTCCGCCAAGCCGGTTATTTCCCTTTCTCGGTTGTTCTCGTCCAAATTCCGGCTCACTTGAATGCAGTCGGTGATTTTGTTCTTTCTTTTTATCAAAAAGTCGCATTCTTTGTTGCCCTTAAAGAAATAGATCTCTTCGCCTCGTCTGGCCAGTTCGAGAAAAACAACGTTCTCCATTGAGCGGCCTTCGTCCTCGGAAAAAGAGAAGGATATCCGGTTGCGCATTCCGTTGTCTATTACGTATATTTTTTTGTCCGAGGTATATTGTTTTTTTAGAGAGTAATCGTATTTGTATATGGGAAATATCAAGTAACTTTCTTTTAAGTATTCTATGTAATTTTTTACCGAGGTTACGCTCTTGAATCCCAAAGTGTTTTTGAGGGAGTTATAGCTGGTTTCGTTGGTGAAATTGCTGAACAGATAAAAGACCAGTTCTTTGAACGCTTTTATTTCCCGAATGGAATATTTGGCTATTATATCACGGTATAGGATGTCCTCGTAAGTGCGGGTGACGAATTCCGGGTCGCCGTAGTCAAGAAATTCGGGGAATCCGCCGTCCTGTAAATATTCCCGGCATAGTTTAAGGAGTTTCGCCCGGCCGGCGGTGTCCTTGGCTTCGGGGTCAACGTTCCGCATATTTAAGAATTCCTTAAAGGAAAACGGAAAGAGTTCTATTTTAAAATAACGGCCGGTTAACTTGGCGGCCAGTTCCGAGTTGAGCAAATTGGCGTTGGAGCCGGTGAGAAAGATCTTATACCCTTCTTCAAATATCCTTCGGACAAATCTTTCCCAATTATCCACATTTTGGATCTCGTCCAAAAGGATCACATCCGCTTGGGTTTGTTTTTGGAAAGCGAGCATGAGGTCGTTAAAATCTTCCAAGTTGAAATCGATCAGTCTTTCATCGTCGAAGTTGATGTAGTAAAAATCGGAATAATGTTCCGAGAATTGACGGAGTAGAGTGGATTTGCCGGCTCTTCTGATCCCGGAGATGACGGTGATCTGTTTGGTCTTTAAGTGTTTATTGAACTCTATCTCTCTTTTTACACCGGGACTTCTCTTTTGGAAGGATGTTTTTTGGTCCGCTATTATTGTTTCCAGCTTATTTACATTCATGATGTAAAAATATTTAAATTTTTTACATTGTTAGTGTAAAAAATTGTGAAAGTTTTGTCAATATTATATCAGAATAGAAGGGTGAAATAGCGTTCTTTGTCGCGGCAGAGCTCTCCGTAAATGGCTCTGCCGAATAATTGATTGTCTTCTAATATTTTAATTCTACCCTTTGCCACCCTACAGGTCAATTATTTCCACTTCATAATTCCCTCCGTCGGCCAAATGCGAGATAATAATTATTGATAGTCCGCCGAAAAGGCGGAACGACAGATGAAATTTGGAAATTTATTATTTATAAATGTTTCACGCTGGCAGTGTGAAACATTTGAGTTGCTTTTTTATTTTGAAAGCCGATATTTACCGGCGGAGTCTCTTGTGAAGATTTTGCCGTGACGGAATTTTACTATTGCGTGTTTTCTTTAAAATCCCTATTTTAATAATAGGGCTTTATATTATTTTTATGTATAATTCTTTAGCACAAGTTTACAATCTTTTCGGATGGGAGAAGTTTTCCCGGAATATTTTTGCGGAGCTAGAGAAAGATATTCAAAAATGGGATATCAATTCTCATGTGGACTTAGCTTGCGGCACGGGGGATTTTGTTTCCTTGATGGAAAGTTACGGAATTGCTTCTATGGGCATTGATAATTCCCGGGCTATGTTGAAGATTGCCAGGGAAAAGTATCCCGATTTGGATTTTAGAGATGAAGATATAAGGAATTTCAGTTTGGATGAAAAGGTGGATTTAATAACATGCCTCTATGATTCTATTAATCATTTATTAAATTTCCAAGAATGGAGAAGTGTTTTTAAGTCTGTCTATGGGAACTTAAACAAGGATGGAAAATTCTTTTTTGATTTCAATTCCATGTATTTTATTAAAGAAAAAGAAGGAGTGAATTATATGTCCTCGGAAGATAGATTTTTGATAATGGAAGATAAAAAAATCGGGATAAATAAAAAAGAATTCAATATAGAATATTTTGTTCAAAACAACAAAGATTGTTACATTAGGGGGCGAACGAGTATTAAAGAAGCGTCTTTTGAATATAAAAAAATAAAAAGGGCTCTATTGGGAGTGGGATTCAGGAGAGTGAAATTGTATCAACCGGAAAACCGGAAAGGCAAGAGAATGAAAAAGCGAATTTTTGTTTTAGCAGAGAAATGATCAATATATAAAATTGGGCGTTTTGTTTTAAGAGTCATGTCTCGTTACTACCCCAATATTAGTTTATTTAATCTGAATTTACCCCCTAACTTTTGCAGTTAGGGAGGGGTGAGCGAGTAATCTTTTATTCTAGATTTTTCCTCCGGCTTGGCAGAGCAACACCACATGCCAATGGTTATGTCCGGGGTCTTTATCAAAAACAGAGTATTTTTTTATGTCTATTTTCTTAAACTTTTCTTTTAAAAGGTCTTTTAATTCACGTTCCTTCATTTTTTTATCAGCCGACATTGTTTCATCCGCCTCGTCCATTGTTTGGATAACCAGCCATCCTTTGTCAGATAAGTTATAATGGCATGTTTTTATAAAGTTCTCTTTATTTTGGATAAATTGGATGACGAAATTGGAATAGATCAGGTCAAACGGAGCTTTTTCGCTTTTATAAAAATAATTAAGATCCACTTCCGGCATATCCACTCCTTCCACCTCCCAACCCGCATCTCTTAGTGCTCGGAGATCTTTACCTTCTCCACAACCTAAGTCCAGAGCTTTGCCGGGTGAGCTAAAATTTGCGTCAACGAATTTTTTCAATCTTTCATCCATAGTTTTAAATAAGTTCTTTTGGGTTTCGTCGCGGTAGAGTCCCTATCGGAGACTCTGCCGCGACGGAAAAAATAGAGCAGTGCTCTATTTCTACCGAGATATCTGAAGTGATGGCGGTATCTAAATGCATCACACTGCAGTATGATGGTTTTTCTAAATATTTAAATATTTTTTCATTATTTCCTGATAGTTGTTGCAGAAATCTTCGGCAAAATTCCGGTCCGGTAAAAAACTTTTAAGGTCGTGTTTCAATTTGTCGGCGGTGACTTTCTTTCGGATCTTTTCCGTCAATTCCTTTTTTAATTCTTGCTCGGTCTTTATACCCAAGGTTTCTTTTAATATTTTATAATCGGGCTCTATATTGTTTTGAAAAAACCAGAACAGATCAAAAAAATCCCTTCCCTTGATGTCTATTTCGTTTTCATCGCCTTGAAACCATTCCCTGGTAAAAAGGGCTTTGATCTTGCCGGTCATCATTGTGTTCAAGGGATATTTTTTGATTATGAAGTTATATCCGAAGTTGGAGATGCCTTGCATTTCCGGTTTTACTTGCGGGAATTGCTTTTTGCCGGGCTCTATTTTGACGTAAAGAAAGTCGCTCCCTCCGCCGTAACTTAGATCCAAACGGTTCAATATGGGAAATTTAAGATATATTCTTTTGCCTTCCTGTTTTTTGGTTTGGATATCCAATAAATATTTATTCTTAAAATGTCGGGTTATGTCTTTTTCCAGTTTGTCCCAGTCAAGTTTTTCCAATTCTTTTTCTTCCAGGTCCAGATCCAGATCTTCGGACAATCTGGGCAGTCCGTGGCATATCCTTAAGCAGGAACCGCCGGTAAAAATAAAGTTTCTGTAGGCATCGTTTTTATATAAAAAAACCAATACCGGATATTGGAGGTATTCTTTTAAAAAATTAAGGATCAAAAAGTCTGGAAGATTCTCTTCCTTTTTTTGGTCAACCAGATCTTTTAAAGTTTTTTCTATCATAAAATAATATCAAAGGCCTTTTTAATATTCTTATTGTCGGTTAATTCGGAGTATTTTTTGCTTTTTTGCAACTCCTTTTTGGTTATATTTTCCCAGTTCAGGCGCAGGTTATCTATACTTTGTTCGTTCGGCTTCTTTTCCCGGAATTGGAAATACAAAAAGTCAAAGAGGGCCTTTTCTTTGGTGGCGATGTTTACGGAGGCATTTTTAAATGTTTTTGTTTCGTAGCCGGTAAAGATCTTTTCCGAGACGGAATAATAGTCAAAGGAAGCCAGTTCGTTATTAAAACTTCGGCCCGATTTGGGGGTGACGGACGTTATGGCGTTTACCGCTTCCGTCATTATTTGATATTTGGATAATACGTATTCCAAGGATACATAAGAGGGGAGGAGGAGTTGATTGGCCAAGTATTCCAAGTAATCGTTTTTATTTCGCTCTTTTTCCCATTTGTCCCGAAGTATGTATACCCCCTTTTTTAATCCTATTAATTTATCCTTTTTTAACCAATATTTAATATTGAGATCCAGGGCGTCCTCGGACGATTCCAGATTTCTCAAGGTATCTTTGTCTATTATCAATAGTTCTTTTGTGTTTTTTTGCAGGGTTTTGAAGTCCATACAGTTGTTTAGGAATTAGTATAATTATTATACCAATTCCTAAATGTATGTCAAGGTGCCGGTTAATTGTCATAAATTAACAGGGGCATGATCCCGATGCTTTTTCTTTATGACATCCGGCATCTGTACTTTTTTTGGTTAAATTTTCCGTATAAAATTGTTGCATTTTATTATTCTAATTGTAACATTTTGCAACAATTATTGACGAGTTTGGTGGGGGAGATCTTTTTGTTTGCCTCAAGAAAGAAGTCGGGGAGTGACGGCGCGGATCTTTTTATTCAGTCTTTGGGAGTTGAATTTTTTCAAATATTCCTTGATCCTTTGTTGGTTTAGTGCTTCCAGGTCCATTTCCTCCGGGTCGAATTCGGCATATCCGTTCAGGGAAAGATAGACCAGATCCAGGAAGGCCTTTTCCGGTTCGGCCAGAAGAAAATCCTCTGTTTGAGTGTATCCCCAGAACAGGGACGGATTGATATGTTTGTAGATCAAGGGGGTTCCCTGAAGCCGGAGCTCCTTTTTTCTTTTGGTTGTTATCAGGGTGATGGCGTAGGGTTGTTGGCTTAAAATGTTGTAATAACTTAGAGCATATTCCAAGGAGATATAGCTGGGGCGATAAAGAGTGACCGCCAGATGTTCCCGGGGAAGATCGCTATCCGGGCGGGCGTAGATACCGCGGGTGAGCTTGATAATATTTCCCGCTTTCACGGCGCGGCTCAAAGCCACTTTCAGGCTATTCTTATCCATATCCAAAACCTTTTCCAGATCTTGCAGGGAAAAATAAGTTTTGGGGATGTTATTGATCTTTTCCGGTAGTTTGTTCATATAGTTGATCTATGACGGAGTGATATTTAGGAGGAAGGAACACTTTTAACTCATTCTCGAATTCTTTCTTCTTAAAGGCGGGAGTGCTGTCGGGGAGCCGGAATTCGCTCCTTTCCAATTGGGCTATATACCAGAGGTCAAAAATATCCCTGGCCTTTTTCCTGTCCGCTATGGCGTTTTCTTTCAATTTTTTCAGTTCTTGCAGTGACGGTACTAAAAGCAAGGGGGAGAATATGCTGACCGGGCTTTTTATTATTCTCAGTTCGGTCCGGAGTTCAACTTTTTTCTTCGGTTTATGCAGTTCAATTTTTAGGGAGAACGGATGTTTCAGCTTTTCATCCTTTATTTTGAACAAAGCGAATGCTGTTTGTCTTTTGTCTTTAATATCCGCCAATTTCCAATTCTGTTGTCCGGCTATATTGTTCATGGATCTTTCAAAGTCGGAAAAAGGGACGCTCTTTATGGCAAGCAGATCTATATCCTCGGAGAAGCGGGGAGAGTTGTAGGCCAGACGCAGGGCGGTGTCGCCGTAAAAAGCGACTCGGGCGCTTAGGTTGTTCTCCGCCAATTCATTCAAGAATATCATCTCCGCTTCTTCTTGGATTATTTTGTCCGCGGAGATCTTTAATTCTTTTTGAAGCGAGTTCAATCGGTTTGTATCCATAGATGTAAAATAGTTAACAATATTGTTAATTTTATTGTATCATTATTTTATTTCCGTGTCAACCGGTCGATCTTGGATCTTGTTGGATCTTGGGGTTAGGTCAATTATCTGAGAACAGACCTCGGAGGTCTGTGTAATTTTCGGAAAATGCAAAACAGGAAAAGCGGGTAGTAGGGGTGGCGTGCTTGTATTCACGAGACCCTGAATTGAATGTCAATTATGAATTTTTTTCAAGCATCAAGGGTACATACTCCGACCGACCTGGCTCTACCCCCTGAGACAACGTCATTCTGACGAAAGTCAGAATCTCGTATTCTTTACCGCCATAGAGATGCGAGAGAGTTGCGACAGTCCGCCGAAGAGGCAAAACCGGCAGAGCCCCTTGCGGAGGCTCTGCCGCGACGGAAGACTATAAATAGAATATTCCGGCGCAATTTATCATATAATCTCCAGAGACAACGGCGGTAATAATATTTTTGAGGATAAGTGTGATTACTTGATGTTTTTGGGAGAATTTAAAATGTCTATGATTTTGTTTCGTTTTTGACGCGATTTTTCATATTTGTTAAAATGGCCACCGAGTTAATTATTATTAATAAACGAAAAATTTATGAAAAGAATTCTAATTTTAGGCGTAGCTTTAATTCTTGTATTGGCCGGTTGCGGTCAAAGCGTGGAAAATGGAGGGAGTGGTAATGTGGATAACTCTCCCCAACAACCGGAAGCCGGGCAACAAGAAAATCCATCACAACAACAGCAACAAATCCCGCAACAATAAATAGTCGGGATGCAATGTTTATTTAATACCCGCCATTTAAAAATTGCGGGTATTTTTTCTCTTCTCTGTCACGACTTTTTCTTCCACATAAAGGACAAATATATGTGATTGACCGGAATTTTAACGGCTGTTACAATGGATTTAAATCAGATAATTATTAATAATCCAAAAGTTTTATGAAAAAAACTCTAATTTTGGGCATGGCATTGGTCTTGGTGTTGGCCGGATGCGGCCAACCGGCCAACAACAATGAAGAAGGTCAACAACCGGCCGGCAACAACACGCCTCAACAAACTCCCGGGGGGCAACAACCGAGTTTAAATGAGCAAGCCGAATCGGTTATTTCTCAAGGAGAAGAATTGCTGGATCAATACGGAAGCGAAATAACCGAAGAAGAAAGGGATAATTTGGAAGACGAATTGAGTAATTTACGGGATTTGAGCCAAAGCGAAAATATGGATCAGCAAGAATTGGAATCCGCTATGCAAGAATTGCAAGAATCTCTTCAGCCCATAGCCGAAGTCGTTCAAACTCAACAGCAAGAACAACAAGAGGGCGCCACTCAGTCAGAAGGCACTACTAGCGACTCGGAAGAAGTTGAATAAAAAAGATCGGTAGAGCAAATTAAAACAACCGTTCCTTCTCGGAGCGGTTGTTTTTTGCGGGTGGCGGGATTTTAACCGGATTTCGGCCTTATGGGCCGGGATGACGGCGAAGAACAACGGAATTCCGGTGCAAATTTGCCCCAAATTACGATTTAAGGGCCGAGATAGGGAGGAGGGAGAGAAGGCTAAATGTTTCACACTGCCAGTGTGAAACATTTGGGCGGTGTTTATTGCAGTTGTTTATAAGTTTGGAGAAGGGATTCGACCTGTTTTTCCGAAGAGAATTTATCCGTAACCTTTTCGGCATAAGCGGAATTGTTTTGGAATTGATAATCCCCGGAGATCATATCTTTTAATATCCCGGAGATGGCTTCCGGATCCTTTTCCGGAACGATAAAGCTGAATTGTTTATCTTCTTTTACCACCGCTTCCGGCAGGCCTCCGGTACGGGTAACTATTACCGGCAATCCCGTGGCTATGGCCTCGATTACCACCACTCCGAAACTTTCTTCCTGATAGGTGTTTTCGTCTTTTATGGAGGGCTGGATGTAGACATCATGTTCTTGAAGCAGGCCGGGTATTTTTTTGTGGTCCACCCTGCCGGTGAAATTGACTTTTTCCCGAACCCCCAACCTTTTGGCTAGATCTTCCATCTCTTTTTTATTGTCTCCGTCTCCCACCAAGGTCAGGCGGATATTGTTATACCCTTGATTCGTCAGTTTCCGCAATGCTTCCAACAAGTATTTGTGGCCTTTCCATTCGATGAACCGGGAGACATTGATGATCTTTAATTCATTTCCGGCTTGAAAGAGCTGTTTTTTTCTGTGCCTAAGGAATTCTTTGTTAAAGGTGTTGGGAACAATGTTTATTTTTTCTTCCGGGACGCCGTTTTCAATCAGTTTATTCTTTAAAAATTCGCTCGGAGCGGTGCAGATCAATTTCTCATAGTCCTTTAGCTTTTTTATTTCCTCTCGGTAGACCGGGTCCAGCTCCGGGTCGGATATTATATCGGTTCCGTGGAAGCTTATAACCAAAGGGATGCCGGAATCGTATTCTTCAAGCAGTTTTTTCAAAGGAACTCCGTTGCCGCCGAAATGGGCGTGCAGTATGTCCGGGTTGATCTTTTTGACGGCATCCATCATCGCTCCGGGGTCTTTGGGACGGTATTTGTAACCGGAAAATATTTTGCTCAGTAGTTTGTTTACAAAAAATATTTTTCTTATTTTTAAAAAATGGATCTTGCTCTCGTCAAAGGGGCGCTCTTTTTTTAACTCCCTTTTTTTGATGAGCAGATGATTGTCCACACCCTTATCTTCCAAATTGTTTATTTGGTCATAAATAAAGGTTTCCGAAGGTTTGGAAAAAAAGGTTATGTAATGAAGGATTTTCATTTTGTTATGGGATGAGAATTATCAGTGTTATTTATGGTCCGGCGTTTGTCCATTGGATTAAGAAGTTTTTAGAAAACGTTTGTTAGTTAAATGATAACATAGACAAAGCATTTAACAAGCTTATCATAACGATATTTGACGCCTTTTGCCATTCTTTGTTACAATAATTTCCACTTGTTTATAATTATAATATAATTCTTAATTTTGTATCTTATGAAAAAAGCAATTTTTTTAGGAGCAGGTTTAATTTTTCTTTTAGCCGGTTGTTCCGGCGGCGGTGAAGGCAACACTATAAGTTCGGAAGAAGCCGGCCAAAAAGGCGAGAAGTTTGTAAATGAAAATTTTATGGAAGATGGCCAGGGGAGTGCCACGGTGGCCGATGTTTCGGAAAAGAAAGGCCTTTATCAAATGGACATTCAAGTTCAAGGCCAAACTATCGAGGCTTACATGACCAAGGACGGTAAAACTTTCTTCCCGCAAGCCGTGGATATGGACAATCCGCCTCAACAAGATGCTTCTCAGCAAGGGCAACAGCAACAGGCCTCTCCGCAACAGGAGATGAGCCCGAGCGAACAAGCCGAATCAATGATATCCCAAGGGGAGGGATTGTTGGATCAATTCGGTGACAGCATAAGCGACGAAGAAAAAAGCGACTTGGAAGGCGCGATAGATGACCTGGAAGAGTTAAACGATTCCGAAGATGCGGGTGATCAAGAGCTGCAAGAACAAATGCAGGAAGTCCAAAAAGCCACAGAGCCGATGATAGAAGCGGTGCAAGAGCAACAGCAACAGCAAGGGCAACAGCAAGGACAAGGAAACAACACCGCTCCACAAGTGCAACCGGGCCAATAAAAAGCAAGAACAGAGTTTTAAACAGCCATCGATAATCACGATGGCTGTTTTTTAAAAGAAGAATTTAAAACCGGATGACGTGGTGGTGTTGCGTCATTCCGCCCCGCTGTTCGCGAACGGCGGGGCGGGATCTCGTAAAATTTTCAACGTCATCCCTGCGAAAGCAGGGATCTCGGGAATACCCCCGGGATTCCGGCTCAAGGCCGGAATGACGCACAGTATTCCCGAGCCCCCCGCCTAACGCGTTGGGCGGGGGATGACGGATTGACCGTTTTTGCAGAGTTGGTAAAGTAAAAGAATATGACCCGAAATATGCAAAACACTCCCTTGGCCAATCGGTTGAGGCCCAAAAGCCTTTCCGATTTTTTCGGACAAGCGAAAATAACCGGTGAAGGAAGCTTCCTCAGGCAAGCCATCCGAGAGGATCGTATTCCTTCGATCATTTTTTGGGGGCCTCCCGGAACCGGCAAAACCACCCTGGCTTCCATAATCGCCGACAAGACCGATTCCGATTTTGTCCAATTGAGCGCCGTAACAAGCGGAGTCAAGGACTTGCGGCAAGTCGTAAAAGAAGCCAGGCAAAACCGGGAAAAAAGAATAAAGACGATCCTTTTCATAGACGAGATCCATCGATGGAATAAGGCTCAGCAGGACGCTTTACTTCCTCATATCGAAGACGGAACCGTGATCTTAATAGGGGCCACCACCGAGAATCCGAGTTTTAGCATCAACTCGCCCCTTCTGTCCCGAGCCAAGGTTATCACCTTGGAAGCGCTTTCCCGGGAGGATCTGCAGAATATCGTCACTCGGGCTTTAAAAAAAGAACAAGCAAAGGCGGACAAGGAAGCGATCGATCTTATGGCCCGGTTGGCCAACGGAGATGCCCGCATCGCTTTGAATATTGTTGAACTTTGTCTGCAACAGTCTAAAAATATTGATAAGGATCTGGTAAAGAGAGTGTTGGATCGGCCGGAGTTAATTTATGATCGAGCCGGTGAAGAGCATTATAATGTTATTTCAGCTTTTATAAAATCAATGCGGGGAAGCGATCCAGACGCTACTTTGTATTGGCTGGCCAGAATGCTACAAGCGGGCGAGGATCCGCTTTTTATCGCCAGACGGATGATCATCTTCGCCGGCGAGGATATCGGCATCGCCAACAACAGCGCCCTGCTTCTGGCCAATGCGGTTTTTGATGCCTGCCACAAGATCGGAATGCCGGAAGCGAGGATCAATCTTTCCCATGCCGCGGTTTATTTGGCCAAATCTCCGAAAAACAATTCTACTTATGAGGCTTATAATCGGGCGGAAAAGGACGTTCGTGAATATGGTAATCTGGCGGTCCCTTTTCATTTGCGCAATGCCCCGACCGGCCTTATGAAAGAACTGGGCTACGGAGAGGGTTACAAATATCCGCACCATGAGGATGACCGGGAACAGGGTTATTTGCCACAGGAGCTTAGGGGCAAGAAGTATTTGTAAATGGTGATTTGAAAAGGGTTGCAAGCATAAAATTCGCAGGAATAAATATGGGAGGAATATTATAACAAAGGATCGGATTGCGTTATGATCTTTTTCGGCCAACCGGTAAATAATGTATTGATATTTGCTTATCCCGGATCATTGATAGACATTTCAACCTTTTGTAACTTTATGGGAGGCGGCGGACGCGGAAGCGCCGGCGGTTTTCCCTGTGAGGTGGATGAAAGAAATTTGGACAAGGAGATAACTTATGTTTTAAAGAAGATCGCCCTTTTTTGAACATCAAGAAACGGAGTTTTTATACTCCGTTTTATTTTTTTTAAAAAAGAAAAACAGCAATAATAAAGCATTAACGGCTTCGGTTGCAATCAAAGATATGATGGCTCCCCATATTCCCCACAAAGGAAGAAGTGTAAGCAAAAAGATAATTTTAGCAGCGGGAGTGGCCAGCCGGAGTATATAGAGTTGTTTTTTTTGGGCGTGGGCTGTCAGGGCTTGGCCCATAAGCATCTTGGGAAAGAGTAATACGGATAAAACAAAAACTTGGGAATAAACGGTGGCTTCCGTGTATTGAGGGAATAGAAATTGATAAAAATAAGGAGCTATAAAAATGTAGGCGGTTGCTATCGGAACCAAAACAATAAACAATTTTAACATTTTGGCCGGTATGGATTGTTCCAGATCCCTTAGGCTTCGTTGGCTCATTTTGGGAAGAGCCAGTTCGGACAGGCTGTTTAGAGGTTTCCGCATTTCCTGTATAGGTCTTAAGGAAAAGGTGTAGATAGCCAGTTGTATCGGCCCCAGAAAATGAAAGAGAAGTATTTTATCCAGTTGGTTGGAGATCGGCCCCAGTATTCCCATTAGGCTTAAATGTTTGCCATAGCCGATAGTGGAAGGGTCGTGTTTTTTATTCGGCGGATATTTTTTTAAGGAAAGCGAGAGGAAAAATAGCCTGGAAACGGTGTTGGCGGCAAAGTGGATAAATAAAATAAGAAAAAGATTTTGGGTAAAAAAGAGGGCGGCGACTATGGCGGAAACCGCGATTATTCTCATGGCCGCTTTGTATTGGGACAAAGTTTTGAAATTCTTTTTTCCGTTCAAGTATTGTATCCAGAGATTTAAATTATTAAAGAAGGGGATAAAGCCGGCCATTATCAAAAACGAGAAACCGAGAACGGAATTGTCGTTATAAAAATAATAACCGGCCAACATCAAGGCGCCCGCCCCTCCGAATACCCCCCATTTCATCTTGGTTTTCAAGGCCGGAAAAAAGGTGCCTTCATTGCCTTGGGCCACGGCCCGGACCACCGCTTGGTTTATGCCTTGCAGGCAGGGTATGGACAATATGGCTACAAAAGAAATGATAAATTTGAAAGTGCCGTAGGTTTCCGGGTCCAATAAGTTGGCGAAAGCCACCGCCAAACTCATGCCGGCAATGGAGGCGATAGCCTGGCCCAGATTGAGCCAAAAACCGCCCTTGGCCAAATAGATCATGTCCGTTTTGGTGTATTTTTGGGATCCGCGCAGGAAAAGATATACTTTTTTCTTTAATTTTTTAAACATTGATCGATCTTTTGATTATTATTCAACTATATGATCATGATTTTACATTTAATATTTTTATTTTAGTATAAAAATCGTTTTTTTGGAATTTTTAAAATAAAATAAAATAAAAAAAGTTGCGTAATAATTGTTAGAGCGTATAATATTTGCATGGAGGATAAAAAAGATCCAAATGGCAAGACAGACGAAGAATTGGTTGCGAAAACCCTTAAAAACAGGGATGATTTTGTTTATCTTATAAATAGATATGAAAGCAGATTATACAATTATATCAGGCGCATTACCAATGTTCCGCCGGATGAGGCGGAAGATATATTACAGGATATTTTTATTAAAGTTTTCCGGAATTTGAATGATTTTGATCAGGATCTTAAGTTTTCCTCCTGGATATACCGAATAGCCCACAATCAAGTTATCAGTAATTTCCGGAAAAGAAAAGCAAGGCCGGAGAACTATTCGGTGGAGCTTTCAGAAGGATTGATTCAAACTTTGGCCGGAAGCTTGGATATAGAGAAGGAAACGGACCGAAAGTTGTTGAAAGAAAATATCATTAAGGGGTTGGGAAAAATAGACAAAAAATATCGGGAAGTGTTGATGTTGAGGTTTCTGGAGGAAAAAAGTTATGAGGAAATATCGGATATATTAATGAAGCCCAAGGGTACCATCGCCACTTTGCTCAATAAAGCGAAAAAAGAATTTTTAAAACAATATAAAAAACAAAAAATAAATATATAATATGGACGACAAGAAGTTAAGTGAAAAATTGATAGATAATATCAAAAACGAAGATATTAGCCCGGCTCCCAAATGGAAGTTCAAGTTAAAGAATTATTTGGTGTGGATGATAGGATTGTTATTTGTTGTATTGGGCGGATTGTCGGTATCCGTCATTGTCTATATGTTCCGTTACGGCGAATTGGCTATTTATCGGCAATTAACCAATAGTTGGGTGGAATTTTTATTGTTGCTTTTACCTCCTTTTTGGTTGATCTTGTTGGGAGTAACCGTTTTGGCGGTGCTTTATGACCTGAGATGCACAAAAAGGGGATACAAATATCCTTTAAGCTTGACAGCGTTGGTTGTGCTTTTGGCCAGCCTATCCTTGGGCGCGATATTTTATTTCGGAGGCATTGGCCGGGCCATGGATAGCGTTTTGGGCAGGCAAGCGCCTTATTATAGCAAGGTTATCAATCCGCGGGTGGATTTTTGGTGCCGGCCGGATGAAGGCAGATTGGCGGGTATTGTTTCGTCGGTTACCGGTGAAAAAACTTTTATTTTACGCGGTTGCCAAGGAGGGAATTGGACGGTGCAAATAAGCGAGATCGATTCAACCCTTAAGAAAGAACATATCAACTTACATGTAGAGTCGGGCGCTTCGGTGAGGGCCATAGGGAGAAAGTTATCTGAATGGGAATTTATGGCCGAGAGGATAATGCCCATGCATCAGGGAAAAGAGTTTTTTAATAGGCATCATCCTTCCCGTAACATTGAAACCGGTTGCCTGAATTGTATGCACCAATGAAATAAAAATTTTTTAAAACGCGTATTATCAGAATGAAGGGCCCTAATAACAAATAATATCTTTCCTTTTAAGATAGTATCAAGAGTATCTTTAAGGAAGAGAATGATAAAAATTTATGAATAAGCAAGATTTTTTCATCAAAGGCATTGCCGGGTTGGTGGCATTGGTGGCCGTAGCCGGTATAGCCGGTACTTCCTTTGCCTTTAACGGCGCCGGAGACGGTCCGCCGGACGGAGTAAATACTCCGGCTCGGGGGCAAAAAATATCGGGGATGACCGAAGAAGCGAGAGCCGAGTGGAGGGAAAACAGGGAAGAGAGAAAAGCCGAAGCCGAACAGCGCCGGGAGGTGGTAATGTCCGCTTTGGAAGACGAAGATTATGATGCTTGGTCAAAAGCGGTGGGCGAAAACCACCCCATGGCCGAAAAAATAAATAAAGATAATTTCTCTCGATTGGTGGAAGTCCATGAACTTAGACAAGAAGCGGGAGACATTATGGAAGAGATTGGAATTGAAAGAGGACCCGGCGTCGGACACAAAGCCGGCCACCCCGGAAAAGGTTCTTTCGGTTGCATGAGATAGGTTTAAAAAGAAATAAGATACTATAAACACCCTTAAGTACTCCTTAAGGGTGTTTGTTTACAAAAATACCGATCCGTTTTATTTTATATATAGCGGACATTTTTAGAAATCATTTTTTGAATATGACTTTGGATTTTTGTTTTGAAAAAGCGTCTAAATTGGCAAAAGAGGCCGGAGAGGCCGCTTTGTTTTATTATCACTTAGAATACGAGGTGTCGGATAAAGGAGACAATAGTCCGGTTACCCGGGCCGATCATGCTTCCAATGATGTTATAGTGGAAGGACTAAAGAAAGAGTTCGACTATGGTATTTTATCGGAAGAGACAGATGATGATCTTACCAGGTTAAAAAAGAAAAGAGTGTGGGTGGTGGACCCTTTGGACGGAACCAAGGATTTCATCGACAAAACCGGAGATTTCAGTATTATGATCGGCTTGGTGGAGGACGGTAAGCCGGTTTTGGGGATAGTTTATAGACCGGAGAAGGATGTAATGTATTATGCTTTGGCCGGCAGAGGCGCTTTTAAAAAGGTGGGGGAAAGCGAGCCGCAAAGGTTAAAAACCTCCCGCCGGGATCGTTTCGAAGATATGATCCTTTTAACCAGCCGTTTCCATGCTTCCAATACCGTTATTAAGGCGGCCGGCGACTTGGGTATTAAACATACTTTAACCAAAGGCAGCGCCGGCCTAAAGATATGTTCCATAGCCGAAGGTGATGCGGATATTAATATTAATCCCAGTAACAAAACTTGGGAATGGGATGTGGCGGCGGCCGATATTATTTTAAGCGAGGCCGGCGGCAAATTGACAGACGTGTTTGAAAATGAGTTTACTTACAATAAAAAGGATCCTCGTAATAGTTTAGGATATATTGCCGGCAATAGTTGGAGGCACTATGATATTATTAGAGAGGTGAGGAGAAATTATGAAATATAGATTTTCAGAAAGAAACAAGATACAAACAAGATACAATTACCAAATTAAAAGATACAAACTGTTTGAATATTGAAATTTTTAATTTTTAATTTGTTTGTATCTTGTAGCTTGTATCTTTTATAAAGTTTATGAATAAGTTTATGAATAATAAAAATTTTGTATTGTGGTTCACCGGCCTTTCCGGGGCGG
>CAZEHL010000004.1:0-9439 GCA_964512155.1 uncultured Gammaproteobacteria bacterium | reverse complement strand
AAGTTTATGAATAATAAAAATTTTGTATTGTGGTTCACCGGCCTTTCCGGGGCGGGCAAGACCACTTTGGCCAACAGGGTTTTTGAGGAATTAAAAGAAAGAGGCAAAAAGGTCCATAATTTGGACGGAGACGAGGTTCGTTCGGCCGGTTCTCGAAAATTGGGGTTTACTCCGGAGGATCGGGATGAGAATATCAGATCGGCCATAGAGTTGGCGGGCAAATATCAAAACAACGGCTATTCGATTGTAGCCGGCTTTATTTCTCCTTACCGGCGCCATCGACAATGGGGCAGGGAAAGATTGCACAATTTTGCGGAAATATTCGTGGATACGCCGTTGGAAATTTGCGAGGCTCGCGACCCCAAGGGGTTGTATCAAAAAGCGCGCCGAGGGGAGATCGAATATTTTACCGGCATCGGCGATCCTTATGAGGAGCCGGAAGCCCCGGATATTCATATAAAAACCAACCCTGTTTCGGTTGAGGGGTGCTTGGAGCAAGTATGGGATCATTTGAGGAAAAGAGGTTTTATTGTTTAAACAATTAAAATTTTTACTTATCGGCCGGTTTTGCCGACTATGGTGGAGATGGTCTTTAGAATAATGGACAGATCCAGATAAACGGATCTGTTTTTTATATAAAAAAGATCGTATTGTAATTTCTTCCAAGTATCTTCCGGGCTCGGGGAATGGTATTCGCCGGATATTTGATCCCAGCCGGTTATTCCCGGTTTGACCAGCATTCTTTCCTTGTAAAAGGGAATGTTTTGTTCCAATTCTTTAATAAGCTCCGGCCTTTCCGGCCTGGGGCCGACAAAACTCATCTCTCCTTTTAAAACATTGATCACTTGCGGTATTTCATCCAGCCGGCTTTTTCTTAAGAAAGAGCCGGTTTTGGTGATCCTTTTGTCTTTTTTTTCGGTGGGAGCATAGTTGTTGCCTTTATCGGTCATGGTTCGGAATTTAATGATCCGGAAAGGTCTGCCGTATTGGCCGGCTCTGGTTTGTTTAAAAAATATTGATCCCCGGTCGGTCAATTTGATGGCCAAAATTATGAACGGCCACAAAGGAAGAGAGATGATCAATATTATTAAAGCTATAACAATATCATATATTTTTTTGAAGGCGTCGAAGTAAGCTTTTCCTCCTTCGCTTAAGTTTTGCAGAAACCAAGTTTGATCTATTATTTTTAAAGGAATTTTGCCGGTGGTATTTTCATAAAATCGGGGAAAAGTAACGAAATTAACTTTTAGATGGATGGAAGCAAAAAGGATATTCTTCAACTTTTCAAAAGAGGACGGATCGGAGGCCAGCACCAAAGTGTTGATATTTTTTTTGTTTATAAGATGCGGCAATTCATTTATTTTGTTAAAAACGGGTATTTTATGAGAAATTTCTTTTTTTCGGTTTTTCGGATCTATAATAAACGATATTTTATACCCCGGATAGTTGCTGTTTATTAATTCTTTGATCAAAGATTTTATTTTTTCGGTTTCTCCGATTATGGCCACTTTTTCCCGAGGTATATAGGACCTCAATAAGGTGTAATAAAGTTTGCGCCACAAGAAAAACACTATAATAAAAACCGCTATAAAAACGGCAAGATTAGTTTTGGGAGTTATGCCGGTTTGCGGGGTTAAGTAGAAATAGATTATTGATATTAGGCCGGCGGTTATAAACGCTTGCAGGGAGTATTTATAAAAGTTTGTTTTTTGGGAAGCCAAATTAAGTTGGTATAAATTATAGACAAAGAATACCAATATCCAGATCGCAAAAACGAAAGTGAAGTCAGTGATGTGCTTTTCCAGGATCGCCTTATCCGGTATGGAGGCGTATCTTATCATTAAAGCCAGATATAAGGATGTATAGAGGAAAAAGATATCACCTCCCAAAAGGATAATTTTTTTTATTTTATTGAACATATATGCTTTAATAGGGTTTTATTTTTTATCGGACATTTCCGGATTCCGGCCGGCAAGCCCCCGCTTTTCGCTTTTCTTTTAATGGGCGGTTGTTATGTTTTTGTAATTATGGCAAAAACTTTGAGATAAATCAATAATTTTATATGTTGATTTTAAAAGCCGGGAATGATAAAATTATCCTATGAATGAAAAAAGGCGTGACAATAAATGGCCGATAATAGGAAATGAGCATATTACCGATTATTTGGATAGAATATTGGAAAAAAGAAATTTGAGCGGTTCATATATATTTTTAGGTCCGACCGATCTGGGAAAAACGACCGTGGCCCGTTTTTTTGCCGGCCATATTTTATGCGAATCAGAACAGAAAGAAGGAGGGTCTCTTTGCGGACAATGCCCTTCTTGCAAGCAAATGAATGCCGATAAAAACGGGAAAGGAGAGGAAGGCGGTTTTGAGGCCGTGCACAGCGATCTTCATATAGTTGAAAAGGATCCGGCCAAAAGGAATATTTCAATTGAGCAAGTCAGGGGTTTTATCAGATCTTTGGGGATGAGCTCTTTTTTGAATTCCTATAAGATCGGCATTATTAAGAATGCCGAATCTTTGAGCATAGAGGCGGCCAATGCCTTGCTTAAAACAATGGAGGAGCCGAGCGGCAAGGTTGTCATTATTTTGATAGCTTCTTATCTTGATAACATCCCGGAAACCATCGTCTCCAGAAGCCAGGTATTGAATTTTCGTCCGGTCAATTATGGCGAACTTTATGATTATCTATTAAAGGAATACGGCACCGACAGGGGTTCGGCTAAAAATTTATCTCACCTTAGTTTAGGCAGACCCGCTTTGGCCAAAAAATTCTTTGAAGATAAAGATTTTTATGAAGATTATATTTTCCGGGCCCAAGTTTTTTTAGATATTTTCGGCAATAGTATAAATTCCGGTTTCAACAGAATAGAGGAAATGATCGGCGGCCGGGCCACCGGCCAAGAGTCGGCCGGATCGGTTTTGGATGCATTGGAATGTTGGACCGGCATTGTGAGGGATCTGGCTTTACTGCGTTCCGGCAATCAAAAA
This sequence comes from uncultured Gammaproteobacteria bacterium, assembly GCA_964512155.1. Classification (GTDB taxonomy): domain Bacteria; phylum Patescibacteriota; class Patescibacteriia; order Patescibacteriales; family JAGXOH01; genus JAGXOH01. Next base: position 6,445 of record CAZEHL010000004.1, on the reverse strand, counting down.
TTTATACAGCATGAAATATTTTCGGATAATTTGGAAAAATTGAATCAAAAACTTGATTATGTCGATCTGGTCAATTTTCATGATCTGTTGCAAAAAGGCAAGGAAAGAGTAAGAGCCAATGTTAATCCCGGCTTGGTTCTGGAAGATATTGTTTGCGGTGTCAAAGGATGATCTTGAAATTATAAACAAATTTCAATTAACAATTATATATAAATTTTATGTTTAAAAAAAGAATATTTTTATTAACATTTTTAATTTTTTCGGTTTTTATTTTATCCGGTTGTGTCGGTCCCATTAAAATTAATTTCGGGGGCGGCAAAAATTCTCAAGGAGGTATATACGTAACAACTGATAAGGGGAATAAATGGAAAGGCATGAACTCTATCCCTTCGGTATCGGACAAACCGGGCAGTATAGCCGATTATAATACCAGAGCTTTAAAAATGGACCCCAATGACCATGACGCGGTTTATTTGGGAACTGTCGGCAACGGTCTTTTTTATAGTTATAATGTAGCCGAAGGTTGGAACAAGGCGAAACAATTGCCGACAAAAACGGTTAACGCCATAGCTGTGGATCCGACGTCCAAATGCATTATTTATACTTCTTTACAGAACAGGGTTTACAAAAGCACCGATTGTAACCGGACATGGGAGCCGATCTATCATGATAATAAAGCCGAAACCAGGATCGAAACCATAGCGGTCGATCATTATGATACTTCTCGCATCTATGTCGGAACTTCAAGAGGGGAGATTATAAGAAGTGATGACAGAGGAGATAGTTGGAGAACCATTAAAAGATTTGATTCCCAGGTGAAAGAAATTGAGATCAGCCCGTTTGACAGCAGGCGAATATTCGCCGCCACCCTTGATGAGGGAATATTTCGCTCCGATGATCAAGGGGGTGATTGGGATGGTTTAAAGGAAAATATGGAGGAGTTTAACGACAGGGCCGATTACAGGGATATGTCGGTTTCCGCCGATCAAACCGGTTCGATATTTCTGGCCACTGATCGAGGATTGCTTAAATCGGACGACGACGGCGAATCTTGGGAAAGGATCGATATTATAACTCCGGAGGAAGAAACAGTCATAAACGCCATAGCGGTGAACCCGAACAATGAAGAAGAGATCTATTATGTTACCGATTCCACTTTTTATCGATCTTTGGACGGAGGAGAAAATTGGCATACCCGGGAATTACCGACTTCCAGAGGGGGCAGCAAGCTATTGATTGATTTTGAAAATCCTAATATTATTTATATGGGTGTAGATGAAAGATCGTAAATCGTAAATCGTAAATAGTAAATGGGCGCTTTTGCTATTTACCTATTATAATTATGACAGTACCAAATCCTTATTTAAGCCAAAAAGAAAATGACCTTGATAAGTCGATCGAACACTTTAAGGAAGACATTAAAACATTAAGAACCGGCCGAGCCACTCCGAGTTTATTGGAAGGAGTAACCGTGGACGTTTACGGAACCAAGACTCCGATCAAAGCTTTGGGCAACATCAATATTGAGGACCCCAGAACCATGGTGGTTATTCCTTGGGACAAGAATGTTATGAAGAATATGGAGAAAGCCATCGAGGAGGCCGATCTGGGAGTAAGCGTAGTTAATGAAGGGGAGAAAATAAGGGTGATCATTCCCGAAATGACCGAAGAGAATAGAAGGAATATGGTTAAAAAATTGAATGAAAAATTGGAAGAAGCCAAGATATCGATCAGGCATATTCGAGAAGAGATAAAGCAGAATATTGAAAAGGGGGAAAAGGAAAAAGAGATCTCGGAAGATGATAAGTTCCGGTTTTTAAAGGAGCTGGATAAAGCGGTGGAAGAAAAAAATAATTCCTTAAAAGAGGTCAGGGATAGGAAGGAAGAAGAAATAATGAAGGTATAGATAAAAAGCATTAAATATTTTTGTTATTTTCCTTAATACATTAAATTCTTATTTAAAGCATTATTATCGAGGTTAATTTGTATATTAGTTAATTTGTTATTTGTATTTTCGCTCTGTGAAGCGCTTAATAATTAATAAATATACGAATTAACCAATTAACTAATTAACCAATTAACTAATTAACCAATTAACCAAAATGTTTTCTACCATAATTATATTTATATTAGTATTATCGGTTTTAGTGTTCGTGCATGAATTCGGGCATTTTTGGACCGCCAGAAAATTCGGAGTAAAAGCCGAAGAGTTCGGCTTCGGTTTTCCTCCCAGAGCTTTCGGTTTTTATAAGGATATGAATGGAAAATGGAGGAAAGTGATCGGAAAAAAGGAAGTAAAAGACGCTTCTGATACCGTTTATTCGGTTAATTGGGTGCCCTTGGGAGGTTTTGTAAAGATAAAAGGAGAGAACGGAGAGGGAGAGGATGAACCGGATAGTTTTGCCGGTAAAAAACCTTGGAAAAGAGCAATCATTTTATCAGCCGGAGTAGTTATGAATGTGGTCTTGGCGGCGGTATTGTTTTCCATTGGTTCCATGATGGGTATTCCCAAAGCATTGGACGGATTACCGGAAGACATTTCGGTTAAAGATAAAAAAATACAAATAATTGAAGTATTGCCGGAATCTCCGGCTAAAGAAGCCGGTTTCCGTATGGGCGATATATTGGTCAGTATTGAGGGAAACCGATTCGAGGATATAAATGAAATTCAAAATTATGTTGACTCCAACGGAGATCAAGAATTGACTTACAAGATCAAAAGAGGTGATGAAATGAAAACTTTCGAGGTTACTCCCGAAGAAATGGAAGGAAGTGATCGGCAAGGGGTGGGAGTGGCGTTGGTAACCACCGGTTTGGTAAAATATCCTTTCTTTACCGCTATTTGGGAGGGCATTAAAACCACCGGCTTTTTATTGGTCGGAGTGGTGGTGGCCCTTTTCGGGCTTATAAAAGGGCTTGTAACCGGAGCGGGCGTAGGCGGAGATGTGGCCGGGCCGGTCGGTATCGCGGCCTTAACCGGCCAAATGGCCGATATGGGATTGGTGTATTTGATACAGTTTACCGCTTTATTGTCGGTCAATTTGGCTATAATCAATTTTATTCCTTTTCCGGCCTTGGACGGAGGCAGAGTCCTTTTTTTGATAATAGAAAAGTTTAAGGGATCGCCTGTAAAAAAGGAGACCGAAGCGATTTTCCATAACATTGGATTTGCTTTATTGCTTCTTTTGATATTAATAATAACCTTTAAAGATGTTGCCAATTTTATTTTTAATTAAACGTTATGAATATTTTTATTAAATGGTTGATAACCGCCATAGCTATTCTTGTCGCCGGCAAGGCAATTCCGGGAGTGGAGATAACCGGACCTTGGGCGGCTTTATGGGTGGCGGTATTTTTGGGACTGTTCAATGTGATATTAAGACCGGTATTGATAGTTTTAACTTTGCCGATAAACATTTTAACCTTGGGGCTGTTCACTTTCGTGATCAATGCTTTATTGGTGTTGCTTACTTCCACCATAATTCAAGGTTTTCAGGTAGAGGGGTTGCTAACAGCAGTTTTGTTTAGTATAGTATTATCCGTAGTCACTTATTTTTTGAATGAAATAATAAAGAGGACAAAAAGTGATAGAAAATATTCAGGTAAAAGAGAAAAGGAGATAGAAGGAAAAGTGATAGAAGAAGAATAAAAAGGAAAATGTTTGATTTCTTGAAAAATTGAAAATTGTGAATTGGAAATTATTTTTTTCGGGGATTGGCCCAGATGGCTAGGGCGCCACATTCGGGTTGTGGAGGTCGTGGGTTCGAGTCCCACATCCCCGACATTCTCATTTATGATTTATGATTTATGATTTAAGATTTTATTTATTGTGAACGTTCATTTGAACGTTTTTTAATTTTATTCAGCCTTTATGGATCTGAGCAATCTAAAACAAGTGTTACAGGATGAACCCAAATTTCGATACGAGCAGGTATATACGGCTGTTTATAGGCAATTTATAAGTTCTTGGGATGAAGCCGGCAATATATCCAAAAAATTGCGGGAAGAACTAAAAGAAAACTGTCCTTTGGAGATAAAAGCTGAATTAAGTTCCTCCGGCGGCAAAAAAACAATTAAAGCGGGTATATATTTTAAAAATGGTGATATGGTTGAATCGGTGTTGATGAGATATTCCGGCGGAAGAAATACGGTGTGCGTTTCCACGCAAGTGGGTTGTTCCATGGGATGCAAATTTTGCGCCACCGGCCGAGCGGGGTTTAAAAGAAACTTATCGTACACAGAAATTGTACAGCAAGTTCTATTTTTTGAAAGGTATTTAAAAGAGAAAGAGCAAAAGGTTACCAATGTGGTCTTTATGGGAATGGGAGAGCCTATGTTGAATTATGAGCAAGTGATGCGGGCGATTAAATTTTTGAATGATAAAGATTTTTTTAATATCGGTTCCAGAAAAATATCCGTTTCCACAGTCGGAATCCCGGAGTGTATAAAAAAATTGTACAAAGAAAATATCCAAGTGAATTTGGCTGTCTCTTTGAATGCGGCTTCGGATACTTTAAGGAACTCCATTATGCCGATAAACAAAAGATATGATATAAAAAGATTGTTGAAAGCGGTTTCCGCTTATATTGATGCGACCGGCAGAAAAGTTATGATAGAGTATGTAATGCTCGCCGACGTTAATGATTCGCAGGCTCAAGCCAATAAATTGGCCGATCTATTGAAAAAAGAATTAGGCAAGAATTTTATGGTCAATTTAATAGAATTTAATCCAACCCTGGGCTATATCGGATCTTCCGCCGGACGAATTGAAAGATTCAAAGATATATTGGAGAAAAAAGGAATAAAGACGGTGCAAAGATATAAATTCGGCCGGGACATCAAAGCGGCTTGCGGCCAATTGGCCGGAGAAAGGAAAGGTCCTGCTAAATAAATATTTTTATTTTATGTTATAATAAATAATAGATCATATATTGATACTATCAAACCAAAAAATTGAAGCATAAATACAATGAAAAAAATAATATTAGTTTTTATTTTTTCAATATTCTTCCTTCCTTTGCCGGCTGAAGCAAAAAGTTTGGCGGAAAGGTTGGCCGGCAGGATCATTTTGAATGTGGAAGAAAACGGCGAAGCCTGGTATTTATATCCGGAAGATAATAAACGATATTTTTTGGGCAGGCCGGCGGATGCTTTTGAGATAATGCGGGAGCTGGGCTTGGGTATAGCCGAGAGAGATTTTCAAAAGATCCCCCAAGCCGGCATGCCGGTGGAAAGCGATTCAGGAATAGCCGAGAGATTGGCCGGAAGGATAGTTATCAGAGTGGACAAAGACGGCGAGGCCTGGTATATCGATCCGGTGGAGTTGAAAAAACATTTTTTGGGCAGGCCGGCTGACGCTTTTGGTGTCATGAGGGAGTTGGGACTCGGTATAACCCGTTTGGATTTGGCTCATATACACAAAGCCGGTTATGACGAATCTATTAATGAATACAGTAGATATAAATATAAGGAAAAAGTGCCCATTAAATATGAAGATATTTGGATTGATTATGTAGAAGTGGATTTAAGTGACCCGAATTTGGAGATAATAACCGATACCGCCGATGAGGATGATTGTAAAAGCAATTGCCGGGCCGAGAGTTTGGGCGAATATGTTATAGATAATAACGGTTTTGCCGGGATCAACGGCAGTTATTTTGATACGAACTGGAGTAGGAGTAATTATTATTTTGCTCCGGTTTACAATTCTGAGTTGGAAAAATTGATCAATGAAGGACAATTGAAGTATTGGACCACCGGTCCCATGGTGATATTTGATAATGATAATAAATTTTATTATTTTAAAGATTCCCGGGAATTTGAAGGTGTTTCCGCTTTTGAAGAAAAATATGATACCGAAATTCAAGCGGCGATAAGCAACCGCCCCAGAATGGTGGATGAAGGGAAGAACCGTTTAATAGATTGGGAGTTGGACGACAAACAGAAGAACACAAGATCGCTTAGGAACGCTTTGGGATATAAAGAGGGTAAAATATATTTAATAGTGGCCCGCAACGCCACTGTTCCGCAATTGGCCGAAGCGGTAAAAGTCATGGGGATGGAGTATGCCTTGAATTTGGACGGAGGCTATTCCTCGGCTCTTTTCTATAATGATGAATATATGATCGGTCCGGGGCGGGATATTCCCAATGCCATCGTTTTTAAAAGTAAAAAATGATCCCATAGGTATGTTGGATAAAGCAAAAAAAGAGCTGCAAACGGACGGGCAAGCCGTTGTCGAAATAAAAGTGAAAACCGGCTCTTCTCGGAACGAGATATTGGAAGACAGGGAGGAAATAATAAAAATGGCCATCAAAGAACCGGCTGATAAAGGTAGGGCAAATAAAGAGATAATTCTTTTTTTAGCCAAGATGTTTCAAATCAGCCAAGATGATATTAAAATAATTACAGGCAAGACTTCTTCTAAGAAAAAAATAAAATTAAT
>CAZEHL010000003.1:33716-39242 GCA_964512155.1 uncultured Gammaproteobacteria bacterium | reverse complement strand
ATCGATTACGGGCTTTTATGGGGTTTACTCCGAAAGTTGCCTCTAAATGTTTCACACTGCCAGTGTGAAACATTTAGACAACTTATCGCAAGAGCGGATCTTACGCTTAATATATCTCCGATATCTCGCCACCTCCCAAAACTTCTTCGCCGCTATATAAAACAACGCTTTGCCCGGAAGACATGCCCCTGACCGGTTCTTGAAAAACAACCTCCCAAGAACCGTCTTTTTCTTCTGTCAACGAACATTTTCTTTTGGCCATATTGTATCTTATTTTGGCCGAACATTCCAATTTTTTATATTTCGGTTTTCCGGCTATCCAATTCAACTCGTTACTTCTTAATCGGTTTTTATACAGTCGAGGATCGTTTTTGTCCCGGCTTACATACAATATGTTTTTCTTTTTATCCTTTTCCACCACATAGTAAGGACCGGTGCCGCCTATGTTCACTCCCCTTCTTTGTCCCAAAGTATAAAAAAACAACCCTTGATGCTTTCCCAGGATATTATCATCGACATCTCTTATCTCCCCTTCTTCTAAACCGGTTTTTTCTTTTAAAAATTTATTATGATCTCCGGAAATAAAGCAAATGTCTTGGCTTTCTTTTTTATTTGTTTCCAGTTTTTTTTCTTTGGCCATGGAAAGAACATCTTCTTTCTTGTATTTACCCAAAGGAAAAATGATTTTTGCCAATTTTCCTTGAGTTAAATTATATAAAAAATAACTTTGATCTTTATTTTTGTCCTCGGCTTCGTATAGTTTGAAGATCATCTTTTCTTCTTCTTTTTCTTTTTTAATCTGCGCGTAATGCCCGGTAGCCAAGAGTTCACACCCCATAGATTCGATGTAAGCCAAGAGTTCGCCGAATTTTATACGTTTATTGCATCTGATGCAAGGATTGGGGGTATCCCCTCTTTTGTAACCGTCTATGAAATAATCGATTATTTCGGCTTGAAAGGCGCCCGAAATGTCGATCACTTGAAGATCGATATTCAAAGATCCGCATATCTTTCGAGCCTTTTCTTCATCTTCCCGGCAGCTTTTTGTCCCCAAATGCATAAAAACACCCAAAAGATCATATCCTTCCTCTTTCAAGATATAAGCGGCGACCGCCGAATCCGCTCCTCCGGAAACGGCTATTGCTATTTTTTTAGGCATAGATAAAAAATTAATAAAATAAAATTATTGGAATCTATCGCATTATTTATAATTTTGATAACCGCCGGTTCGATCCGCCTTTTTTGTTTACAAAAGATAGATCAAGCCAAATTTTCCATTAATTCGATATAGTTTTGGGCCGTATCTTCCCAGTTGTATTTTTTTACCGTTTCAGATCCTTCCAGCCTTAGTTTTTGTCTTAGATTTTCATCCTTCATCAATATGTCCAAATAACAAGCGATCTTATTGCTGTTGTAGGGGTCGACCAAAAAAGCCGACTCTCCGGCCACTTCCGCCAAACTGGAAGAAAAAGAAGTAAGCACCGGGGTTCCGCATGCCATGGCCTCCAAAGGAGGGAAGCCGAATCCTTCATAAAAAGAAGGATAAGCAAAAACCGAAGCCGCATTATATAACAAAGGCTTGTCTTGGCGGGGTATATACCCCAAAAACTTGATCCTGCCTTTATATTCGGAGCTCTTCCATTTTTTTATTATTTTTTCGCTTTTCCATCCCTTGCCGCCGGCTATAACCAGGTCGCAATCGGCCCTTTCCCTTTTTTTGCAGAAAATGTTAAAAGATTCTATTAACCCTTCAATATTCTTTCGAGGCTCCAAGGTTCCTATGTAGAGAATGAATTTGTTTTTTAGTTGATACTTTTTTTTAATCGGTTCACATGTTTTTGCATCCAACCGCCGATAAAGACCTTTGTCCAAGCCCGGATATACAACCTCCACCTTATCTTCTTTAACCCCGCAAATATCGATGATATCATGTTTAGTATTGTTTGATACCGAAACCAGTTTATCAAAACTATTGATCATCTTTTTGACATTTATCATATAATGCCAAAAATTTTTCCTCGCGCTAAAAAATTCCGGATAACGCAGAAAAGAGATGTCATGAACCGTGAGGACGGAACGACAGTCGGGAGACAATGCCGCAAAATTGATATGAGGCATTAAAAAAACATTGACATCCAAAATTTTGTCTATTTTGGGGTATTTAAGAGTTTTTTGCAGAAGATAATTAAAGATCTTGTTGGGATAGTTCAACTTGCTTATTTCCACCTCGCTTGACTTAAAGCGCGGGATCCTTTCTTCAACATCTTTTGCCGAATTGTAGAACAATTTATATTTATTTCCCTTTTTTTCTTTTTCTTCTGTTTTTAGAATGTTATCTATTAGATTCAAAGTATGCTCCGGAACACCGCTATACTGCTTATCCATCAAAGTTCTAATATCTATACCTATATTGGTCTTCATATTATCGGAAATGCTTTACGATTTTAAAAAGGGGGAAGGCGGGCCGGAGGATCATTCCCGCTCCATTGCCGGGCCCCGGAATTCCCGGTATTTTTCCGCCACAAATTCTTTTATTTGTTTTTTAAAAGCATTCTTGGAGAATTGATCGGCATGCTCTTTGATCTCTTTCGGGTTGAATTCAATATCATAATATTTTTCTATTGCTTTATTTAAAGATCCAACATCTTGCGAATCAAAAAATATTCCGGTTTTATTTTCAATTATTGTTTCTCTTGCGCCTCCGGCCCGATAGGCGATAACCGGCCTGCCGGAAGCCATGGCTTCCACGCAAGTAATACCGAAATCCTCTTCTTGCGGATTCAGGAAGGCCTGGCATTGACTATATAATGTTTTAAGCCGTTCATCATCCACTCTGCCCAAAAATTCAATATTGCCGGCTCCTCCGGCCATTTTTTTCAATCTTTTCATATCCGGCCCGTCTCCGAATATTTTTAATTTCTTCTTATTCTCCTTAAAAGCCTCCACTGCCAAGTCCGTTCTTTTGTAGGGAGTTAATCTGCAACCGGTTAAAAAATATTTATCGTGGTCATTTTTTTCCTCATTATTGATAGCAAAATTGTCCACTTCCACCGGCGGATATATGATCGAGGAGTCCCTTTTATAGTATTTTTTTATCCTTTTCGCTATTGTATCCGAGTTGGCTATATATTCATCCACTCTGTCCGCGGCCGCCCTGTCCCACAATCTAACATAATTTAAAATAAGGGAAATTATCTTTTTAAAATATTTATTATATTTCAATTCTCGTATATATTCATGGGTATCGCTCCACAAATACCTGGTCGGAGTATGGCAATAACAAATATGCAGAGTATCGGGGGAAGTGATAACGCCTTTTGCAAAGGAGCTGGTGTCGGATATAACAACATCATAATCCGTCAAATCAAAAAATTCCACAGCCATGGGCATTAAAGGCAGGTACCATTGATATAATTTTACTCCTCCCGGCAACCTTTGAATTATGGAAGTGAAGATCACTCTATCATTGTAATGTTTTTTTTCAATATTTTTTTCGCAGAGCAATGTATAGATGGGAGCATTCGGATATATCTCCATCAATACTTGCAGGACCTTTTCCGCTCCTCCGTCTTGAGCAAGATGATCGTGTACTAAAGCAACTTTCATGGGTTTTTAACATTATATATTATTCCGCTTTTCTGGATTTTATAACAGCTAAAGGGGTCTTTAATAAGATTGATATATCCAACAAAACCGACCAATTTTCAATATAATATGTATCCAATTTCACTTCTTCTTCAAAAGAAAGGTCGCTTCTTCCGGATATTTGAGCCATCCCGGTGACGCCGGGTTTTATGGTCAAAGTTTTTTTGTGGTGTCCGGCATATTTGGCCACTTCTTCCGGCAGATGCGGCCTCGGGCCCACCAAACTCATCTTTCCGCCCAATACCATGAATAATTCGGGCAATTCGTCTATACTCCATCTTCTTATAAACTTACCCACTCTTGTAACTCTGGGATCATTTTTGATTTTAACCAACGGGCCGTCATTTCGAAGATTTTTATCAGCCAACTCATTGTAACGCATATTATCACTGCCCGGAACCATGGAGCGAAATTTATAATAATGGAACAAATTCCCCCCTTGGCCCACTCTATACAAAGGCTCTCCGGTGTCTTTACAAGAAAAGAAAACAGGCCCCTTTGAGTCCAATTTTATTAATATGGCGGTTAAAATAAAAACCGGAGAAAGCAAAATAATCAAAAACAAAGAACCGAAAAAATCGATCATTCTTTTTACTATTCTGCCCCAGCCGTCCAAAGGAGTTCTCTTAACCTCCACGATGGGCACTCCGGCGATTTCCACCAATTCGTTCTTTAAAACTTTGGCTCCGAAAAGATCGGCCGCATATTTAAATGTTAAATGAAATTCATTGGCCACATCATACAACCTCATCATTTCTCCTTTGGATAAATTGGGATCCGCTTGAATGATCTCGTCCACTTCATTGTTTTTAATAAACTCCGATAGCTCGTTGGCTGTTTCTATATTAAAATCCCCCACTCTCTTGACCACCTTGTAGCCATAATTTTTATCTCTGGAAAACTTTTGAATGAGAAGCCGGCCGGTTTTGTTGTCGCCTACCAATATTATCTTTTTGACTCCCACGCCCCGGCCGTATAAATATCTTTGAAGCCATCTTATCAAACTCCTGGCTATTGTTACGTAAATAATGGATAATATCCAACCGGCCAAAATTATAAAACGGGAATCAAACAAATCTCTTTGGATAAAAATGATTATTACAATAAGCACCAAACCGGTTGAACAGGCCAACACTATTTTATAAAATTCTTTCACCAATTTTCTGGCGCTATTCATTGAATAAAGGCCGGCAATCGCGAATATCACCAACCACAAAAGACCGATGACCAGCAAGGATCTGAAATACTCGGGGAAAGATAATTCAAATATGGCCGGCTTTAATTCATTGGCGACTTCTGAAAATCTTATCAAATAAGCCGAGATACCGGCCAAAATTATCATTGAATAATCAAGCGGGACCAATAAAAAAGAAAATAGAAGTTCTGCTTTTTTCATATGTTAAAATGAGATATTTATAAATATTACAACCAATTTTCCATTGATCGAATAAATAAAATTGATGGCGACAATATTGGAATAAGCTATAAGCCGGATTCTGTCCCCGCGATAATTTTTAACGCAAGTTTGAAATTAACGCGGAGGAGGACCATTTATCTAAGGTTGAAGGTTGCCCTTTCAACTCAAGCGAGCCACTTTTCGTCTTCCCGCACTAATTTAACAAAGCTATAAATAAATTAACATTTGTTAAATTAGTGCGGAAAGGTTTGCTCTTGCTCCGGGCAGGGTTTGCCACCGCCGACCGTCACCGGCCGGGGAGGATCGTAGCTTCTTCCGCGTTCGTAAACGCCGAAAGAAACACCGACCCACTTTTCACCTTTCTCCAGCCCCGGTTTTACGTTTATACTAATAAGATAATAGTTTTATTCTACCCTTGCAAAGATATTTATACTTTGCCATTAACATAAACATAAAACCGGGGC
>CAZEHL010000003.1:0-33616 GCA_964512155.1 uncultured Gammaproteobacteria bacterium | reverse complement strand
CTACCCTTGCAAAGATATTTATACTTTGCCATTAACATAAACATAAAACCGGGGCTGGGTAGTATAGTCTCTGCGGCACTTTCCCTACCCCGCCGTTCACGAACGGCGGGGCGGTGGGTGTTACCCACTACCCGCTCTCCATTGTTAACAACAACAGAGGGAGTCCGGACTTTCCTCCCCCGCCGCTTACAAACGGCGGGGGCGATCCTCCGCTTATTCCAATATTACCGCCATCAATTTTGAATGTTCAACAGTTAAATTTTAAAAAGCAATAACCTTATTATAGTTTGGGGGTTTGATTTTCCAAACATTGTTAAAATATAATATATAAAGAGACTATAGTCAACTTTGCTCTTTTATTTTTAATACTTGTTAGCATTATTTTTCGATTTTGGATCGGAACGGCCCAGATCTTACATCTTTAATTCTTTTAATAATCGAGAATAAAACTCCAAATTATTTAAGCTTGCCAAACGATATCCCAAGGGATCTTTGATCTTAAAAAGATGATGAAGATATGCTTTACTATATTCGTTCAATTCTTTTATTCGACTGTTTGTATTTATTGAAGAAAAATCCTTTTTAAACTTGGTATTGCCGATATTTAAAGAATAATAGAAATTTAAAGAACGCAATCGGTTTTCGGCTTTCCTGAACATCAATTTGCCATGCCTGCCCTCCCTGGTGGGTATAACACAATCAAACATATCCCATCCCAGATCCCGGCATTTAACAATATTTTCCGGGTTTCCCACGCCCAAAGCGAATTTTAAAGAATTATCCGGGATAAATTCGGCCACTTTTTTTAATAATCGGACATTGAATTTACCTTCGGCATCCAAAGGCATGGCTCCGAATCCATAACCGTCGAATCCGATGTTTTGCAATTCTTGGGCGCATTGTTTGCGCAACTTTATGTCATTGCCGCCCTGGACAACACTAAACAGTAAAGGCCTACTGTTATTTGAGATCTTTCTTTTTTTGATCTGCTTCTCATATTCATTTTTGCATTTTCGGGCCCATTCTATTGTTCTTTGCACTGATGATCTCACATCCTCCGGACGAGCGCTGTTGGGAGGACAATCATCCAAACAGACCATCATGTCCACCCCCAGATCAAACTGAATTTGAATTGATCTTTCAGGGGTAAACTCTATTTCTTGGCCGTCTAAAGGAGATTTGAAAATCACTTTATCCGGCATTATTTTCCCCATTTTGGGATTATTGTAAATTAAAGAAAAGATCTGAAATCCTCCGCTATCGGAAAGAATGGGGCGATCCCAATTCATAAAAGAATGTATTCCCCCGGCCTTTTTTATGATCTCTGTGCCGGGTTGTAGATGCAAGTGGTAAGCATTCACGACCAAAGCTTCAATTCCGCTATCTTTAAGTTCCCGAGAACTTAAAAGCTTTATAAGCCCTCGAGTGGCATCCGGCATAAAAATAGGAACCTGCAAGTTCCTATTTTTATTATATATAAATTTATTTTGAATCATATGATCGCTTTTCTTTTTTATAATTAGATCTATTTTAATTTCCGCTTGGATTATATCCTTTTTCCACTTCTTCTTTGTCATTATAACCGTCCCCGTCCGTATCTTCTAAATAGGGATCGGTTCCATGCTTTTTTTCTTCCGCATTGCTAAGTCCGTCTTGATCAAAATCAAATTCTTCACTATTTAAAAATTTTGTTAGTTTCTCCTTGCAGTATTCGACCCCGACTCCATTAAGATTTTTTTGGCATTCATCGGTATCCCTTAATTTTAATTCAAATATCATTTTATTTATACATTCTTTTCTTTCCAATTCAGAGTTGATTTCTTCACAAGCTTTCATATCTTGCTCTTTTATCGCCAAATTAAAATTTATTCTATCACGACAAGTACTTTTTGCTTCACCTTCCAGGGTATTGCATATTTCAATATTTTGCGGATCATCAATTTCGTTAACGACAGAGGCAACACATTTTTCTTTATATTTATCTGAAAGCATTTTTTCGCACACACTAATATCTTGAGTTGATTTGGCTTGTTTTAAATAAATATTGTTGATGCAATCTTGTTTTATCCTTTCATCACTTATAACTTCGCAATCATTGTTATTATCATTAGACAAAGCCAGATTCATAATACAATGATCTTTTGTTTCTTTATTTTTAATATTTTGACACTCATCTATACTATTGGATTTTTGAGCTTTTGCGTAAATATTGTCAATCTCTTGACGAGATTGTCTCTCCGTGTCTTCTGTAGAATCCTCGCTTTTCTTATCGTCCTCTAAAGAGTCTTGATCTTTTACAATTTCTTTCTCGTTTTCATTTGTTAAATTTTCCGGTTTATCAGATAAATTTTGATTTTTAGTAAAAACAAAAAACAACATTATTATTAACAAAATAATTCCGAAAAAAAAATAAATTATAATTTTTTCTTTTTTATTAAACATAATTATATATTATAGTTATATATTATTAATCAATGGTGCATATATCAATGCGTGGATTACTATACCTTACCTCCCCTTGTTCGAAATTATTACTAAAATTTATTAAACTTTCATTATCAGAGTCGCACGACACTCCGGACAAAGACACATTGGTATCATCCTCGGCCTCTATTGTGTTGACATTACCGTTTACAACCACCTCAATATCTCCTTCCGGACTGGTTATAATTGACTCTGTTATATCATTATAGACCTGGTCGGCATCACTGCCGCTATAAGCATAACTTGGATCAGTGGCCCAATCCTCCATATCGGGAGCTCCGCCTCCGTAAGCTATGGTGTAGATCTCCATTCCTTCCCCTTTGGCCGCCTCCAATTCCGGATCTCCTCCGTCACCATCGGCCAAGATCACCATAATTTTATCATCATATCCTCCGGAACTCAGCATGTCATAGGCCTCGTTGGTGCCGGCGCTTACATCTGTTCCTCCGCCGTCGTTATAACTATCAACATAATTTTTTAATGTGTCCGCATTGGAATTATTCAATTCCAAGGGGCCATGGCTGGATTCCAAACTACTTGAGAATTCCACCAATCCCACCTCGGTCGGATTGGTTAATTCACTATTCAGTTGGTCTATACTATCCTTAATGGCCTCCCTTACATCTCCTATTTCCCCTCCCATGCTTCCGGAGGTATCGGTTACAAACACAACTCCCATGGAATCACCGGAAGAAACATCTATCATTTCTACATCAACTTTAAAACTATCAGTTTTCACTCCGGTGCAAACCGGCAATGATAAAGTTGTTGATTCATCTTTGGCTAACTGAGCTTGCGAACCCTCGGCAAAACTTAAACTAACGTCTTCATCATAATTAAAACATCCCCAATGGCAATTTTCATTACAATTATCACTTTCATTCGGAGGATCGCAATCCTCTCCATATTCGGCTTCCACTATTCCGTTTCCACACTCTCCCGGGGCGTTCTTGCTGATCAATTGGCAAGAATTGCTACAATATTCGCAAGGGTCGTTGTAGTCGGGGTCGCATACTTCTCCATTATCTTCTCCATCATCGCATTCTTCTTCAACTCCCTCTCCGTTAGGGTTTTGGACGGTTCCGTCTCCGCAGTAAGTATTAACCCTTAAAGTATAAGAAGTTGAATCCTCTTTACCGAAAGGATCTTCAACTGAAATATTTATAGGATATTCTCCCTTAGAAGAAGGGGTGCCTTGAATATAACCGGATGAGTGGCTTAAACCCGGAGGCAGACCACTAATGTCGTAACTTACTTCATCTCCATCCGGTTCATAAACATTGATATTGCAGGAATAATCATCATTTACTCTTATTTGATTATCACAATCAACCGATACCGAAGGAGCGCTATTGCCCACTTCTATGCCGCAAGTGGCCGAACCGGAATTGCCTTGATTGTCGGTGGCGGTCAGTTGAAAATCGTAAGTCCCTTCTTCCCCGACTGAAGGAGAATAAACTCTTATAAATCCTTCCATCGGAGATTCTTGTAGCTCTAAAGACCATCCCGACCAATCGGCGCCGGAAATACTCCAATCGGAGATGGCGTCTCCGTCCGGATCCTGAGCTTGAATGTAAGCGGACAATTCACTTCCCGGGTGGGCGGACAAAGTGCCGCACATAATTTCCGGAGGATTATTTTCCGTGGATCTTCTCAAAGAAGCATTATTGCCGGAATCCGGAGTGCAAGATCCTCTAAAAAAATTCCCCACATTAATAATATCGGGGTTTTCCAGAGGAGAGCAAACATCAAAACTGCCGTAAACATAAGTATAAGCATGGCTCTCATATTCATGGCTTTCGCCGGTGTATGGATGAGTTCCGGAGTGGGTGGGAAGAACGATGGAATCCTCCGATACATCTCCCGCAAAGGTTTTGTCTTGCTCATCCCAGCAGGTGGTTTGATCATATTGAGGAGATGAGCTTTCGGAACATCTGGCCAATCTGTTTATCGGATCCCGGGGCAAAGAGTTGAACACTGAATATTCGGCGATAACATCCGACATCTCTTGTTGGAACTTATCCTCCCAACTGGGCCAAACCGACACGGTTTTGCCGGATAAATAAGTTCCCGCTTCCAATTTGGGGTAATGTCCGTGAATGTCCTTGTAATGATCGGCCAATATTTCGATTTCTTTCATTCCGGCCAACCGTTCCGTATCCCTTGTTGTTTTGGCCTTGTCGCTATCGCAATATATATTGTCCGGACAAGCCGAATCTTTGTAGCATCTTATGGGATCTTCCGGGACGCATTTTCGGTTATCACTGCATTTGTATTCTTCTGAACAATCATCGTCCTCAACACAATTTATAGTGGAAATGGCACAATATCCCAGATCATCTTCTTCTTCTATTTGGTTGGTGTTGAATGTCCAATTATCCAAAAATCTATTGAATATCTCCACTGTGTTGGCGCTTGCGTCCTGGGTGTAAGAAAAGACATAGATGTTGTTATAAAAATCTCCTCCCGACTCATGGCCGACGTTAACATAGGCCGTTCTGTCATTTTTAATCCCGTTGTAGCCATCCACTGTTATTCTTTCCGGATCACCCTTAAACCCCTGTTCCTTATACCACCGAAGCGGATCAAGGTGGTCCGGATTGGGTAGAATGCGGACCGCAACGGCATCCGGTTCGTCTTGGGCTTGAGCCCTCATATTCAAAAATGTGTCGATTTCTTTTTCTTTTGAATAAATAAAAGCGGCACTGACAAACAGAAGGAAAAGTAATAAAACGAATTTGGAATTTTTTTTCATAATAATGTAATAAAAATATTATTTAAACAATACAGCGAAATAAAGGGTTAAGGCTTTATTCAACCACTCGTCCGTCGCTATTCATATCGGCAATATCATCATCTTTCAATTTAGTGGTTGCCGGTTCTTCTTTCTTTTCTATGATCGCCTCGGTGTTCTCATCTTTGGCTGAAATTTCAGCGCCGGAAGATAGCACCATTATTTTATCAATATCTTCTTTTTTGGGGGTCAAGGAAATATTGAATTGGCCGTCAAGACGGTAGACGGTTGTCGGCATTTTGCCGATATTCCAAACAACCTTTCCCTCTTCTTCTTTATAATCGATATTTCCGGCCGAAGCCCTGCTTTTCCCCTCCCATTCAATATGGTCCGGCAATTCCATCTCCACTTTACCGTCGATTAGATTATGCAAATTATTGGTAACGGTCCAATATACTTTAAACTCTGTTTTTTCTCCCACTCTGGGAGGTAAGGGGCCGGATCCTACCGGCATATTACTTTCATCAAAATATCTGATCTCTTCACTTATGTTTACATCGCTGTTGATTTTATTTATGATCTCATTGCTTTTATTGTCTTCTATGGTGATGGAGGATTCTTTATCGCCTTTTATCTCGTATTGGGCGTAACTTCTTATTTGAAAATTCTTTTTTTCCAGCATCTCTTCCCTAAAATCAACCACATTCAAGGAAAAATCTATACTGCCTTCTTGTCCCGGTTCCAATTTTTCCAATTTCGGCACTTCCTCGCCGGACCAGGTAATGGTGTTTCCTTTTTCTTCTCCGTTATTGCCGTCTTTCAAGGTTGTCCAATCCAAAAATCCGTTCTCCAGTACCGCCATAATAAGCACATTTTTCATAGTCGATTCTCCTCTGTTGGCATATGTTATGGAATAATTCAGTTTTTGCCCGAAATCGACCGCTTGGTCATCTTTTTCTCCTTCTATTATCATATTTAATTCCAAGTCGCTTTCCAAGACTTTTATAAAAAATTCTTTCGTGTCAAAGATATGATCCCTGTTTTCTTCCTGTTTTATAATATCAAAGTCAATATCTTCGGTACCGGAAGCTTTTTCATTGAATCTGAATTTTATATCCAATTTATGCTCCCCATCACCCAATTCTTTGATCTTCCACCTTCCTTTTTCAATCTCCTCCACTTTACCGGAGCTTTCTTCGGCACCTTCAGTTTGGTTGCCGGATAAAGAAGTATCAAGTATCTCCATGTTGTCCGGTATATTTCCTTTTATTTGGAATTCGTCTATAAAATTCTCTTTTTGAGGTTCCAGATCAAATGAAATTACCTCCTCTTCTCCCACCAAAACATCGGAAGGATGTTCAACCGCTATATTGATTCCGGTCTCTTTTATTTTTAAATTGGAGGAGTCTTCTTTTTTGAATTCACTGGAAAAATTTTCAGGAATATAGTTCATTGTTGCCAACAAAACATTGGAGGAGTTTTTTTTGTCGATTATTTTGCCTTCTATGCTTATTTTCTTGTCTTCGCCGGCCGGAATGTTATCGAATGACCAGCTATTATCTCCTTCGTCCGGCTCTTTTGAGGAATTAAGCAAAATAAAATTGTCCGGATAATTAATATCCAACCTTGCATCCTTTAAAGGAACCCTGCTTCTATTTTCGCAGATGATGTTATAAGTGAACACTTCGTTCGCCAGAACGCTTTCTTCGGCTTCTATTTTTATATCCACTTCTTCCAAGCCGGACCCCGTATTGAACATATAATAATAACCATACATGCCGGCCCCCAAGCAGAACAACACGAAAAAGAGAAGGGAAAAGAACCAGAAAATTATACCTCTGCCCTTTTTTATTTCCAGCTTATCAACATCCACCGGATTTCCTTTGGAGTCCTTATATATTTCAGTCAGACTATCATTTATATCGCCTTCTCTTTCTTCTTTGTCCGCGAATCCCCCGCCTTTTTGATTGTCTCTCTCCATTTGATCGGTCAAATAGTCCTCAAATCTTTTCATTTCATTGTCAGTTGGCAAAGGCCTCTTAACGAACTCGGCGATGCTCGATCTTTTTTCCGTCTTTTTACCCACCTTTTCTTCGCTTTTTTTTGTCTTTTTATTATTTTTCTTCATATTATTTATTTACAGAATGGAATGGATGATGGTTTATTTTTTCTCCAGTAAAACCGCCCAATACTGATCCGAATTTAAGGAAGCTTCATATTTTTTTTCTTTATTTTCCGCACCTTTCGGATAATTCCATATCACCGAATATCTGTCCGAAAAAATTACCTCGCTTTTGACAGTGGAGCTGTCGGTTTTAATTCCCGGTTGTTTTTGTATGTATAGAGAATACGGATACAATTCTTTCTCCTCCGGGCTTATCATTTCTTTGGCTATCTCGGAAAAACCTTTTTTCTTATTCTTATTCTTTTTCTCCTTAACCAGTTTAAAGGGCAATTCATATTTTAAAGTTATAATTTCGCTTTCTCCCGGATCCAACATGGACCAGCCGGCAATTACGGTTTTATTTGCATTATCGTAAATTTCGGTATTATATACTTTTGCTTTTGAACTATCCATTTCTTTCATTGAGCTTTGTTGTTTTTCCACAAGAGAATGTTTTTCCCAATCATTTTCAGGGGAATCAAAATAAACCTCATCCGGTCTATTATCAAAACCTTTGGCTTCCATAAACTCACTGCCTTCCGGCACGTAAACCCTCATCCAATTCACGTTTCTCTCTCCGTAATAAGGAGTGTTCTTATCGCCCGTATGATGCCTCTTTATTTTTACTTCATTTACAATACTTCCGTCTTGTTTGATCGTCGCTTTGTGCTCTATTTCTTGATTTATTTTCTTGTCACTCTTTCTTCCAGCTATATTGGTGTTTATAACCGACAAATAATCCCTGTCGGTTTCTTTTATTTCGCCTCCCCACCCTCTTTTTTCAATCTCTTTTTGCAACTCTTTGTCAGTGAAATAAAATAAAATTTGCTTTTCTTGCAAGTTATCAGAAGTGGCTCCGATCAACTCGATCAATTTATCTCGATCAAAATCGGCGCCTATTTTCTTTACCAGTATATCCATGAGATCGCCGATTATTTTTTTGGGTTCGGTCACGTCCCTGTTTTCCCGCCGCGCTTTGGCCGGATCAACATGGCCGGCTTCTTTTTCAATGATATTCCTTAACGTTTCTTCACAATTTTTGGAAGTAAAGGTCACTCCATAGTCTTCTTCCATGGAGATCGGGCCGGTAATATCCAAAACACTCTCCAAAACCGTCGGGGTGAAGCTTATAACTCCGTCGGTTGTGGGACCTCCGCTGTCAGAATAAAATTTCATCAAATTCTCGGCCGAAGTGGGCCAATCCGGCCACCAATTGGCGTCCCGAAAATGCCACAATGAACTTACTAAATGTAAAGGTTCCGGAGATTCGTAGAATTCTCTCATGCCGGCTCTTACATCATAACTGCCCCCGGCCGGTACTTCTATATTGTCTATCCTGCCTTCGCTTACCTCCAGTAACGCATAACTGCCTATAAAACCGCCCGTAGCCCTTGCT
This sequence comes from uncultured Gammaproteobacteria bacterium, assembly GCA_964512155.1. Classification (GTDB taxonomy): domain Bacteria; phylum Patescibacteriota; class Patescibacteriia; order Patescibacteriales; family JAGXOH01; genus JAGXOH01. The sequence goes on along the minus strand of CAZEHL010000003.1, from coordinate 24,838 downwards.
TCATTATTATTTTGGAATACCAACAAATAGTTTTTGTCTTTTTCTGCTCCCAAAAGTATCTTTAATTCCTTAGTAACGCCGACCAATTCCGTTAACATATCTTCCAAGTTGCCGGCCTCCTTTTTTAACACGTTTACTTTCCCTCGGTATTGCTCCGGCAACGCTTCGGAATCTATTTTTTCCAAAACGCCGTTCAACTCTTGTAAATTTTTTACGGCTTTGTTTCCATGTTCCTCAAATTCATCTACGGCTTTTATTATTTCATTTTTATCCGCTTTTTTTATCCCTTCAAACGCCAAAGTCAGCTCCGCTCCCGTTTCCGAGATAAGGTTGCCGGCGTCTATTAAATGCCGGCTCATTGAAGCCATTTTAGCGTCTTGGGACGGAACAAACTTGGCCAGATCCAAAATAACTCCGTTTATTCTGGCAATTCTGTCTTCGGCTTGGGAAAAATTGATATTGGCTTCTCCGAACTCGGAATAAGCCTTGTCCATATTTAAAGCCGATATCGAGGCTCCGGCTTCTTTAAGGTCGGCGGCCGCCTGTTGGGTGGAGGCTAAAACTTCTTTTTTTAATTCATCTATCTGCAAAGATTCGTAATATGTAATAGCTTTAAACGGAATTATCATTAAAACGGCCAAAAAAGCGAAGACGGGAATCGTTCTTAAAGCGTTGTTTTTATAATTTTTTATGTCTTCCAAAACCTTGTTTTTTTCCCATATCCTTTCTTGCAACTTTTTCTCCCGATTTTGTTTACCAAGGTTTTTTATCTTTTCCCCCGAGGAGGCCGATATTGAAAGAATGCATTTCTTGCACAATAAAAAAGTTTCTCTTATATCCGAGATACGGCGGATAAAAAAACTTTTTGTACCTCCGAATACCGTCCCGACCGCATTAATTGCAAAGCCGGCTATGGCCCTTAAAGACAAAAAGCTTTTTTCAATAATTTTAAAGGATCGATCTTTTGTATCTTTTATTTTTCTCCGGAAAAACTTAATGCCCGTTTGAATTTTTCCACCGAAAAAGAAAACGGTTTCTTTTATTTTTTTTCTACAGTTAAAAGAAAATTTTCTTTTCGCAAAAGAGGCGATAAAAATAAGGGATCTTAATGTTCTGTACCCCAAGATCCATGAAAATCTGACAAAAAAAACAGTAAACCAACCGACTGTATAACAGATCTTATATGTGCCCCTCAAAACATTGAATATCATAAGCTCGCTTAACCTTTCTTTAACTTCTTTCTTGCTCTTTCTTTCTTTTTTGTCTTCAATTCGATCCAAGCCGATGGAGCCATCCAATACTCCTTTTTTGTTTTTTTCCTTTAATACCGACAGAAAAGAAAGCAAAGAAAATACTTTTAAAACAACAAACAACAAACTCCTTTTTTTTCTTTTTTCTTTTTTTCTTTCCGGTCTTTGAGGCGCTTCTTCCTTTGATTCATTTTCATAGAATTGTTTATTCAGGCCCCTTTTTAGGTCCACCACAAAACCGGCGGCTTTTTCCACTCTTTCAATATTGTTCTCAATTTTATCTTTTTTTGTTTTCCTTTTTCTTCTGAACATAAATACTTGCAATGTCTTCAAGGCTTTTTAAAAATTGTTCGGAAAAATTAAAATCCAAAAAATAACATTAATAACTTCCACGGATAAAAAAGTGAAATTATTTTCGAATATTCATCCGGTAATGCTTATATAAACTTTATGGGTTTCTCGGGCACATTCTTGCCAACTATATTTTTCCACCTGCTTTTTGCCTTTTTCTTTCATTTTTTCCGATTCGCTTCGCTCAAGATGGATCGCCTTTTCAAGTTTATCCAATATATCCTTACTTTTTTCAGGGTTAAAATATATGGCCGCTTCACCCAATATCTCCGGCATGCTGGCCTTATCCGAACTTAAAACCAAGCAGTTGTTGGCCATGGCTTCCAAGGGAGGTAAACCGAACCCCTCGTACATGGAAGGGAAAACATAAGCCAAAGCGTTTTTATATAAGATCCTTAGATCTTCGTCTTTTACATATCCGGCAAATACAACCGGGAGACCGTCTTTTTTTTCCGTCCACAAGCCATCCTTTCTCGCTTTTTCTTTTAACCTTTTATAAAAATAATCCTCTTTGCCGACCAAGACCAATTGTTTATCCGGATATCGGCGGTTGAATTCATTAAATACATCCAATAATTTTTCCAAGTTCTTATGCGGATAAGCGTTTCCTACATACAGAAAAAAATCCTTTTTTATATTATAACTTAAAAGCATTTTTTTGTCATCCGAGAGATTGGTATCTTTATACAGGGATGAATGTTTTTTTTGTTGAAAATTCTCGGCCACCCCTTCATAGGTTACTTTTATTTTAGCGGCTTGAACATTGAATTTATCCATAATGTCCTTTTTGGTAAATTCGGAAACGGCAAATATTTTTTCGGCTCTTTTAACGGCGGTATTAATGGTTATTTTGTAAGCCGAATTCTTGATCTTATACAAGAACGGCCCCAATGTAGAGGCCCGGGGAGTGGGAAATTTGGTTAAAATAAGGTCATGTATGGTGACAACGAACTTGGTCGGGGTTAAAACGGGAACATTGAAATGGGGAAAATGGATCAGATCCAATTTTTTCTTCCATATCAAAAAAGGCATTATTAGTTGCTCTTTGACGGTATACCATCTTACATCGGTTAAAATTTTTTCCACATTATCGTTATTTACCGTCAACTCTCCATAATTTTCACTGTTCAAAAAGATCACATATTGATTTTCTTTATCCCTTTCCAAGATATTATCCACTATTTCTTGGGCGTATCTTCCCAATCCTTTACCCGGAGGACCGTAAAAGCGGGCGTCAATTCCGATTCTCGCAGGCTTGTTTTTTTGTTTGTTCTTTTTAAAAAAAACCATTTATAATTTTTATTATTAGCATTATATATTACCCAAATACACATATTTCAAGCCCGCTTCTTCTCCTATTCTTTTCGCTTTCTCCATTTTTTCCGGAGAAGTGTCGGGCAAATTTTGCAATTTCCACGAAATTCGGGAAGAAAAAGCGGATATATGCCAAGGGATTTCCGGCCCCAGTTTATTTTTGATAAAGCCGGCTATCCTTTGAATATCTTCATTATTATCGGTTAGGCCGGGGATCAATAAAGTGGTTATCTCCGGCCATACTCCTTCTTCCTTTAATTTTTGGCAATTATCCAATACGGGCTTCACCTCGGCTCCGCAGTATTCTTTATAAAAATCCTCGCTCCAAGATTTTATATCTATATTGATCGCATCCAAATAAGGCGCGATCAAATTCAAGGTTTGCTCAGACATATAACCGTTGGATACCCAAATATTCTTTACCCCCTTTTGCTTAGCAATCTTCATTGTATCCAAAGCATACTCCAAAAAAACGGTCGGCTCATTGTAAGTATAAGCAATGCTTTCACATCCGTATTTAATGGCCGATGCAACTATTTGCTCCGGAGATAAGATATCTCCCAAATTAAATTCTCCATATTTTTCCACATTCCCTTTGGCGCCGAACATTTGAGAAATATCAAAATTCTGGCAATTGGCGCAAAAAAAATTGCATCCGAGAGTACCCACTGAAAAAGCGTAACTTCCGGGCAAAAAATGAAATAAAGGCTTTTTTTCAACCGGATCGATGTTGGCCGCGGCAACCCGGCCGTAAACCAAAGAATAAAAAACGCCTTTCTTGTTTTGCCTGACACCGCATAAACCGGTTTTACCTTCTTCAACAATGCAAAAATGAAAGCAAGCCAAACATTGGATTTTATTATTATCCAATTTATTGTAAAGCCGGCATTCTTCCATAAATTTTAATAATGTGTATAAAAAAGTTATACAAGTCAACTTATCTTTTGTTCAAAAAGCCACCGGGATAAAGTGGCTTTTTCGTGCCGAGTCTGTTCTTTTGCTTTTAAATACTATTGGTCTTTGTTGGAAAAGCGGGTGGTTTTTTTCAATATTTTCATAGCCTTTTCTTTTATGGGGGTTACCGTTTTTTCTTTCTTTTTTTCACCCTCTTTTTTAATATATTCCAACAATACAAACGGATGAGACCCGATATAATTCCCGGATCTGATTGTTTGAATATCTTTTTTTAACGCTTTGGGAAATTTGCTCATGATCTCTTTTTTCATATAATCCGGGCAGAATAAATAGATCGTTTCCGCTTTTTCTTTTTTGACCAAATTTTTTACCTTTTCTTGAAGTTGATTTAAGAATTGTTTGGTTAAATTTTGAGTGATGTTTTCTTTGTATACAGAACCGGCTTTGTATGTTCCGGCTGTTCCTCCGCTGCTCATAAAAAAACCTTCTCTGTCGGAGTAGCCCGGATCTTCCACTTCCAATCTTTCTTTTTCTTTTATTTCTCCGTTTAGGGCAATGTAAGCAACGGCCTCTTGACGCCCGGTAACTATAATAAGGGTTTTTTGATCGCTGAATTGTGGTAATTTTTGTTCAATCCGCATATAGTTGAATTTAAGTTAATATCTATATATAGATTAACACATAAAACGGTCCTTGACTATAGAAAAAACTTTACCCGTTGCGGATCAATATTGATATAACTCGGCGCTTAAAGAATTATATTCGTTTGTTTTCTTGTTATAATTGTTGACCAATGCGTTATATTCCTCGACCTCTTTTTCTATTTTCTGAACTTTATCATTATAGGAAGGAAGCAGGTTATTATACTTATCATATTCTTCGTTTTTTTTATATCGATCCAACTCATCCCTTAATGTTTTGGTCTCTTCTTTTAGGCTGTTCAATTCTTCTCTTTTCTTTTCCAAGGATGTCTTTTCTTCTTTTATATCCTTTTTTAGTTCTGTTATATATTGAAAACTTTCGATGTTATCTTTGATGCCGGTATAAGTATTTCCTTCGGTTTTTCGATGAATTTCTCCTTCGCTTAAATCGGATATATCTTGAGTTATGTTGGTAATATTTTCTTGGCTTTCAATCGTTTTCGGATTACTCGGCTCGGTTGGATTGTCTTCCGGCATGATACCTATGGGGTAACCTTTGATGGTTGCTTCCACATAGCAATAACCGGAACTATAAGTGGAATGCTCCGGAGAACATTTTACCGCCGGAGCCAAATGGTTGTCTTCTTTGAATTCGAATAATGCCGTTCCGTAGCCCAATCGATCAAATAACAAAACAGTTAAAAACGATTTTCCGCCACACGTTCCGCTCCCTTCATACAAAACCTCATAAGGATATTTCATGTAATGATCTCCGGGGTTATTTAATATATTTTCCGCCAATTCATGATCATAAGGAATGGATTGAACAAATGTCGATGCCAACTCCAGAGTCTCATTCTCGTTTAGTCCGGCTTCTTCGGCCTCTTTTTTTATACTTGAGGCCAAGTCAACAAAAGTATCATCGGCGAATTCCGTATTTAAATAATGGTTGAAATACTTTTCGGTTTTATCCGTAAATTCTTCATCAGCTAAATAAGTGATAACCTTTGGTTTGTTTCGATAATGATCATAGACGGAATCGAAAAGATTCAATTTTATATTGAATTCTTTTCCCTTATACTCCCAACTATAGCTTTTATTGCCGGAAACCGCGGACAGATCTTTATCTCCGTTTGCCAAAGATCCATTGTCAATGTCCGTATCTTGGTTGTCCGCCACCTCCGGTATTTTAACCAAATATTTATCGCTTATTCCCAATCCTTTTTCCCGCATCAGTTGAAAAGCATCCCCCGGACGGCCCAGATAATGTTCTTTTAGAGTATCCGGAGAAATATAGTAAGCTTTACCCTTATCTTCAACATCCAAAAGTATTTTACCGGCCAACTTCTCCGGAAAGCCGGAAAGCTTGAATTCCAAAAGATCCCTATGGTTTACCCCCAGACTATATTTTTTCATTACTTGTAAAGCATCGGCCGGCCTGGAAAGAAAAACCCTTTCTCCTGTTTCAGGTATTACGTACCAAGCTTCTCCGTTCTTTTCCACTTGCAATAATATCCTGCCTTTCATTTTGGATACCGAGCTATCAACCGAATCGACCCAAAAAGGAACTCCGCATAATACTAACATGCTTATAAGAATCAATATTTTTCCGGTTTTTATCTTCATAATATTTTGAATTTGATAATATTGTCTAACGATCCAGTCTTTGCTTATAATCCTCTATGGACTTATGGAAATCTTCCATTTTTTCGGAACTGACAGACTCTCCGGCCGGCAATTCAAGGGATAAGGGATTGATCTTTGCTCCGTTTTTGATCATTTCATAATGCAAATGAGGGCCGGTGGAAAAACCGGTGGAACCAACGGTTCCGATAACATCTCCTTGTTTAACTTTTTCTCCGGCAGAAACATCTATTCTCGCTTGATGAGCATATTTGGTGGTATAGGTGGAATTATGCCTGATAGTGGTTAAATATCCATAGCCGGCGCTACTCCAACCGGCGCTTGTTACAACTCCGTCCCCCACCGCTCTTATGGGAGTGCCTGTTTCGGCCGCATAATCTATCGCTTTATGAGAGCTGGTAAAGGTTTTAAACTTGGAAATATATCTGGGGCCTGTTGAATATCCGGAAGAAATATGTTTGTAAGCCACCGGGGCCTTTAAGAACATTTTTTGGGCCGATTCGCCTTCATAGGTAAAATACCCGGCTTCATCCCCTGATCCTTCATAATAATACAACTCATGCTCTTCTCCGTCATTAACATACCTGGCTGCTAAAATGCGTCCCGGCCTAACATACTCCCCGTCCAAATATTTTTTTTCATAAACCAGCTTAAAAGTGTCCCCCTTTCGGACTCCCATGGCAAAATCCACGGTCCACTGGAACGCTTCAGCGAATTTTATTATAGTCCTTTCATCCAACCCTTGGTCCAAAGCGGAACTGTAAAAAGAAGATTCGACATTGCCTTCCGATACTTCCACTTCCGTTTTATAAGGGATGGATTCAATTTTGGCAGACCACTTTTCTTTTTCATCCGAAGCCGACCTTGCTTCATCCGCCCGGCAGAGAGTATTGTTTTCCACAACAAGCCGATCATTCGAGTTTATTTCATACACGATTCTTTTCAACTTATCTTCCGGAGTATAGATCATTTCCAAGCATTTCCCGGCGCTTATACCGGCCAGGTCATATTTATCTTTGGCTGTGTTATAGATCTTTATGGCTTGCTCATAATCCAACCCGTTGTCTTTCATTAAATCGATATAATTTATTCCGGATTCAATATCCACCTTTTTTATCTTGTCTTGATTTTTCTTTTCCTCTTTTTCAAGTGCCGTCTTGGAAGAAGAAGCGGTGCGGTTCGTCTTTTTTTCCTTTTTTTCCGGATCCTTATCACTCCAAAAGGCCGTTGTTTTTTCTTGAGAGTATAAAAAAACAGCGGCTGTGGAAAGAATAGCAATAAATAGTATAAAGCCCGTTATAGCTTGAAATCTTTTATTTGCCATATATAACGCCTAGTGCGTTTTTAAAGATGACTACATATCTTATTATAAAAGAAACCGAGAATTTGGCAACTTAAGGCTAAAATAAACAAAAAATACTAAAATTTAATCATATGTTCTCTTGAGACCATTGAACAGTCCGTCTCACCCCCTCGGCTAAATCCACTTTTGGCCTCCACTTTAATATTTGCTCGGCAAGAGAAGGGTTAAGACAACTTCTCTTCACCTCTCCGGCCCGAGCCTCTTCTTGAATTATATCCATCTTTCCTTCAATGGCGGATTCAATATTTTCTATAACCTCTAAAATGTTGGTTTCCACCCCCCTGCCTATATTCAAGCATCCGGCAAAATCGGAATAATAAGCTTTTTCCAAAGCGTTCAAAACATCATCCACATACACAAAATCCCTGGTCTGTTTGCCGTCTCCGTATAAGACGCTTTGCTTTCCGCGAACGGCATTGTCTATAAAAATGGTAATAACTCCGGCCTCTCCGCCTTTGAATTGGCGCGGTCCGTAAACATTGGCCAGTCTTAAAGCGGTGTATTTTTGTCCAAAGACATGATAATAATAATTAAGATAATGCTCAAAGGTTAATTTATGTATTCCATAAGGAGAGATGGGCTTTGGTATTTGGTTTTCAGTGGTGGGAATTTCGTCATCGCTGTCATAAAGAGCTCCGCCGGTGGAAGTAAAAACGATCTTTTTTACTCCGAATTTTTGACAATTTTCCAAAATATTCAACCCTCCCAAAACATTTATATTATTATCCAAAACAGGATCCTTAACCGAAATTCGAACATCGATTTGGGCCGCCAAATGAAAGACCGCATCTATTTTTTGTTTACCGAATTCTTCTTTAAAAACTTTCTTTACTTGTTCTTTGTCGGCGATATCAACTTGATAAAAACTTGCGCCGGATGGGATGTAATCCCTTTTGCCGGAAGAAAGATCATCGATTATTACCACCTCCCATCCATTCTTTTTTAATTTATCCGCCAGATTGGAACCGATAAACCCGGCTCCGCCGGTTATTAAGCATTTGTTCATATAAATGTAGTCGGTTATTAAATTTAAAATGATTAATAATTTTTTAGATCTGCTTGCTGCGGTCTTCTTTTTTCGAGAAAGCGATTATTTTTGTTAACCTACGGGTATGGTAGGTAGGCAAAGTTAACAAAAATAATCGCTTTCGCTTCTTAAATATTTACCCGCATCTTCTAAACAACACTATTATAGCTAATATGTAAAGTTATCATCTACAAAAATAAACGCACCAACTGAATTGTTTCATAGGAATATTTTTCACCCAATTCCTTGTAAACCGGTTTAAGTTTCTGATCCGGAAAATTGTCAAATGTTTGCTTGATTATTTCAAAATCTTCTTTTGCCGGCGCAAATCGGTTCCAATCCGCTTCAACTTCATTCTCTTTTAACTTTTCCAGGTGGGAAAGGATGGTCCTTTTTTGAACTCCGCGTTGCTTGGCTATTTCTTCCAAAGAAAACCCCTCTTCCACCATTCGGCGGGTTTTTTCAAAAGTGGACACTTTTTCCTTGATCTTTTCCGGCTCCTCTAATTGTTTGGCTTCCAGATCTCCGCCGCATCTGATAATAAAATCGTTATGCAATTTTTGAAAATCCTCTTCTGAAAAACGCTCGGTTACTTCTTCCCATTTCTTTGATTCCCGGAGTAACCACCTATCCAGATCCAACACATAAGGATGGACGGCAAACGCCGTTTCATTTATTCCTTTGAGAAAAATACCGGCCAAAGTGCGTACTCGCGATAAAGCCACATACCCCTGGCCAGCCACAAAAGAGGAAGAAAGATCGATCTCGGCCGCGTCCAAACTCATTCCCTGGCTTTTATGAATGGTTATGGCCCAAGCCGGCCGCAAGGGAATCTGTTCGATCATCGCCAAAGTTTTACCGTCTTCTTCAAAACTCCATTGGGCCGGCTCCACTAAAACTCGAGAACCGGCAAAGGTCTCCACCGCCGGCAAACCGTCTTGAAAACCCTTGACCATCCCCAAGGTTCCATTTACATATCCTTCTTCAAAATTATTTTTAACAAACATCACTATGGCATCCTTTTTCAAGCGAAGCTCTTCCAGGGCCAAAGTAGATTTTTTTAATTTATCCACCATAGCCTTCTTGCCTTTGGAATTCATAACAAACCATTCTTCCCGGCCGGGCAATTTATCCATTTCCATTTCATTTATCCTATCCACATTGGCGTTATGGGTGTATAGTCTGGTGGGAGTGATATCATATTCTCTGTTTTGCTCGGCCAAGCCATAAATTCTTTTTTTGGACGGCTCAGATACCCAGCCGGAACGCATCTCATTTAAGATGCCTTCCAATATCTTGTCTTGATGCCGGAATTGTTCTTGTAAATAACATACGCGAAGGTCCATACTATGCCAAGCATGGGATCTATCTATAAACTCAATATCTTCACCTTCTCGATTTATGGGGGGCAACTGGAAGAAGTCTCCGGATAATACCAACTGAATCCCGCCAAAAGGACTTTCTTCCTTTCTAATAGCCCGACAAAGCCTCTCCAAGGAATCGAAAAAACCCGGCTTTAGCATGGATACTTCGTCGATGATCAATACATTGGTCTTTATGATCCTTTTATATAAATACTCTTTTTGCTCCAACTCATCTATCTCCATATCGGTTAGAAATTCTCTGATGCCGAGTCCGCTCCAAGAGTGTATGGTCACCCCGCCCAAATGGGTGGCCGCAATGCCGGTGGAAGCCGTCACCGCCACTTCCATATTATGCTCTTTTAAATAACGGATATATTGATTCAAAACATAGGTCTTGCCGCTTCCGGCCACTCCGGTTAAATAAACATTCCTGCCGGTCTTCATTATTTGTAAAGCTCGCTCTTGATCCATAAAAATAAAAAAGAATAAAAATTCAGTCTTAATACAACTATTGTATCAAGACTGAATACAAAACACAAAACCGCCCATTATTCTTCTTACACATATAACTACATCTTTTTTTATGATATTTTACTTTTAATTTAACCCCCTGTAAATTACTATTTATACTTATATATAAGAAAAATAGTGCACAAAATCGGGCCAATTATCGCACCGGCCCAAAAGCCCAAAAAAGCGGTGGCTTCGTACCCTATCATTCCATTGAATTCAAAACAATTATGGCATCCGGCATCATTACAGCAGACCGGAATAAAGGTTACCGAGACTAAACCGAGGAAACCCCCGATCACGGCTCCCAAAGGCACAGATAAAAACACGGATAAAACCGTTAAAAACACTTTAGTTTTTTTTGGCAGGTTCTGAAATTTTTTCATTTTAATACTTACTCATTAAAGCGGATGGTTATCCGTCTTTCATCTGCATTTTCTTCCAAACCGGAAGGATTGGCTTTTTCCAGTATTAGGGTACCGGTGGCGGTTTCCGGCTCCTCAAAAGAAAACTCGCTTTCAAAATTTACAAAATCTTCGGTCATCCAATCATCCTCGGTCTCGGCGTAATGCTCTCCCAATACTGTTCCGTTGGCATCTTCCACTCTTACAGGGAAGGTTGCTTCAAAATACCAGTTGCCCCTGGCTTCACCGGAAACTTTGATCGGACTGGAAACAATATCGCCTTCCTCCGGCTGAAGAGTTCTAATAAGATCATCTTCACCGTTATCTGTCTCTATAAATTCAAAGGATTCCAGAATGGCCACCTCCACCGCCCTGTCTATCTCGTTTATATTGCCATACCTGACCGGAGTGTCACCCATCATAACATCACACTCTTCCTTTGAGGTAACCTCTCCGTTGTTTTTGCATTTAACCTCCAAATTAGAAATGGGGGTATTGGCGAATATGAAAGCCGATTCATTCCATTCGGCCGGAGGAGAAGAAAGATCGGCTTTTGTGGCAAAAGGCGTATCACCGGCCAATACATAATCTTTGGGTTCAACAACCTCTTCTTTAAAATCAACCCCGCTTGCAACAGATTCTCCAAAGATGCCTTCTTTGGGAATGCCTTCCGGAAAAACCGAAACATGAGTTACATCCGAGGAATGATGGTCATAAGGAGGATCCCCTATTTCCTCCGACGGCTTATAAAAATTGAACATAACCGATACCGGATGATCGGTTTCTTCATGTATCTTCCAACCACTCGGATAACGAAGAGAGAATCCATATTCTTCGTTTCTATAAGTCTCCCAATCGCTTGTATCTATGTTTATCCCCTCTCCGTTCCGTTCTCCGTTTCGGTTTTTATCGCCATCGTTGTCAACAGACTCGTTGTTGGAAAGATATATGGCGCCGGCTATAATCAAACCGACAATGATCAACGTTCCCAAAATTGGAAAAATTATTTTTACGATTCTCATAAATTTGGTTTTATTATTTTTAATGTTTGATTCTGAAATATGACAATGATCATTTGTTAGATCTTTTCACTAATTTTAAAAATATTTATAAGATCATCGGCAAGTCGGGGATAACGCCTATGGCAAAAAAATAAACCAAAGCGATGAACGTGGCATTACCCAGTAAAGCTACAATTATAACATCGCGCAATTTTAATCTTCCCACCCCCAAACCTATCATTAAAAAATCTTTGGGAAAAGGGGCGGCCGAAGTATATAAATAGGAAAAGAATAAAACGATCCAATACGGTTTCCCGAAAAGCCACAAAGAAAAATCTTTTATTTTTTTGCCTATAAAAGTATTATCCCTGATCACGGAATGTCCGTGATGCCCCAATGTAAAAAACAAAATATCACCCACGGTCCTGGCCGGTGAAGCTATCAATAAAACAAAGAAAAGATTAAGTTCGCCACTGGCGGACAAAGTAAACAAGGAAGCATAAAAAGGAGCTGAAGCAAATCCGGAAATACCCAACAAGGCGGTTATAAAAATAATAAGATACCCTGTTTTTACCCCGATCATCTCCACTATTTCCGAAGGAGAAACAAAAGAAAGCACTCCTATCCACGCCAATATCAGTAAAAAAAGCGACCAAAATTTTTTGTGTCTTGTTATAACATTCATTTTAATATTATAACACACAAAAAATAAAATAACCTACACTTGCTTTTTGCCAAAAACTTAAAGTTCTTTTTCCGCTTCTTCTCTTAATGAGCTATCAAATTTTTCAAGCACTGTTTTGTATCTTGATTGAAAATTTAAAATCGGATCTTGAAGATCGGCCGGGAAAATTTTTCTGATATCCCTGGAATAATGAGAACCGTCTCCGGGGATCTCATAGCCGATTACTTTTTCTCCTTCAAGATGAACAGCCATAGGTAAAGAAGCGGCCGTTCCCTGTTTTAACTCTCCGTTCTCTTTATAATACTCTGAGATATAAGCCCATATGTAAACATTTTCTGAGTCTTGTCCGAATGTATAATGATCGGCAAAGATCTCTCCCTCAAAGTTGGCGGATATAATATTGTCTTCCAAATAATTGTTAATTTCAGCTCTTTGTATCTCCGGAAGGCGGACCAAGGTCTTTTCAGTAGCCCGGCGGACCATCGGATCATCAGCTCTCATGTTCACTTGGCTTCCCTTTTCTCCTATATTCCATTCGATGCCGGAAGGACTAAAACCGGGCACATCAACAGAATGCATAAAAGAACGAAAGCCAAAAAACATTAAAAACGGGAAAACCAATATCGCTATCAAAAACAAGATAAGCAACCAGACCCACCAGGCGCTCCCGCCGGCTTCTTGCTTTCCGTCTTTAGATCTTTCACTTGATAGAGGAATAATGAAAATGGCGATAACATAAACCACTAAAAAAGCAAAGAATCCGCTCCAAATAAAAAGAAAGAGTCCGATGAGCCTTAAAATATTGGGATCCACGTCAAAATATTCCCCCAACCCGCCGAAAACACCGGCTAAAACCCTATTTTTGTCACTTCTTTTTAATTTTTTCATATTGTTGTCTTAATAATCATTCATATTTTCTACAAAAAACCCTCTTATTTAATTATAACGAATTTTAACTAAAAAGGTAACAAATAGCTCTGTGTTGACTGATCTTAAGTTATGTAGTATAAATAATTGGGTGACCTAAAAGAGGTTATTTAATAAATTTAATTCACCCTCTTTTCAAAAGAGGCTTTTAGTTTGTATGAAAATAATGAATATCGCCATTATAGCCCACGTGGACCACGGCAAAACCGCTTTAACCGATTCCTTAATGCGGCAAACCGGCATGTTTGAGGACGGCTCCGGCATGGACAGCGACTCCTTGGAACAAGAAAGAGGGATCACCATTTATTCCAAAAATACTTCCATTTATTATCAAGATACCAAAATAAACATTGTGGACACTCCGGGACATGCCGATTTCGGATCGGAAGTGGAGAGGGTGCTGCGTTCTATTGATTCGGTGGTGCTGATCGTGGACGCCCAGGAAGGGCCCATGCCCCAAACCAAATTCGTATTGAAAAAATCCCTTGATCTGGGGTTAAAGCCGATAGTGGTTATCAATAAGATAGATAAGCCGGCCGCCAAACCGAAAGAAGTTGAAGAAATGGTATATGAATTGTTTTTGGATCTGGGGGCCGATGATGAACAGCTTGATTTCACCACTGTTTACACCATAGCCAAGCAAGGAATAGCCAAACATAACCCGGAAGACGAGTCCGGCGACCTAAACCCTCTTTTGGATGTTATTATAGAAAAATCCCCTCTCTCCTCCGGAAAGGAATTAAAAGAAAAACCTTTACTGATACAGCCCTTTAACTTGGCTTATGACAACTTTTTGGGAAGATTGGCCATCGGCAGGATCTATCAGGGAGAAATAAAAACCGCTTCTGAAGTTATTGTTAAAGATAAAGAAGGAGGCGATCGCGCCGGCAAAGTCACCAAGCTGTTCACTTTTGAAGGCCAAAAAAGAAAAGAAGTTGATTCCGCCGGCGCCGGAGATATTGTGATCATAGCCGGTCTTCCGAATATATTTATCGGAGAAACCATTTGCGAAAACCGAGAACAGGAAAGACTGCCGGCCATAAACATCGATGAACCCACTATATCTTTCAACCTATTCATCAATGACTCCCCTTTTGCCGGCAAAGAAGGCAAGTATGTTACCAACAGGCAGATCAAAGAAAGGCTGGAAAAAGAGATCGAAGTCAATGTCGGTTTAAAGATAGATTTTTCTCAACCCGGTTATTACAAAATACAAGGAAGGGGCGAAATGCATATCGCCATATTATTGGAAAATATGAGGCGCGAAGGATATGAGATCCAAATTTCCCAACCGCACGTTATTATCAAAGAAGAAAACGGGCAAAAATTGGAGCCGTTTGAAGAGGTTATTATAAATGTGCCGGAAGAAATGTCCGGTTCGGTGATAGAAAAATTATCCGGCCGGAACGGAACCATGATGGAAATCAAAAAAGAGGACGGAGGCAACAGCAGGATAGTTTTTGAGATCCCTTCCAGGGGGCTACTGGGTTATCGGAATGAATTTGTTATAGACACCAAAGGAGAAGGAATAATGTATTCCAGAGTGATCGGATTCAAGCCCCACACCGGAGAGATCAAAAAAAGAAGTGAAGGATCGATGATATCCATGGCCACCGGTAAAGTTTTGGCCTTTTCTCTCTTTAATCTCCAGGACAGAGGAACTCTATATATTGAACCCAATACCCAAGTTTATGAAGGCATGGTAATAGGAGACACGGCCAAAGGGATCGATATGGCCGTCAATCCCACCAAAGGAAAACAGCTGACCAATGTTCGAGCTTCCGGCTCTGATGAAGCCATTAACTTGAATCCGCCGGTCAAACTGGACATCGAAAGAGGCATAGGAATTATGAAAGATGATGAATTTTTGGAAATAACCCCGAGTAGCGTGAGGTTAAGAAAACAACATCTAACCGAAAATGAACGTAATCGGGCCGGCAAGAAAAAACAATAACTTCTTAAAAAATAAATTTGGAAAATAAATGTATCACACTATAGTGTGATACATTTATTATGTACAATATTTCAATAATTTATCGGTTTATGATTCTATATTTTTCTTGAATTATAAGCCCAATGAAGCAAAGCCTGCCTCTGTTTACGCCTACAACCATAATCCCCTTGCAAACAATTCTTCTCCACCGCCGACCAATGGCGCTTAAAGGCTTTCCACCTCTTTATCTGCCTTTCATCATCCTCGTGCCTTCTGCCCATATAATAACGGCAGTACCATTGGAACCACCCGCGGGGATCATCCGGATGGATCCAGCCCTTCTCTCTCCATACCCTCAAGGGTTGGCTGGCATTTATTTTAAAGTAATTGATCTCTGCCACATGTTTTTTGGTGTCCCCGGGGGCAAAATTTGCGTTGTTGAACCATTCCGCCGGGAATTCTTCTCGACAATCGCGCATATAGACACCCCCGAAAACACCCAGTCCCAGCATCTGCTTGGGAGTCAGGTCCGGTTTAAAATCGGGGCGGTAATTCTTGCCTTGAGGCTCAACAAGTTCGTACTCATAATTTTGTTGCATTTTATCGTTCACCACCACTTTTTTGTTCGTCTTCAAAGGTGTAAAAATATAAATAATTAAATTAAATTTTTATCACGAAAGGATCATTATCAGGCTAATATTGATTCAATACTACCACTTAACTTTTACCGGGTCAATTTTGAGCATCAATATCTATAAAGATGCCTCTGTCGCGATAAACAAAGTTTTCCACAACCAAGTACCTTGTATTGCATAGTATATTGTGTTACATTATAAATCATTAATTATTCAAAACGATTTATATGACCGAAAAAATAAACAAAGATACTGAAAACACCAAGGCGCAAATGAGAAAAGGTATATTGGAGTTTTGCATTCTCTTGGTTATATCGGGGAAAAAAGCCTATGCTTCTGATATACTAAAAAAGCTCAAACAGGCCGACCTGATAGTAATGGAAGGCACTCTCTACCCTATTCTGACAAGACTGAAGAATTCGGGATTATTACAATATCACTGGGAAGAGTCAAAAAGCGGCCCTCCAAGAAAATATTACTTTCTCACAGACAAGGGAAAACAATCACTCAAGGAATTGAAAGCATCTTGGGCAAAAATAAATAAATCCATAACATCATTGATCAAAAATAATAAACATTCATAAAACTTAAAAAACCGATATGAACAAAACAATCTCAATCACCCTTAACGGTATGATATTCCATATCGAAGAGGACGGATATGAAAAGCTGAATAATTATCTCGATTCCATCAAGCAACACTTTTCCGAAGTTGAAGGCAGGGACGAGATAATAGGTGATATTGAAAGCAATATCGCGGACAAATTCTCTTCTAAAATATCAAGCAAGAAGAAAGTTATAACAACAAAGGACGTAAAGGAGATCATTGAGATCATGGGCTCGGTGCAAGATATCGCCGAAGAGGCGGAAAATACATCTTCAGAAGAAGGTGGTAGCCAAGAGGTAGCCAAAAGACTTTACAGAGATCCCGACAATGCGGTTCTAGCCGGGGTTTGCTCCGGCCTTGGAGCATACTTTAATATCGACCCCGTGATCTTTCGGGTATTATTCGTTATTTCATTTCTGTTTTACGGCACCAGCGTTCTCGCCTATATTGTTCTATGGATAGCCATGCCAAAGGCGGAAACAAATGCCCAAAAACTCGAAATGAAGGGAGATTCGGTCACGCTTAAAAAAATAGAAGAAAATTTTAAAAACAAGGTTGCTGACCCTGAAACAAAGGCTAAATTAAGGTCCGCTCCCTTGAATATAATTAACGGCCTGTTCGAAGTGTTCGGGAATTTTGCCAAAAAAGTTTGGCCCGCGCTGGTGGTTACCGCCGGAATATTCATTATAGTTATCAATGTATTCGTACTGGGTGTCGCTACATTCCTTCTGGGGGTATTTTTCTTTGACATCAACTCCGCTTACATAAATTCAGAGATATCTTGGGGTGAAATACTGACATCATCGCAATATTATACAGGACTGATCTCTTTTTATGTTATCTTGCTAATTCCCGCCATAATATTTCTTTTAATAGGCTTATCCCTCGCTAAAAGAAAAAATATCTTTACCACTCTTTCCACCGGCGCATTGGTGGGCGTCTGGATGATAGCGTTATTGATTTTCAGCCTAGTGGCGGTGGAGGTGGCTCCCCGCATCGGAGAGAGCGTGGACAGATCGATGAATGAAAAAGGTATAACATTGACCAAAGATCTGAAAGATTTTAACCGGATATCAATAGAGGACAATAACAGGGTTACAGTAAATAAAGCCGATGATTTTTCAGTATCGCTTACCGGTAGGGAAAGCGACCTTGAAGGACTGGATCTGAACGTTGCAAACGGAGAGTTGTCAATAAGCAAAGACCGAGAGAACGGCATATGCATTTTTTGTTATGACAGGCCCGTAAAGATCGACATCACCATGCCGAGCCTGAAATATTTAAATGCCGGGAGCGCCTCGGATGCGAAAATAGTCGGATTTAACAATGAAAAAATAAAAATCATAGCCGATAGAGTGGCCGATGTAGAGGCCGAGTTATACAATGCATATCAGGATATAAAAATAGCAGGCAATGCGGATTTGGAACTAACAGGAACATCAACCGACCTTATGCTGACTATGGACGGGTTCGGAGATCTGAATGCGAATGATATAATTTCGAAAAATGCAAAGATATTCCTGGATGACCATGCTGAAGCGCATATGAGCGGCTTGACCGATATATTGAACGCGGATCTTAGAAGACATTCGGATCTGTTCGCTTTCGAAATGAAAGCTAATAAGGTTAATGTAAACATGATGGGTAACGGTACGGCGCAAGTTAACGCCAGCTCAACCTTGGAATCCGTTGTCGGGGATGGACAAGTTTATTACAAAGGCGATCCGGAAATAAAAACACCAAAAGAAATATTGGATCAAAACGATGCCGAACCTGAAAAGCCGATAAAATACTAAACAGTTTTTGTAGAAATTATAAAAGACTTATACTCGCGCAAAGATCATGCTTCCTCTAAATGTTTCACACTGGTCAGTGTGAAACATTTAATATTTTTCCACCTTTAAAAGTTTGGCGTTGATGGCCACTACCACTGTACTAAGGGACATTAAAACCGCACCCAAAGCGGGGGAAAGCAGGATGCCGTAAACCGCCAAAGCTCCGGCCGCCAAGGGAATAGCAAAGACATTGTAACCGGTGGCCCAGGCCAAGTTCTGCAGCATTTTCCTGTAAGTGGCTTTGCCGAACAGGATGAGTGAAGAGATATCCTTGGGATTGCTGTTCACTAGAATGATATCCGCCGTCTCCGCGGCCACATCCGTGCCGGATCCGATGGCTACACCCACATCCGCTTGCGCCAAAGCGGGAGCATCATTAATGCCGTCCCCCACCATGGCCGTAAATTCTCCTTTACTTTGAAGCTCTTTTATTTTCTCTTGTTTCTGTTCCGGCAGAACTCCGGCAAAATATCCATCCAGTCCGAGTTCCTCTGATACGTTTTGAGCTATTTTCTCATTATCCCCGGTTAACATCCATATCTTTATACCTTCCTTTTTTAATCTTTTCACTGCTTCATAGGATTCGTCCCGTATAGTGTCGGCCAGATCAATGGCTCCGGCTAAGTTGTATTTTTGCTTCTCTTCTACTAATAAAAATACTAATGTATTCTTTACTCCTTTAATATTCTCAGGTATGGCCAAACCCAATTCCTCTACATACCCGGGACCGGCAATGATCATTTTCTTGCCCTCTACCACTCCTTTCACGCCTTTGCCTTTTATAGCCTGAAAATTATCAACCCCGGCCAAAGAAACACCTTCTTTTTTCGCCTCCTCCACTACAGCTTTGCCGATGGGGTGTTCGGAATCCTTTTCCAACCCGGCAAAAAAGCTCAAAAGCTTGTCCTTATCATATCCGTCGCTTAAGGGGTGAATATTCTTTACTCCGAAAACTCCCCGGGTCAAAGTGCCGGTCTTATCAAAAACAACAGTAGAGATCCGGCCGGAATTCTCAAAGGCGGTCCTATTCCTGATCAAGATCCCGTTTCGGGCGGACAGAGTGGTGGATATGGCCACCACCAAAGGAATAGCCAGCCCCAAGGCATGGGGGCAAGTGATAACCAATACCGTGGCCATTCTTTCTATGGCAAAAGCGACTTCTTCTCCGACCGCCAGCCAACTAACAAAAGTGATAACACCCACTGAAATAGCGATAACGGTCAACCAAAAAGCGGCCTTGTCCGCCAAATTTTGGGTTTTTGATTTTGACTCCTGGGCTTGCTTGACCAAGCCGACCACCTTAGAAAGATAAGAATCGTCTCCCGCTCCTTCCACCTTCACATAAAGAGAGCCATCCCCGTTTATAGAGCCTCCGATAACCTCATCTTCTTTGGTTTTGGAAACCGGTTTGGATTCGCCGGTAAGCATGGATTCGTTAACATAGCTCTCTCCTTTAACAATATATCCGTCAGCCGGGATCCTTTCCCCCGGCCTAATAAGAATGGTATCCCCGTCTTTTAATTCCCCGGATTTTACTTTCACCACTTCATCCCCTTTCAATAAATTGGCATTGTCCGGAATAAGGGCGGATAATTTCTCTAAGGCCATGGAAGCACCCATAACAGACCGCATCTCTATCCAGTGGCCCAAAAGCATGATGATGATCAAGGTCGCCAGCTCCCAGAAGAACATTTTTCCCGGGAAGCCGAACACCACTGCTGAGCTGTAAATATAGGCAACAGTGATGGCCAGGGCGATAAGGGTCATCATGCCGATGGACCTCCCTTTGATCTCATCTTTGGCTCCGGCCAAAAACGGCCATCCACCGTAGAAAAAAATAAGCGTGGACAGCAAGAATAATATATACTTGTCCCCGGTAAAGGCAAAACTGAAATTAAAGAACTGTTGGATCATGGGAGAGAGGGCAAGGATCGGCACGGTCAACAATAAAGACAGGAAAAACCTGTCTTTGAACATGGCCACGGAATGGCCGGCGTGCGTGTCGTGTCCGCCATGATCCTCATGGCCGGAAGCATGATCATTTTGATGATGATGGTGTTGATGTTCCATAACATTAAGAAATTATATTTAATTTTATCTTACAGTTTATTATTGTTTTTGTCTAAAATTTAAAATACATCATGTAATATCTATAGAGATATCTCTATAGATCAAAATAAAAATGTACAGAGATGCCTCTTTACATAAATTTTACTCCAAATAATTCTTTGAAGATAGGTCGCGTAAAGAAAACACAATTCGCTTAAGCTCATTTTGTTTTCCACGCGACGCACGTAAAATGAATAATCAGCATATTATTTTGAATAATCTATAACAAATTATAAAATTTTATGAGGCTGCGCCACGTGGTCATAAAAAAATCCCGCTGATAGCGGGATTTTTTTATGATTTTACGTGGCTCGAAGTCGTGGACGGTGTTAGAAAAAAAGTCAATACTGTGCATAAGCGAAAAGCCAATGCTGCGGAGACACTAATTCAATAATTAATGATATATCAATATAACAGCAAAAATTCCGCTGAGACGAAAAAAGATGATATGGATAAATTTTGACAAGAAGTTCGGCGACTGATATTTTATTAAGGTGCGTTCAAGATCTAATACGATATTTTCTCCAATTTGAAATGGCGCCCTCTCAAAAAATGAACTAAAAAATAATATCAATATATTTGAACTATAAAGGGATCATATATGCTTAATTTTGTTAATAAACAAAAATTTAATCTTCTATTTATCGCTTGTTTGTTAATGGTTGTTGGATTGGGGTTTGTGGATGTTTCGACCGGCGAATACTTGGATTTTTCCGCTTTTTACCTTTTACCTATTGTTTTGGCCGCTTGGTTCATTGGCCCGAATCACAGTTTGTTTATTGCTATAATAAGTCTATTGGTTTGGATAAACGCCGAAATATCGGTCGGTATAAAATACCAAATAGTTGATGATCTCACAGCCGGCATCATTTTCATAGCCAATGCCATTTTGGTTACTATAAATTACCTCATCATTGTTTTTTTGATAACCCTTCTAAAAAAGAAAGTCCAACTTTCGGCCGAACAAAAATTGATCCGTCAAAAAACACAAACAATAATTGACTTATCCCAAAATATTTGCGGACTTTTCGGAGAACATGTTACACGGCATAATTCCGAGATAATGAATTGGATAAATGCCAGAGAGGAAAGCGGACAACAGGTTTCGGACAAGGTGAAAAGAGCCAGTTCGGCTATAGGTAAGGAGGCGCAAGCTTTTTCCAAGGTTTCTTTTAATATCCAAAATTATAGCCAAGACATGGATGTTGATTCTTTTTTAAAGGAATTAAAGAGACAACTTGAATCGATAGAAAAGTTTGATACAAAAACCTCCAAAAAACTGTCTGCGCCCGAAAAAAATCATGATTTTAAGGAGTGATATTATAATAAGAGCGGATCTATCGCGATAGAATCTTTACCCGGGACTCTGCCGAAAATGCCAATATTGACTAAACATCATCCGGCTTTCATTGGAACAATTTTAAACAAAAACATCTTTAAGGATGCATAAAAACACAGCCTAAGACGGCCGTACTTTTTGTCATTGGGAGTCCGCAGACAAGGAACAAAAATTGTCACAAAATAAATGGTCGCCCCCTTGTTATTCTTCGCTCAAAAACCTATCCAGATCCAATCTATATAGCTTATCATCATTTTCGGAAGGGTTTCCTCTACCATCAGTATTATTGGAAATAAAATACAAAATATCATCATCCACCATCACATCCCTCAACCGCCCGAACTCTCCGGCAAAATGCTTCGTTAGGGTGACATCATCAATATCTTCAATATTAGCTTGATATAGAGTGTTTCCTCTTAGTCCGACAAAGAAAATGTTCTCATCATAATAAGCGACCCCCGAGGGTGCCCAGGTCTCATCCACCCCGGAATTGATAACAGGAGTTTCCATCCCCTCTTTTTCTTCACTCCCGATGATCGTCGGCCAACCATAATTAGCGCCCTTTTTTATCAAATTAAGCTCATCAGTGGCGGAGCGACCATGTTCAGTGGCCCACAAATTACCGTTATCATCCCAAGCTATACCCTGAGGATTTCTGTGGCCGTAAGAATAAACTTCATTGTCAAAAGGGTTGCCGGGAACCACATTACCATCCTCATTCAATCTTAATATTTTCCCTCCCAGGAAATCAGTGTCTTGAGCCTTTTCTGCTCTTTGAGCATCACCGGTTGTGATAAATAAATGACCATTAGGGCCAAAGGCTATCCTTCCGCCATTATGATAGAGTGCCCCGGGTATATCATTAATGATCGTTTCTATGTCAGTAAAATTATTGTCCTCATAAGAGGCTCTGATAACTTTATTTATTTTATCTCCCTCCTCATTTTGATAAGTATAATAAAGATAGATCAGATCATTATCTTTAAACTCAGGATGAAGGGCCATACCCAGAAGACCGCCTTCACCATTTTCTTTAGCCTCTTCAACAACCTCAATGATCTCTGAATCACCATTTGCCTCCACCAACCTTATCTGCCCTCTTCTCTCAGTTAATAAAAAGTTGCCATTGGGCAATTTGACTATTGACCAAGGCGTTTCCAGATCATCAGCCACCACGCTGAGTTCCGGCATCTCATCGCCATCCTTTTTATCTTGGGATGATCCATCTTGATACTGTTCTTCGGTTATCTTTTGGGTTGGACCGCTAACATCTTTACCTTCATCCTCTCTAAGAAACAAGAACAAGGCTAAAAATATAAGCGCCAGAACTATTATTATGAATATTTTTTTATTCATAGGAATTCATTTATTAAAATTAGATAATTATATTCATTTTACCACTGTCCATCTTTAAAAACAATAAAAAACATCTGTATCTATATATTGGCAGAGTCCTTGATAAGAGGCTCTGTTGCGACGAAAAACGATGCCGAACCTATGAGGCCGATAAAATACTAAACAATTTTCGCAGAAATTATAAAAAACTTATACTCGCGCAAAGATCATCTTTTCTCTAAATGTTTCACACTGACCAGTGTGAAACATTTAATATTTTTCTTGGCATCTATAATACAAAGTACGCTCCGGCTAAAAGCCGATATTTATAAAATAAAAAACCGCCGATCATAACGCCGACGGTGTTTGTTTGACAAAACATTCAGCTTGAAAAAGTTTATTTTTTCTTTTTGCTCCTCCTCTTGTTTTTGCCGCCATTTTTGGTTTCAACCCGGGAAAATGCTTTGTTTAAAACTTCTCCGACCGCCACTCTTACGTTGTCTTGCGGGAAAAGCGGGTTAGAAGATGGCAACTTTTTCATAAAACCTCCTTTGCGGACAAAAATTTTAATTATCACCCTCTCCGATAGGCGGCTCCAAACATTGACCGCCTTTCGCTGCCGAAAGCTCCGCAAAAAGCTCTGTCGAAAATACCAGCTTATTTAAATATTACCATTCGGCTTGTATTGGGTCAATTTAATAAAAACATCTATAGAAACGCCTCTAAAGAAATCTCTACGGGCAAAAATATAAGAGGCGCTTCTTTTTGTATATTATATATTGGCGGAATTTTCGATGGAAGACTCTACCGCAATGAAAAAGCCGCCACCCGAAAAAGATGACGGCTACAAAGTTTCATATTAAATTACTGTTTATTCAATTTGTTATAGGTCATTTTTTTCAACCCCTTGAACCACTCTCTAAAAGTGGTCTCTTTCATTTCCGCCAATATTTTCTTGGCCGTGTCTGTTTCCAGGGCCTTCTCTATATTGTCTATCCATTCTTGGGCGCCCGCATATCCAATATCCAGGTACTCTTTAGCTTGGAAAGCCATTTCCAACCAATCCGCATCTTTGGCCACCACTCCTTCCAACGTATCCCTTTCTTCATATTCTTTCCAATAAGCAAACCATTTCTTCTGAACACCTTCCTCTACATTGGATAATTGATCCCGGACAGCTTGCTCTTCAATCCCCTTAGTGGAAAAGTATCTGGCGGCCACTTTATGCTGATCCCCTATGCGGGTCTCGCCGTTATCATGGATCACCAACATAGTGGTTACTTTTTCCGGAGAAACTCCTTCTTGAACAGCCAAAATATATCCGATCTGAGCCGCCCGAAGAGCATGTTCAGCTACAGTGCCAGGATTCTTGACCCCAATAAGTTGAAACCCGACATGGCGTTGTCGTTTTAGCTGTGCAAGCTCAAAAATGAAATTGACTGTTTCTTTGACCTTCTTCATAAATTCCTCCTTGTTAAATATTTTTGTCTCCTTTTTCTTTTTAAGATAATTCAATATTGCCACAATTCAATCTATAAGTCAATCTCGGTAACCCGCATTTTACCCCAAATTGCAACGGAAGAATTTTATAACGTTATATTAAATTAAGCAATTCCAATTTGGGCATATCTTTTGCAAGGAATTTTTTT
>CAZEHL010000002.1:31286-43630 GCA_964512155.1 uncultured Gammaproteobacteria bacterium | reverse complement strand
CCGTAATCGATTTGACAATTCATCCGATTATTATTAAACTAAATCAATACCGGCCAATGCGCATTAAACAGTAGAATGCCCCGGTTTAATTTTGGCAACAAAAATTTAAGCTGTAAGATATAGTAGTGTTGTTTGCAAAAAATAATAATTAACCACTCATACTCCGACTATTTTCCTTGCCGTTTTACATTAAATAAATGAGTTCGGTCTAAATTCGGAGTAGAGGAAAAAAGGAAAAAAATATGACCAAGATCCCATCATTGGAAGAAATGCTTGCCGCCGGCATGCATTTCGGCCACAGCACCAGCAAATGGCATCCCAAAATGAAACCTTATATCTTCACTTCCAAAAAAGGAGTGAATATCATCGATCTGACAAAAACATCCCAAATGCTGGAAGAGGCTTTGGAGTTTATGAAAAATTTAACCGCTGAAAAAAAATTGATCCTTTTTGTCGGCACCAAAAAACAAGTTAAACATCCCATGGAAGAAACGGCCAAAGAAACCGGAATGCCTTATATCTGCGAAAAATGGCCCGGAGGAGCTATAACCAATTTCTCGATTCTTAAAAGATCAATTAAAAAGTACCAAGACTTAGCAAAAGAAAGGGAGCAAGGCAAATTGGCCAAATATACCAAAAAAGAACAAGTGGAATTTGAAAAAGAAATAGGTAAACTGGAAACAAAAGTAAAGGGGCTGGTTAATTTGAATAAATTACCTGACGCTTTGTTTGTTTGGGATATTAAAAAAGAAAGGATCGCGGTATCTGAGGCCAGAAAGAAAAATATTCCCATAATCGCTATTTGCGACACCAATACCAATCCTTCTTTGGTAAATTACCCCATTCCGGCCAATGATGACGCCACCAAAACGGTTGAATTGGTATTGGATATGGTAAAGCAAGCCATACAAGAAGGAAAAAGATCTTCCTCAGATCCAAAATAATAAAAAAATAAACATGAAATGTTACCGGAGATCGGATCAAAAACCGGCTCTGCATTTCGAAATTAATTATTTATGGAAAATATTAAAAAATTGCGAGAACAAACGGGCGCCGGTATGATAGATTGCAAAAAAGCTTTGGAAGAAAGCGGAGGAGATATAGAAAGCGCGGTGGAAATATTAAGAAAAAAAGGTATCTCCAAAGCCTCCAAGAGAGCTGACAAAGAGGCCAATGAAGGAGTTATAAAAGTGGCTGTAAATTCCGACGGTAATGAAGGATATATCTTACAGCTTAATTCAGAGACCGACTTTGTCGCCAAAAATGAAGAATTCCAAAAAACGGCAAACAGCATAATGGAGACGATCAAAGAAAACAGGCCGCAAAACATGGAAGAATTGTTGAGTTTACCTTTGGATGAAGGTACTGTGAATGATAAGATCGATAATTTAAGCGGAATTATAAAAGAAAAGATCGTATTAACAAAATACGAGATCTTACAGTCTCCCACAGTGGGCGCTTATTCTCATATGAACGGCTCTATCGGGGTTTTGGTCGGTTTGGACACCGAAGGAAAGGATGAATTGGCAAAAGATCTGGCCATGCATATAGCGGCAGCAAACCCCCAATATCTTAAACCGGAGGATGTTCCGCAAGAAGACATTGAAAAAGAAAAAAACATTCATCGGGAACAATTAAAACAAGAGAACAAACCCGAGGAAATAGTGGAAAGGATCATAGAAGGGAAATTGAATAAATATTATGAGGAAAATTGCTTGTTGAAACAAGAATTCATCAAGGATGAAGAAAAAAAGATAGAAGATCTGTTAAACGGTGTTAAAGTTAATAAATTCATAAGGTATAGATTGTAAAAAATGATATGAAAGCGGCTTTGATAAAATTTTCCAGTTGGGAAAAAATACAATATTATTATCCGGACGATCAATTGTCTTTGCAACAAGGAGATCGTGTGGTGGCCAAGTTAAATGATGCGGAAGAAATGGGTTATTTTGTGGGTTATAAGGAGATCAAAACACAGGAGCAGGATGAAATATCAGACGGTTTATTGAGGAGGGCCGATGAGAAAGATATGGAAAGACTGCCTTCCCGAGAAGAAAAGGAGGAAGCTCTGGCGGATTGTGAATCCTTTATTGCGAAAAGAGGATTGCAAATGAAATTGGTGGATGTTCATTTTTCTTTTGACAGAACTAAGATAACTTTCGCTTTCAGCTCCGAAGGCAGGGTTGATTTTCGTTCGCTGGTGAGAGATCTGGCCTCCCATTTTAATTGCATAGTGAGATTATACCAAATAGGAAAAAGAGACGAGGCTAAAGTAATAGGTGATTGCGGTTCATGCGGAAGACCGCTGTGTTGCCGGGAGTTTATCAATGATTTCAATTCCATCACCTCCAAAATGGCGGAAGTTCAACAAGTGGCGCATCGGGGAAGTGAACGTATTTCCGGAATGTGCGGAAGACTGAAATGTTGCTTGGAATACGAACAAGAAGGTTATAAAAAATTGGCCGCCAATTTACCCTCTGTCGGAGAAAAAATCAAAATAAACGGGAAAAAAGCGGAAGTAACCAATTGTAATGTTTTAAAGCAAACAGTGGGAGTTAAAATAGAAAACAACAACGGAGGAGAGTATAGTGAAGTGGAGTTGGATGAAAAAACCGGACGGTTTAAGCCAATGTCTTAAAATATCCAAAGCGCAAAATTATTCAATTACAAAAGGACGCTTAAGCGTCCTTTTGTAATTGGGCGGAATAGATAACCGGTAATTATTTTACCTTTACCATTACATTGTTCTCCGCACCTATGTCTATACTTACCTTGTTTCCTTCTTGAACATTACCTTTTATTATTTCCATGGAAAGTTCGTTCAAGATCTTGTTTTGTATTAACCTTTTCAAGGGCCTTGCCCCATAAGTGGCGTCAAACCCCTCTTTAGCCAATTTTTTCTTAACCTTGTTGCTTACCTTCAGGGTTATATCCTTGTTGTTGAGCCTCTTTTGCACCTTTTTTAATTCCAAGTCCACTATTTCCGACAGGATCCTTTGGTTTAAACTTTTAAATACCACCACTTCGTCGATCCTATTCAAAAATTCCGGTTTAAAATGTTCCCGCAATACTTTGCTTATTTTATTCTTCATTTCCTCGGTGTTTTCCGTCAAGGATTCGTTTTGATCGGTGGTAAATCCTATTGAATATTGCTTGATCACATCATTTCCCAAGTTGGATGTCATTATAATTATGGTATTCTTAAAATTGACCTTTCTGCCTTTGGCGTCGGTAACAATACCGTCGTCCAATATTTGCAAAAGAATGTTGAATACTTCCGGGTGCGCCTTTTCCACTTCATCAAACAAGATCACGCTGTATGGTTTTTTTCTTATTTTTTCGGTTAACTGGCCGCCTTCATCATACCCCACATAACCGGGCGGGGATCCGATCATCTTGGCCACGCTATGTTTTTCCAAAAATTCGCTCATATCCAATCTTACCAGGGATCTTTCATCGTTAAATATGAATTCGGCCAAAGCTTTGGCAAGCTCTGTTTTTCCCACTCCGGTAGGACCCACGAAAAGGAATGATCCTATGGGTTTACTTTCTTCGTTTACCCCGGCTCTGGCTCGGCGCAAAGCGTTGGCCACCGAGTTGATGGCCTGTTCTTGCCCTATAACTCTTTTGTTCAGTTCATTTTCGCATTTGCTTAATTTTTGGATCTCGCTTTCCAGCATTTTATATACCGGAATGCCGGTCCAGCGGGAGATCACTTTGGCCACATCCTCATCGGTTACTTCCTCTTTAAGAATATGTTGGCCTTTCTTTTGGATCTCGGCCAATCTTTTTTCCTCGTCTCTTACTTGTTGTTCAAGTTGCGGTATCAAACTATATCTTATCTCCGCCACTTTCACCAGGTCATCCCCCTTTTGTTCGGCTATTTCGGCTTCGGCCCTAAGGTCGTCTATCCTCCTTTTTGACTCCCTGATCTTTTTGATTATATCTTTTTCATTGTTCCAATGCAGTTCCAGCTGATTCACTTCCTCTCTCACGGTTTCCAATTCTTTGTTTATCTTACTCACTTTGCTGTTATTGCTTTTTTTTACGGCCGAAGTGGCTTCCTTTGAATAATTATTCGATTTTAAGGCCGCCTTGGATATTTCCAATGATTTTATCCGGCTTTTCAGTTTATCTATCTCTTCCGGAGTGGAATCAACTTCCATTCTTAGAGAAGAAGAGGCTTCGTCTATCAGGTCAACGGCTTTATCCGGCAAAAATCTGTCCGAAATATACCTGTCCGAAAGTTTGACAGCGGCCGTTAAAGCATCATCGGTTATGCGAACCCCATGATGCACTTCATATTTTTCTTTCAATCCCCTTAAAATATTTACAGTGTCTTCAGGATCCGGTTCAGATACGGTAATGGGTTGGAATCTTCTTTCCAAAGCCGTATCTTTTTCAATGTGTTTTTGATACTCGCTCGTAGTAGTGGCCCCGATAGTTCTTAATTCACCCCTGGCCAAGGCCGGCTTTAGAATATTGGAAGCATCCATGGCCCCTTCCGAAGCGCCGGTTCCGACCAAAGTGTGCAATTCATCTATAAATAATATAACATTGCCTTTTTGGCTTTTTATTTCTTTTATAACAGCCTTTAACCTGTCTTCAAATTCGCCTCTGAATTTGGCTCCGGCCACCAATGAACCCAGATCAAGGTTGAGTATTCTTTTGTTTTTGAGATTTTCCGGAACATCGCCGGCCACCAATATTTGGGCCAACCCTTCCACAATGGCGGTTTTACCGGTGCCCGCCTCTCCGATAAGAACCGGATTATTTTTGGTTCTTCTGGACAAGATCTGCATCACCCTTCTTATTTCCTGTTCTCTGCCGATAACCGGATCCAGTTGTTTTTGGGCCGCCATTTTACCCAGATCCACGGTATATTTATCCAAAACTTTGTATTTACTCTCCGGATCCGGATCGGTAATATTTTCTCCTCCTCGGATCTCTTGAAGTATCTCATAAACTTTTTCATATTCCACATCATATTTCATCAATATGTCTTGCACTGTCGATTTTACGCCCACTAATGATAACAATATATGCTCTGTTGAGATGTATTCATCTTTCATTTTTCCCGCTTCTTTTCTGGCCCTTTCCAAGATCATGGCCACTTCGGCCGTGCCTTGAACGGTTCCGAATCTTTTGCTTTCTTCGGCCTCGCTTCTGTTGTCCATTTCCACTTTGGGCAATTTTTCTATTTCATCGATGATCTGATCTTCAATCTCCTCCGGTTCTATTTTCATTTTCTCCAATATGGGCTTCACCATGCTCTCGTCTTGTTGAAGCAGGGCCAATAATATATGCAAAGCTTCTATATTTTGCTGTCCGCTGTCTTGGGCTATTATCTGCGAATTTATTATCGCTTCTTGTGATTTATTGGTAAATTTATTGAACATAAACTGAAATTTGATTATTAGTTGATATTTTTCGTTGGTTAGCACTCTTGATTTTTGAGTGCTAACTTTTACCTTTTAACCATAATATATCATACGCTTATTGTCAACATGAAATTTTTTATAATTGATAAATCGTTAATATTCCGATATAATATTCTCAAACCGTATTTTAATAGTATTTTTTATGGATAAAATTCGTATTTTGAGGGTGAATGTTTCTATTTTGACATATAATAAAGTATTATCCAAGATAAAAAGATTCTTGCAAGACGGAAAACAACATTATATAGTTACTCCGAATCCGGAAATATTGTTAAAAGCCTCGATATTTGATCATGGAGACGAAGAGTTGGCATATATTTTAAATAAGGCCGATTTGGCGGTGGCCGACGGAATAGGAGTAAAACTGGCCGGATATTTAATGGGTTTTAATATTCCGAGGATAACCGGAGCCGATCTTACGCCGAAAATTTTGGGTATGGCAGAAAAGAGAGGCCTTAAAGTTGCCATAGTAAAACCGAAAGATAGCTTGGCGAGCGAAAAAGAAATAGATCATGCTTTAAGGAAAAAGTATCCTCTTTTAAAATTTAGCATAAAAAATTTAACGGCAAAAGACGGGCAGTATGATAGCAAAAACACTGATATTGAAGGGTTCTTCCCGGATATACTTTTGGCCACCCTCGGCTCTCCGGATCAAGAAAAATTTATTTATCATGCTTTAAGCAAACATAAAAACATAAAATTGGCCATGGCAATAGGGGGGTCCTTGGATTTTTTGGCCGGCAAGATAAAGAGGGCTCCGGTACCCTTGAGAAAAGCGGGATTGGAATGGTTATGGAGATTGATAAAGCAACCCAAAAGAATTAAAAGGATCTATAACGCGGTAATATTTTTCCCTTACGCTTTTATAAAATGGAGGTATTTGCAACCATTTCTATACAGGCGCAATGTGGCTTGTTTTTTGTATAAAAAAGAAGGAAGCAACTACCAGATCCTTATTGTGGAAAGACAGGGGCGGAAAGGCCATTGGCAAATTCCTCAAGGAGGAGTGGAAAGAGAGGGGATAATGAAGGCCGGTTGCAGAGAACTAAAAGAAGAATTGAATTGTGACAAATTCATCCCCAAAAAAGTCTATAAGTTAAAAACAAAATATTTTTTTCCGTTTAAAAAGAAAAAAAAGATAAAGGGGGGATATAAGGGGCAGAAACAGGATCTTTTTATAGCCGAATTCACCGGAAAAGACAAGGATATTAAAACAAATTTCTGGGACCATAGGAATTGGATGTGGGTGGATGCCAACAACGTCCTCACCTATATTCATCCGCTAAGGCGAAACAAAACCGGAATTTTTTTGAGAAAATTCTTTGAATATGTGGAAAAAAATCATTAACAATACATTCATGATAAATAAAAAATAAAATTTTCTTTATGAATAATGAAAATGTCAGAGTCAGATTCGCTCCCTCTCCCACCGGTTATTTGCATATCGGAAGCTTGAGGATGGTGGTCTTCAATTATTTAATAGCTCGAAAAAACAACGGCCGGATGATACTTCGGATAGAGGACACCGACCAAAAAAGACAAGTGGATGACGCCATAGATAAATTATTAAGCATATTGCAATGGTTGGGAATGAATTTTGACGAGGGCCCTCATATCGGAGGGGAATACGGTCCTTATATCCAAAGCCAAAGAAAAGATATATATGAAAAATATGCTTTGGAATTGATTGAAAAGGGGCATGCCTACAGGTGTTTTTGCGGTGAAGACAGATTGAAACAAATGAGGCAAGAACAGGTCCGGGAAAAAAAAGCCCCCAAATATGATGGACGTTGCGCTGAATTGTCTTCGGAAGAAGTAAAGAAGAAACTGGACAAAAAAGAGCCTTTTGTTATTAGGCAAAAAATGCCAAAGGAGGGGGTAACCAAAGTAAAGGATAAATTGAGAGGAGGAATAGAATTCAATAATCAAGACCTGGATGACCACGTCCTTCTTAAAACCGATAAAATGGCGACATATCAATTGGCCTCGGTGGTGGATGATCATTTAATGAAGATCTCTCATGTAGTGAGGGGTGAAGAATGGATACCCTCTTTGCCCAAAAACGTCCTGCTTTACAACGCCTTGGGGTGGCAAACTCCGGAATTTGTCCACTTGCCTTTAACCTTGAATAAAGACGGAAGTAAATTAAGCAAAAGGCAGGGTGATGTGGCAGTGGAAGAATATAAAGAAAAAGGATTCCTGCCCGAAGCTTTATTGAATTTCAGCGCTCTTTTGGGTTGGCATCCTAAGGGTGATAAAGAAAAATTCGATTTAAATGAAATTGTTGGAGAATTTAAGATAGAAGACATAAAAGTCAGTCCGGCCGTTTTCGATATGGAAAAATTGGAATATTTAAACGGCTATTACATAAGGCAAAAACCCTTAAAAGAATTGACCGAAGCTTGCCTGCCTTATCTTAAAAAAAATATCGGCAAGGCTTCGGCTGAACATAAAAAAGAAAAAGAATTTTTGGAACAAGTGGTGGCGGTGGAAAAAGAGAGGCTTAAAAAATTATCGGAAATAGCCGAACTTACGGAATTCTTCTTCATAGACATCCCGGAATATGACAAAGAATTGCTTTTATGGAAAAAGCTGGCCTACGAAGACATAAAACAAAATTTAACCGAAATATATGAAGTGTTGGAGAACATCAAAGACGAAGAATGGTCGCAAGAAAATATAGAAGAAAAAGTTGTAGGTTATTTAAAGGAACGAGAAAAAAAAGCCGGGGATTATTTGTGGCCGGCCAGAGTTGCCCTGACAGGCAAAAAACAAAGCCCCGGTCCGTTTGAAATATCCTCGATATTGGGCAAAAAAGAAACGTTACAGAGAATAGAAAATGCTATTCAAAAATTATAGTTTAGTTCTATGCGCACAATATGTTATAATTAAAGCCTAAGCTAAAACGCGTTTATTATGCCTCTTTATCTGTATATTTTTAAACTATCCGGACAGTTTTTAAAAGATATATTCTTTTTCCCTTTTTGGTGGTACTCTTTCGGTTTGTTTTATTTTTCTCTTAAGATCAGGAATTTTATAATACGCCGAGCCCGTTCTTTGGCCATTTGGGTGTGGCTCAAAAATATATTTACCCCCATGTTCGGCCAATACGATTGGCAAGGCTACTTAATAAGCTTCTTTATCAGGTTAGTCCAAATAATATTTCGAACCGTTATAATGATTCTATGGATAATTTTGGCCTCTGTAATTTTTTGTGTTTGGTTGATCTTGCCCGTTTTGGTGGTGTATCAAATATTATATCAATTAAATGTTTTTTAAAAATAAACTATGCAGGAAGATACGCCCAACGAAAGAACCCAGTTCATTGTTTGCCCCCAATGCGGCGGAAGCGGACAAACGGAAAAAGGACCATGCTCCGATTGCAACGGATACGGACTCGGTGCTTTTTATGATAACCATTTTCTTTATTGGAATAAAAGGTTTACTTCTTCCGGAATAAGGCTGAAAAGAACGAAAAAAAAGCTGGACATATTTGTTGATATCATCGCTTATATTATCGCTTTATCCGGAATAGCGGCTTTAGTTTGGTGGGTGTGGCAAAATACCTCTTTGGAAGCAAAAGAATTGTTCTTCTTTTGGCAAACAAAACATGAATTGATCCTTTGCTTTTGGATATCCGTTCTGGCTTGGCTTTTCCTTGTCTACAGAAAGTGGCAAGAAGCGTTAAATAAAAAGAAGATCCGCCGTTTAAAATCTTCTTCGGATGCATCCATTCCCAATAATTGGGAAGAATTAAGACAATTCGAAAAGGTAAAAGATGTTTCTTCCGCTTTCGGAAATGACGCTATGCGCGTTGTAGAAAACGCATATCTATTGGCTAAAAAATATAACCATAAAGAGGTAAGTCCTCTTCATATCCTATTGTCTTTATTGGGAAACAAAAACGTGAAAGCTCTTTTTATCAGATTAAATGTGGACAACGAAGATCTAAAAGATAAATTAAAAAAACAACTGAATAAACAAGAACAAAAAAAAGAGAAGTTTTCGGCGGTATTGTCGGAACAAACGGAAAAATCTTTGATCCAAGCATTCATAGAAGCTTATGAATATGAACAACAAGAAGTGCAACCTTTGAATATTATTACTTATATCATAGAAAGGGATGAGACCTTAAAAGAAGTAATGCTTGAGGTGGGAACTGATGCAAAAAAGATCGGCAATACGGTGGAATGGTTCAAGATAGATGAGCAAATAATGAAAAAACAAGAGCAATATAAAAAAATGGCGGCTTTTAAACCGAAAACCAAAATAGACAGAGCTTACACCGCGGTAGCCACCCCGACCTTGGATAAATTCGGATATGACCTCACTTTGGCGGCCAAATGGGGCAGAGCCGAGCTTTGCGTGGGCAGAGCCGAAGAATTGAATGAAATATTTGAAACTTTGTCGGCCGGCAACAACGGCGTTTTATTGACCGGCCCTGAAGGAGTCGGCAAAAAAACCGTTATACACGGCATAGCCCGTGCCATGGTAAAGGAACAAGTACCGGATTTTATGAGGGATAAAAGATTGGTGGAGCTGGATGTGGCAAGATTGACCGGCGGAATCGATTCGAGCCATGCTCAAGAAAGATTGTTGACGATCTTGGATGAGATAAGAAGAGCCGGGAATATTATTTTATATATAAAAAATATCGACAACATGGCAAAGATGTCCGCGGAAGAAGGCGGAGGAATGGAATTATCCGAGGTTTTGGCCGACAGTTTAAACCGGTATAATATTATATGCTTTGCCACGGTGCGGGATAAAGATTATTTTGACCATATTGAAGAAAGTTCCCTAAACAGGGAATTTTTCCGCATCAAAATAAAAGAACCCGCCGGTGATCAAGCCATACATATACTGGAAAGCAAGATCGGCGGATTTGAAGCTAAATTCAAAGTATTTTACACTTACAATGCCATTGAAGAAGCCCTGAATTTAAGTGCGCGCTATATACATAACGAATATTTGCCTATCAAGGCCATAAAAATATTGGAAAGAAGCGGAGCTTTGGCTTCTTCGCAATCCCGTAAACAAAAATTCAATTTTTGCGGCAAAAAAGAAGTAAGGCAAGTCATTCAAGAGATGACCGATATTCCAATGAAGAAAATAGGCGAAGAAGAAACCGATGAATTACTGAATTTGGAAGAAAACATCCATAAATATTTCATAGACCAAGAAGAAGCGGTGGAAGCGGTAGCCAATAGTTTGCGCCGGGCCAGGACGCAAATGCGGGACAAGAACAAAACCATAGCCAATTTTTTATTCTTGGGGCCGACCGGAGTGGGAAAAACAAAATTGACCAAAACCGTATCCAAGGTATACTTCGGAAGCGAAAAATATATGATAAGATTGGACATGAGCGAATACCAACATGAAGACGGTATAAAAAAATTAATAGGCGACGGAAAAGAGATCAAAGGCAATTTGGCCGAAGCTGTAAAGCAAAAACCGTATTCTTTGATATTGCTGGATGAATTTGAAAAGGCCCACCCCAAAATACTCACTCTTTTTTTACAAATTATGGATGAAGGAAGATTGACTGACGGAGAAGGGGATCTGGTGGATTTTAAAAATAGTTTGATAGTGGCCACCTCCAATGTTGCTTCCGGATTTATTCAAGAACAGATCAAAAAAGGAGTGGAGGCCCAAAAAATAAAAGAAAAGGTGATCAATGAGAAGTTAAATCAAGTGATACCGCCGGAACTGATCAACAGATTTGATAATGTGATAGTTTTTAAACCTCTTTCCCAAAGGCATGTCATCGAGATCACCGAATTGATATTGGAAGAGACCCGCCGGATGTTAAAAGATAAAAGGATAAAATTGGAAATAAACGGCAAGGGGTTGGAAAAATTGGCAGAAGAAGGCTTTGATCCCCAATTCGGAGCCAGGCCCATAAGAAGACTGGTGCAAAAAAAAGTAAATAATGAGATAGCCAAAAAAATATTGGCCGGAAAATTGGAGCGCAGAGACACGGTGGTGGTCAACCAAAGAGGGGATATTGAAATAAAAAAAGCAAAAGAATTATAAGTATGTCCATTCAGTCAAATTCAAAAGTGTAAATAACACTGACAAATTTTACATTTAAAATTTTAAAAGGCGCCTTATAATTAGGCGCCCCGGCAGAGGAAATTAGATCTGCAATTTTTTTTGCAGGTTAATTAATTTCTCTCTAATGGTTTCAGGAGGATCTGTTGATTCCCACAACCGTTTTGCCTGTTTGGCATAGAAATCCAATCTTTTTTTATAACCACCTCCTTTTGCCTCTTCCAGTTCTTGTTTTTGTTTCTTTTTCTTAATCCTCTTACACATTAAACCCTCCTTCTTTTTTAGATCAAGACCTAAAACGGACAACCCTTTTTTGTTGACTGTCCATCCGTAAGCGCCGACCCTTAGGTCAACAAAAAAGGGTTATCCGTTTATCTACAAAGGCCTGAAATTATTGAAATTATAAAGAACGATATTACAACCTACATACTAATACTAAAAATAATTGTTTTAATTATAATGAATAATATAAACAATGTCAAATTTTGAATATCTTTTAACCTTTTCAGGAGCACTACTATTGTCCGCTTTGGTTACTATAATAGTTAAAAAATTGGCGACCGAAAAAGGCATAATTGATAAACCGGCTCCGAGAAAAATACATAACAAGCCGATACCTCTTCTGGGAGGAGTGGCTGTCTTTGTTTCTTTTTTTGTCATTCTTTTCTTTTTTAGGCAAGAATTGGTGTCCGGCGCCCTTGAATATCACCACTGGCTGGGATTTTTTGCCGGAGCCGTTTTTTTGATGATCGGAGGTTTTTTGGATGATAAATATGATCTTAGCCCGAAATATCAGATAATTTGGCCCGTATTGGCCGTTATTTGCGTTATCGCCGGCGGGGTGGAAAT
>CAZEHL010000002.1:26999-31186 GCA_964512155.1 uncultured Gammaproteobacteria bacterium | reverse complement strand
GACTA
This sequence comes from uncultured Gammaproteobacteria bacterium, assembly GCA_964512155.1. Lineage (GTDB taxonomy): Bacteria > Patescibacteriota > Patescibacteriia > Patescibacteriales > JAGXOH01 > JAGXOH01. The sequence goes on along the minus strand of CAZEHL010000002.1, from coordinate 31,181 downwards.
TTATCAACCGGATATCGCTTTGGCTTCTTTGATATTCACCGGCGCTTGCCTGGGTTTTTTGATCTTTAATTGGAACCCGGCCAAAATATTTTTGGGAGAAGGAGGGTCGTTGTTGTTGGGTTATATTTTGGCGGTTTTGGCCATTATATCCGGAGGGAAGGTGGCCATCGCGCTTTTGGTTATGGGAGTACCGATCCTGGATGTGGGCTGGACCATCTTAAGGAGGCTTAAAGAAGGGAAAAATCCTTTCAAGTTTCCGGATAAAAAACACCTTCATCACCGTTTATTAAAAGCGGGATTGAGCCAAAAACAAACGGTTTTAACTTTTTATGTTCTATCCGGCGCCTTCGGGATAAGCGCTTTATTCTTGCAAACAGAAGGCAAGATCTATGCTTTTTTCGCAATTTTTCTTATAATGGTCCTTCTTATCGGCGGGTTTAACTATCTGGAGAAAAAGGCTCAAAATTAGCCGATTAGGCCGTTTTTGAGAGATCGTTTGTAAGATATAATAGCCTTGTTTACAAAATGCGGGCAAATATTTTTGGTGGCGGTTGCGATCATTTTTGTTAACTTTGCCTACCTACCATGCCCGTAGGTTAACAAAAACGACCACAACCGCCTTCTCGGGAAGAAGAAGAACGTAGTAAACAGATCCGGGAAATTCTTAATTTATTTTTATTAACCACACCTGAATTTTATGGATGCTATTAGAAAAATATATATAATTTCCTGCTGGTCTTTTTTTGTTTTATTGTTGCTGACCTACCCCTTTCCTTCGAGTTCTTCATCCGAAATGTCTTTGATCCATGCCGACAAAGCGGTACACTTTTTCCTCTTTTCGGTGTTGTCATTTTTAATAGTTAACTATTTTGCCGAAAACAGAAATTATAAGTTGGTTTTTTCGACTGCGGCCGCAACGTGTTCTTTCTATGTCCTGATACTCGAGGCGGCTCAAATATATATCCCCGGAAGAGCTTACGCGGAAGGAGATGTTTTCGCCGGCTTGGCCGGCGTCGGCGCCGGCCTAATTATATTTTTTTATTATAAATTTGATCGAAAAAAGGCCGGAAAATCGATTTTATTGCATATATGTTGCGCCGGATGCGGAGCTTATACAACCCGGTTATTGCAAAAGGATCATAATGTAACTTTATTTTATTACAACCCCAATATATACCCGGAAAAAGAACTAAAGAAAAGAACCAAAGAGGCGCGACGCATAGCCAAAAAATTCAAAGTGCCCATTATTGTTCCAAAGCAAGATCACCAAAGTTGGTTGAATAAAGTAAAAGATCACAAGGATAGCCCGGAAGGAGGAGAAAGGTGCTATCTTTGTTATTTGGATAGACTTGAGGAAACCGCCCGAAAAGCAAAAACGAACAAATTCGATCTGTTTTCCACCACCATGACCATAAGCCCTCATAAAGATGCTGAAAAAATAAATAATATCGGGAAAAAATTGGAAAAAGAATACGAAGTGGAATTTTTAGTTAAAGACTTTAAAAAACAGGACGGCTTCAAAAAATCGGTTCAACTATCCAAACAATTGGAATTATACAGGCAAAATTATTGCGGATGCGAATTCAGTGTAAAATAAATATGTGTTTGGCGATGTTTAAATATTTTTTTAATTTTGCTATAATGCATAATATCCGTCTCAAATAAATAATTAATAAATATTTTATGGAAATTAAATCTTTTTTTGAAAAAGCCATAGAAGAAAACGCCTCCGACCTCCATTTAATCGGAGGTAGTCCGCCGGTAATAAGGATAAACGGCAATTTGAAAAAAATAAAAAACGAGCCCCTGGATCCGGACGACCTGGAAAGGTCGGTAAACAAATTAATGTTCAAAAAAAATGAGGACCCTAAAAGATCCCGAGTGGATGAATTATCAAAAGAATTTCAAAAAAACAAAGAATTGGACATCTCTTTTAATGTAGGCGAACGTTATTTTAGGGTTAATTTACATAGACAGCAAGGAAAGATCGGTTTGGCCGCCAGATTAATTCCGGAAAAGATACCTTCTCCAAAAGAGATAAACTTTGATGAAACCATATACAACTTAACCCATTTAAATGACGGTTTAGTGTTGGTGGTAGGGGCCTCTGGCTCGGGTAAATCAACCACCTTGGCTTCCATGCTGGACATTATAAACAAAGAAAGAAGGGCTCACATTATAACCATAGAAGATCCGATCGAATACCGCATCCATGAAAAACAAAGCATAATCGAACAAAGAGAGCTGGGTTTTGATACCCGTAGTTTTTCATCGGCGCTTAAATATTCACTGCGTCAAGACCCCAACGTCATAATGGTCGGAGAAATGAGGGATGTTGAAACATTTTCGGCCGCCTTAACCGCCGCCGAAACCGGCCACTTGGTATTTTCCACTCTGCATACTTCCACGGCGGTGGAAACCATCACCAGGATCGTGGATATGTTTCCGGCTGACAAAGAATCCCAAGTAATAAGCCAACTATCCACCACTTTAAGAGGGGTGGTTTCCCAACAACTCTTGCCCAAAATAAACGGAGGCAGAGTGGCCGCCAGAGAAATAATGATAAGCAATAGCGCCATTACCAATTTAATAAGAAGCAAAAAATTCAAGCAAATTTATACCAATATTCAAACCGGAAGAAAAGAAGGGATGATCACCATGAATAAATCGATTGACATCTTGCTGGAAAAAGGATATATATCCGAAGAAGTGGCGGAAAGAAAGAAAAGAAATATGGACACATCCGCCACTTATTATTAATTGTTAATTCCCGCATTATGACCCCTGAAAAATGGCAACAAATAATAGGAGAAATAAAAGATAATTTTGAAGTGGAAAAAAATGAAAAAGAGCGCATTGAGGAAGAGGGTGGAGTGGATATTGAATATATAATATTTAAAGGCCCTTTGGGCAAAATGAAATTGGAGTTTGTTACCAAGCCTTTGATAATCGATAAAAAAACAAACTACTCCTTAAGGATAGGATCTGAATCCAACGTGGAATATGTGTACAGTGATACTGAAAAAACCCATCAACTTTATGCCTTTAAATGGGATGAAGAAAACAACGATTGGATGGAAATAGACGCCGAATCCATGTTTTCATAAAACAAACCCCTGTTATGAAATATAGTAGATCATTGGTGCTAATAACACCTTTACTTATATTCTTTTTGTTTGAAGCTTTTTTGATCGAACCGCGATTGATATATGCTTCTCTCTTTTTGAGCGCTTTTTTAATAATATTCTCCATTTATCGATTCAATAAATTGTCCAACTATAAAAACTGGTGGAGTTTATGTATTCTGCCGGTTTTTTTTGTTACCGGCCTGGCCGTTTATTCTCTTTTCCTGCCCGCCGGTATCGTGATCCATTTGTTGTTTATAATCAACTTGTTATTCACTTTCTACTATCTAAGAAACGTTTATTTTTACTTAATTGAACCTGGAAAAAACACGGAACAAATCCAAAACTTTTCATCCTACGGTAATTTTTTGGTGATATTTTTCATTTCTTCCTCTTTGTTCGGGTTTCAAGCCTTTCTGAATATTTCTATGTGGCTTTTGTTGTTCCTCTTTGCGGTTACGGTCTTTTCGGTGCTTTATGAAGTAATGGTCACCAATGAAATAAACTTAAACAAAGGAGGAATATATATTTTTATTTTCGGTTTGATCTTTATAGAAATAGTCATCGGGCTTTATTTTTTACCTTTAAACCATAATATACTTGGCTTGATCATGGCCATTTGTTATTATGTTTTAATAGGATTGTTAAAGTTCCACCTAAAACAGAAGTTAAATAAACAAGCGGTTAAAACCTATTTAATCTTCGGATCTGTCGGAATATTGCTTATTTTGCTAACCGCCCATTGGAGATAACGAAATAACTCATAAAAATAATATATGAACAAAAATATAATATTCATAGCCGTATTGGTCATAAGCGCCGGTTTGGTCGGAGGAATATTCGGAGGCGCCATCAACCAAAATTATTTTTCCAAAAATATATATGAATATCCTTCTTTTATAGAGAATAATTTTCCAGACACCGGAATGAATAAAGATAATTTGGTGATCGAAGGAGCTGAGAAACTGATCGTTGAACAAAATGAACAAATAAGCAAAAACATAGATAATGTAAAGCGGAGCTTGGTAAAAATATTCCCTTACAAAAAATTAAGCGA
>CAZEHL010000002.1:14141-26899 GCA_964512155.1 uncultured Gammaproteobacteria bacterium | reverse complement strand
TGGGCGTCTATTATGTCGATCTGGCAAATATAAAAATGGATGAAAAATATCCGACTAAAGGAGCGTTAATATATCCCAATAAAGAAGGAACGGCCTTAACTCCGAAGAGTCCGGCCGAAAAAGCGGGTTTAAAAAAAGGAGACATAATATTATCGGTAAATAATACGGAAATAGACAAAAATAATGACCTGGCCCGGGTCATACAAAAATACCTCCCGGATGAAAAATTAAATATTCGCTATATAAGAGGGGGAGAGGAAAACAGAAAGGAAATAATATTGGAATAATATTTTGATAGAATGTAAATTATGAAGATAAAATCAATAAAACAAGCCAAAAATATTTCTGAAAAGAAAATTCTTTTAAGAGTTGATTTTAATCTTCCTTTGGAAAACGAAAAAATTCAAGATGAACAAAAAATAACAGCCACTCTTCCCACAATAGAATATTTGCTCGAGAATAGTTGTTCGATCATTATAATAACCCATCTGGGCCGGCCCGAGGGAAGAAAGACCAAAAAACTGTCAACCCGTCCGTTGGCGAAAAGATTGGGACAACTTATCGGCGCGGATAGGAGAAAAAATAAAGTTCCTTACACCGAAAAATTCAACAAAGTAAAGTTCATCCGAACGGGCCGAAAAGAGAAAATAAAAGAAGCAAGCCAAGCCCTCAAGCCGGGAGAAATTCTCTTTCTGGAGAATTTAAGATTCAACCCGGGAGAGGAGGAAAACAATAAAAAATTCGCCAAAGAATTGGCCGGATTGGCCGATGTGTATGTTAATGATGCCTTCTCGGTCTGTCATAGAAAACATGCCTCCGTACATTCGATAAAAAAATATCTTCCCGGTTATGCCGGATTATTGATCGAAAAAGAGATACAAAATTTAGAAAAAATAAAAAAACCGAAAAAACCCTTAATAACTATAATCGGAGGAGCGAAAATAAAGACCAAAATAAATGTCATCACAAACCTGCAAAAAAAATCGCAAAAAATATTGCTCGGAGGGGCTTTGGCCAACAATTTCTTGGCCGCCGGTAAATTGCAAGTGGGAAGATCGTTAATAAGTAAAACCGACATTGAATTAGCCGAAAAATTGAAAAAAAAGATAGGCAAGGAAAAACTGATTCTGCCGGTCGATGTAGTGGTAAGTGATAGAAAAAACGGAAAGGGAGAAATAAAGGTTAAAAATATCCACGATCTGGCTAAAAAAGACATTATTCTTGATATAGGCCCCAAAACCCAAAGGATCTTTTCCAAAAATATAAAATCGGCCCAAACCATTATTTGGAACGGACCGTTGGGCATGTTTGAAAACGAAAGATTTAAATACGGCACATTGGGAGTGGCCAGAGTCGTAGCCGGCGTATCCAAAGGCAAAGCATTCGGGGTGGTTGGAGGAGGGGAGACCGTCCAAGCCCTAAAACAAACCCAAATGATGGAATATGTGGACTGGGTATCCACCGGAGGAGGCGCAATGCTTTCTTATTTGGGGGGAGAAAAAATGCCCGGTTTGGAAAAACTTATCTACTAGATGCCGAAATTTATCGCGTTATTTATGATCTTGATAATTATAGGCCCGATCGGCTCAATTTTATAAAAACGCAAAAAATCTAACAATTAATATCATTTATCCGCTATGTCAAAAATTAAAAAAATAACAGCTCGAGAAATATTGGATTCAAGAGGTGATCCGACGCTGGAAACCAAAGTAATTTTGAAAAACGGAGTTGAGGCAAAAGCGGCCGTTCCTTCGGGAGCTTCCACCGGTATACACGAAGCATATGAATTACGGGACGGAGATAAAAACAGGTATAATGGAAGGGGGGTTTTGCAAGCGGTCAAAAATGTAAATGAGGCTATATCGAATGAATTAAAAGGAGTCGACATTGTTAAGCAAGAAAAAATAGACAAAACAATGATCAAGCTTGATAACACCGAAAACAAAAATCGTCTGGGGGCCAATGCGATATTGTCCGTTTCACTGGCCGTTGCCAGAGCAGCGGCAAAGAATAACAACCAATATTTGTATGAATATTTAAGTAAAACTTTTAAATTCAACCGCAATAAATATAAAATGCCCATCCCTGCTTTTAATATCTTTAATGGGGGCAAGCACGCCGACACTACCCTCGATTTTCAAGAATTTTGGATATTGCCCTTCAAAAATAACAGTTTTGCCGAAAAACTGCGCATGGGAGCCGAGATATTCCATGAATTGTCTCCTGTTCTTAAAAAAGCCGGTTTTGATACCGACGTGGGAGCCGAAGGAGGTTATGCTCCGGATATTTCATCCAGCGTACAGGCGGTGGAACTGATAATGACGGCTTCCATGAATGCCGGATATCGGCCCGGAAAAGAAATTTTTATCGGAACCGATGTGGGATCATCGGAACTATACAACGAAAATACAGGCAAATATATTTTCAAATTGGATGAGGTAGAGTTTGCCACCGATACTTTGATCGGCTTATACTATGAATGGTTTAGAAAATATCCGTTGATAGCTATTGAAGACGGTTTAAATCAGGATGATTGGCAAGGATGGAGGGAATTGACCAAAGAATTGGGAACCGAACTTCTCCTAATAGGCGATGACCTTTTTACCACCAACATCCACAGGTTAAGGAAAGGATTAAAAGAAGGGGCTGCCAATTCTATTCTTATCAAACCCAATCAAGTGGGCACGCTTTCCGAAACCATGGAATGCATTAAACTTGCGCAAAAACACAAATATAAAATAATGATCTCCCATCGCAGCGGAGAAACTTGCGATGATTTTATAGCTGATCTGGCCGTGGCTTGCCGGGCCGAATATATTAAATCCGGTTCATTGTCAAGAAGCGAAAGATTGGCAAAATATAACAGATTGATGGAGATAGAGGATAATCTATAAAATAATTTAGATTTCTATATTATGAAAAAATTACCGGATACAAAAAAAATCCTTCCCATGGCGGTATTAATATTGGATGGATGGGGGATAAGCAACAACAAAAAAGGAAACGCCGTTAAGCACGCCGATACGCCTACAATAAACAGATTGTGTCGGAATTATCCATATACTCAATTATATGCGCATGGAAAATATGCGGGCTTGCCGGAATCGCCTCCGCAGGTGGGAAACAGCGAGGCCGGCCATATGAACATCGGCGCGGGCAGAGTGGTGGAACAAGATTCGGTAAGAATAAATAAAAGTATAAACAACGGTACATTTTATAAAAATCCGGCTTTTTTGGAAGCGGTAAGGCATGTTAAAGACAACCGATCTTCGCTTCATCTAATGGGCATCGTATCTTCGGGCATGTCTCCGCATGGTTACAATAAACATATTTATGCATTATTGGAGTTAGCCAGAAGAGAAAGGATAAAAAAAGTTTACTTGCATTTGTTTACCGATGGTCGCGACTCTCCCAAATATGATGGAATCAAAATAATAGAAGACATAAAATCAAAGCTTCAAGAAAACGAGCAAATCGCCACTATAATGGGCAGATTTTATGCCATGGATAGAAAAAAGAAATGGAGTAGAACAAAAAAAGCTTATCAAGCATTAACCGAAGGGAAAGCGAAGGTGGCCAAAAATACCTCTGTTGCGATCAGCTCGGCTTATACCAGGGGAGAAAGTGATGAGTTTGTTAAACCTATAATTATTGATAGAAAGGGAAACAGAGAAACGGGCTGTATAAATGATAATGACGGGGTTGTTTTTTTTAATTTGCGGTCGGATAGGGGGAGACAACTTTCAAAGGTGTTTGTACAAAAAAAATTCAAGCAAAAAAACCCCGGCTCTTTTAGGCGGCGGCGAGTAATCAAAAACTTAAAATTTGTCGCCATGACCGATTTCGGACCGGATTTGGATCATATTCTCACCGCCTATCCGGGTATTGATATCGGCAATACTCTGCCTTCGGTTTTAAAGGATTTTTCTCAAGTATATATGGCCGAATCGGAAAAATATGCTCATGTAACATATTTTTTAAACGGCGGATTTAGCTCTAAAGTGAACGGAGAGGATTACTACGGCGTCCCTTCTCCGGATGTGGACTCTTATGACCGCACCCCGGCTATGAAAGGAGAACATTTAACCGAAAAATTGTTGGAATATTTAAAAAAAGATAAATATGATTTTTCTTTGTTGAATTTCGCCGCTCCGGACATGATAGGCCATACCGGCAACTTGAAAGCCGGAATAGATTGTTGCGAAAAAACGGATGAGCTGGTAAAAAGGATTATAACCGAATATCTTAAAAAAAACGGTACCGTAATAATCACCGCTGACCACGGTAATGTGGAACAGATGATAAATCAACAAACAGGTAGAATTGAAACCAGGCATTCCACCAACCCGGTTCCGTTTATTATTGTCAACAAAAAGCTAAAAAACATCAAATTAAAAAAGAACGGAAAACTGGCCGATATAGCTCCCACTATTCTTGATCTATGCGGCGCGGAAAAACCGTGTGATATGACAGGAAAAAATTTAATTAAAAAATCATAAGGACATGATCGAAAGAAGCAAAAAAAAACCGATAGTTCTTTTAATTTTGGATGGCTGGGGAGTCGCCGGACCTTCGGAAACCAATATGATAAATAATGCCCGAACTCCCGTCTTTGATGAATTGATCGCATCTTTTCCGGCTACCGTCTTAAAGACCGACGGTCCAGAAATGGGGTATCTATTCAATGAAAGGCCTTCGTTGGAGAACAGCTATTGGGCCATGGGCACCGGCAGGCCGAATTATAATAATTTGTTCAGAATAAATAAAGCCATAGACAACAATACTTTTATTGATAACAAAGCATTGAATGAAGCGGTGCAAAACGTAAAAACAAATAATTCCAAACTTCATTTGCTCGGTTTGGCTTCAGAGGCCAACATTCATTCCTCTGTTGACCATATAGAGCAATTATTAAAATTGGCGAAAGAAAACAACATAGATAAAGTTTTTCTTCATATTATTTTGGATGGAGTGGACACAAAAGGAGATAAAGGAATAGAGTATATAGAAAAAATACAAAAGTATATCTCTGAATATAATATAGGCGAAATAGCTTCCATATCCGGAAGATTTTACGGTTTGGACAGGGATAATCACTGGGAAAGAACAACTAAAGTATATAATGCCATGGTCAAAGGGGAGGGAAGAACGGCCTTTTCTCCTTCGGTATCCTTAAAAGAAAGTTATAACAAGCAAATATACGACAAAGAGTTTTTCCCCACTGTTATTGTTAACAAAGATGGTTATCCAAAAGCCGTGATAGAAGAATGTGATAGTTTGATATTGTTTAATTTAAGGGAAGATAGATGGAAACAATTGGTCAAAGCTTTTGCTGTCCCCGGGTTGGAAAAAATACCGGATAGAAAATTTTTAAAAAATTTGCATTTTACTGCCTTTTCTTCTTGCGGAAAAAATATGCCCGTTAACATAGCATTTCCTTATACTGAAACTTTAAATACGTTGGCCGATGTCTTGCGATCACATGAAATGAATTGGTTGCGTTTGGCTCCTTCTGAAAAATACGGTCTTGTAACTTATTATTTCGACGGTAAAAAAGATCCGGAGACCTTATCGGATCAAAGAAAAATATTTACTTCAAAAGAAGGGGTGGCGGAACAAGAAATATCGGACGAAATAATAAACTCCGTATTAAACGAAGATAATGATCTTGTGGTGGCCACGCTTACCAATTTGGATGAAATGGTGGATTACGCTTCTTACGGCGATATTATAAAAATAATCGAGAATATAGACCATTCATTGCAAAGATTATATAAAGAAACATTAAACAAAGGCGGGGCATTGCTTGTTACTTCTTCGGCCGGATGCATTGAAAACGCTTACGATCCGGTATCCGGCGATTTTAATAAAGAGCTTACTTGCAACGGAGTACCCTTTGTTGCTGTCGGAAAAGATCGGGAAGGAAGAGCGATCAAGGACAAAGAAACGGTGGGGGATGACCTGAGTTTGATAAAACCGGAATACAGTTTACTGGATGTTCCTCCCACCATATTAAAAATCTTGGGCATCGAAAAACCCAAGGAAATGAAAGGAAGAAGCATCCTATAACCACTACATTACTAAAAAGATAATTGTACTGATAGCCAGCCCCAAGATACCTCCCACCAATACCTGCGCCGGAGTGTGTCCTATACGTTCCAACAGATGAGGGTATTGTTCATCCAACATCTTATCCTCGCGCAGGTCTTCCACCAGAAGGTTGATGGTCCTTCCATGCCGCCCCAAATATCTTCTTATTCCCAAAGCGTCCCTAATTACAATAACAGCCAATATGAAAGTAATGGCGAACAAGGCGGAGTGAAAACCACTCTCCAACCCGGTAATAGTGGCCAAAGATACCACCATGGCCGTATGGCCGGACGGCATTCCGGAATAAGCCAAAAGATTTTTAAAGCTGAATTTTTGTTGATTGCTCCTAATGACGAATTTTATAACCTGAGCCAAAAAACCGGCAACAAGAGGAGCTAATAAGATTGAATACATGAAAAAATATTATTGATTAAAATGTAAAATATAATAGCGTTGTTTAAATAAAAATAAATTAAGAATTTTTTTAGTTTGTTTGCTACAGTCTTCTTTTTTCGAGAAAACGAAAGTGATTATTTTTGTTAACCTACGGGTATGGTAGGGTTGCATTGTTAACAAAAATAATCACTTTCGCTTCCCTAACATTTATATATCCAAATTTTCCACTTTTTTGGCGTGGGTTTGAATAAATCTTTTTCTGGGTTCCACTTCTCCTCCCATCAGCATGTCGAATATTTTATCAGCCGCGGCCGCGTCTTCCACGCTTACTTGATTGATGATGCGATGCTCCGGATTCATGGTTGTTTCCCATAATTGCTCCGGATTCATCTCTCCCAAACCTTTATATCTTTGTATTTTGATCTTACTCTTTAGTTGTTCATCCGTCTCAAGTTCTTCTCCTTCTTCTTTTATTTCTTTAACTTTTGATTCGGGAACGCCGAGCTCTTTTAAGGCTTTCGCCTTTTCTTCATCGGAATAAACATATTTTATCTTATTTCCTTTCTTTAATTGATACAGCGGAGGTTGAGCTATATATAAATGCCCTCCGGTGACCAAAGGGGTAAAATGGCGGAAAAATAAAGTGAGCAACAAAGTCCTTATATGGGCCCCGTCAACATCGGCATCGGTCATAATAATAACACGGCTATACCTTAGCTTTGATACATCGAATTGATCATCCACGTTGGTTCCCAAAGCTATAATAAGGTTTTTTATTTCGTTGTTGGATAACATCTTATCCAAGCGAGCTCTTTCCACATTCAATATTTTGCCCCTCAACGGAAAAATGGCCTGAAACTTTCTATCCCTTCCTTGTTTGGCCGACCCTCCGGCGGAATCTCCCTCTACAATATAAAGTTCCGCTTCTTCCGGTTTGCGGGTGGAACAATCCGCCAATTTTCCGGGCAAGTTAACTCCTTCCAGAGCCCCTTTTCTTAAAATATTGGCCCTGGCGGTTCTGGCGGCCAGTCTGGCCTGGGCCGACAAAACGCATTTTTGAATAATGGCCTCGGCTTCCTTGGGGTGCTCATCCAAATATATGGCGAAATTCTCGGCAAAAACCTGCTCCACATAATTTTTTATTTCGGCATTGCCGAGTTTTGCCTTGGTTTGGCCCTCGAATTGAGGGTCGGTCAATTTAACGCTTATTATGGCGGTAAGTCCTTCCCGGACATCCTCTCCGGAAAGATTGGCATCTTTTTCTTTTAACAGATTATTCTTTCTGGCATAATTGTTCAGGGTCCTGGTTAAAGCGCCCCTGAAGCCGGCCACATGCGTTCCGCCTTCAATTGTGTGTATGTTATTGGCAAAAGCCAATACATTTTCGTTGAATTCATCCGTATATTGCAAAGCGATCTCTATGTTTGTTTCCGCGACCTCTTTTTCGGTATAAAATAAAGTTTCGTTTTTAACGGTTCGATTTCTGTTCAAAGATCTTATATAAGACTTGATCCCGCCCTCGAAATAAAACGCATAATCCTTATCCCGATGTTCTTTCCTTCTGTCATATATTCTAACGGTAACGCCTTTGGTCAAATACGCTTGTTGCCTGGCTCTATCCAATATTTTCCCCCAACTGAATTCGGTTTCCGTAAAAACGGAATCATCCGGCTTAAAAGTAATAACCGTTCCGGTCTTGTCTGTTTTGCCGGCTTGTTTAAGTCCTGTTTGAGGGGTGCCGATCTTATATTCTTGGGTCCATATTTTGCCGTTCTTATAGACTTCGGCTTTTAGATATTTGCTTAAAGCGTTCACAACCGAAACTCCGACGCCATGCAGTCCTCCGGACACTTTATAACCGCCTCCTTCACCGAATTTACCGCCGGCATGTAATTTGGTAAGGACGGTCTCCAAAGCCGAAACTCCGGTGGCGCTGTGTTTATCGATCGGGATTCCGCGTCCGTTATCGGTAACTCGAACCATATTGTCCTCGGTTAAAGTAACGGTTATCTCGGTGGCATGGCCGGCCATGGCCTCGTCAATGCCGTTATCCATTACTTCCCAAATAAGATGATGCAAGCCTGTGCCGGAAGTGGACCCGATATACATGCCGGGCCTCTTTCTAACAGGTTCCAGCCCTTCCAGAACCGTTATGGATTTGGCCTCATAAGAACCCGTATTATTTCCTTTTTCCTTTTTCGCTTCTTTGCTCATATATTGTTTATTAAGATAAATAATAATACCTCTTTATCGTGGAAGTATTTTATTATAATAACATACCGAATTTGCTATATCAAGCATGAAAATGCTACAATAAAAAAACTAAGATCAAACTATACTTAAAGATATGGATTTTTTAAACAAAGAAGATAAACGATCGAAAAAGCCGTCCCGGTCCGAAAAAGAAAAGAAAGAAGAACAAGCCGACACAAAAGTTGATATAGATAAATCCCGGCTTAAAAATTATAAAGATCCGTTTCTGCAGATCTCTTTAAAGAAATTGAAAGCGGGTCTGTGGTATGTGGAACATAGGGCTTTTTTCAGAAAAACCCTTCTTGTTATATTTGTTTTATTTATTGTCGGCATGTGGCTATATATTATAACGGGATTCGGGGTGTATATTTTTAAAGGAATGGAAGAGGACAAAAAAATGATAAATAGCTTAACAAATCAGGGCCTGAAACTCGGACTGCAATCACGCACCGCTTCGGATAACGACCTGAATTATTCTTCTATCACAACTTTCAAACGCGGAGACAAGCATGATCTAATGGTTAAAATAAAAAATCCGGAAGAACGTTATTGGGCCGAATTCGATTATTGCTTTACGCAAGCAAATGAAGAGATAGATTGCCGGACAAACTTTATCTTGCCCGGAGAGTCCAAATATATATTGTCTTTGTCGCATGAATTTAACAGTCGTTCCAATATTGATTTTGATATCGAAAGCATAGACTGGCAAGCAATAAATTTCCACAAAATACCGAATTGGGAACAATATAAAAAAGAACATCTCAATTTCGAATTTACGGATGTTAAATACAATTCCGGCAACAATAACGAGTACTCAGATAAAATAAACTTAAATTCCTTAAAATTTAATGCCTACAACAACACTTCTTACGGTTACTGGAAGGCTAATGTGAATATATTATTATACAATTCCGGGAAAATAGTGGGAATAAACAGCTACACCATAGATAGATTCAATGCCGGTGAAAAAGAAAAAGTGGAATTGGTGTGGCCCGGCAACATGGGCGAGGTTACTGATGTTTCCATAGTTCCGGATCTCAATATAATGGACAAAAGCAACTACATTCAGCCCGAGAAGTAAAATTTTCAAAGGTAATAAAGGCAATATATGTTTCAAAAAACATTTTTGTATCTTAAAAATTTTGACTGGATAATATTTTTCCCGATCATACTTTTGGCCTCGTTTGGATTGATAGAAATATATAGCATCGCCCTCGGCCAAGAAACCGTGGATTTGACCAACTTTTACAAACAATTATTGTTTGTCGGAATGGGCCTCGCCTCGATGATCGTGTTGACGCTTTTGGATTACCGAGTGATAAAAGATTACAGCAAATATCTTTATATCGGCGGAATAGTTCTTTTGATCGGAGTTTTAATGTTCGGTTCAACGGTCAGGGGGGCCACAAGCTGGTTTGACTTGGGTTTCTTCGGTTTTCAACCGGTAGAATTTATAAAGATAATATTAATAATATTTTTAGCCAAATATTTCTCATCAAAACAATCAAAGGCCAAACCGTGGAAACAATTGGTATTATCAGGAGTTGGAACCATGATCTTGTTTTTTTTGGTTTTTCTCCAGCCCGACTTCGGCTCCGCTTTATTATTGTTTGCCGTTTGGTTTTTTATGTTGGCGGTGGCCGGTTTTGATAAAAAATATTTTTTCATCATCGCTTTAATAGGGGTGGTAATTTTGGGTTTTTTATGGAATTTTTCTTTCCAAGATTACCAAAAGGAAAGAATAATGACTTTTTTAACTCCTTCCTCAAACAGTTTGGAGCAAGGATACAATATCTCCCAAGCCATTATTGCCGTCGGAGCCGGAGGATTGGTCGGCAGGGGGGTAGGGTTCGGATCCCAATCCCAATTAAAATTCTTGCCGGAAGCCCACAATGACTTTATTTTCGCCGTTATAGCCGAAGAATTGGGGCTGGTGGGGGTTTTGTTGGTTGTTTCTTTCTTTTCCATATTTTTTTTCAAGTGTTTGATGAATGTTAAAAAGCTTGATAATGATTTCGGTATTTTTTTCATTTTAGGAGGCGCGGGGTTGATTTTCATTGAAATGTTTATTAATATTGGTATGAATATCGGTCTTTTGCCGGTGGTGGGGATATCCCTTCCGTTCATCAGTTACGGAGGCAGCGCCATAATAGCCAAATTCGCCATAATAGGGATAATGCAAAACATAATAATAAAATCCAAAATAAGATAAAACCATAATTATTTACCCACAGCTTCGCAACACTATGATCTTGGGAAGCTTAAATAATAAAACAATATATGACCAAAAAAGAGATCACGCTAAATGCGCAAACAAGAAATGAAAAAAACGGGAAAGGGCGCCAACTACGAGCGGCCGGATTTATTCCGGCAGTGGTATATGGTCCGGATTCCGATAATTTAAAAATAAAGATCCCTTACAATGAATTCGAAAGCGCTTTCAGGCAGGCCGGAGAATCCACCTTAATAGAATTAAACATTGATAATGAAAAAGGAGAAAAAGTTTTGATCAAAGATTATCAAACCAATTCGATCAAAGGCCATATTATACATGTTGACTTTTATAAAGTGAAAATGGGAGAAGAAATGACCACCGAAGTGCCCTTGAATTTCATTAACGATTCCAGGGTAGTCAAAGAAGAGGGCGGTCTTTTGGTTAAAAACATAGAAAGTGTGGAAATCACCTGCTTGCCGAACAACCTTCCCAATCATATTGATGTGGATCTATCGCAAATAAAGACATTTGACGACCAAATAAACTTAAAAGACCTGGTTTTGCCGGAAAAAGTGGAATTAACCACCGAAGAGGATTATGCCGTTGTAAGCGCCATTAGGCCCAAGGAGGAGGAAGAAGAGGAAGAAGAGGCCGGAGAAGAGGCGAAAGAAGGCGAAGGAAAAGAAGGGGGTGAAGAAAAAGAAGCTTCTGAACAATAATAAAAATGAAATTATCCTTGTTTCCGCATGGATGATACTGCAAACATTAAAGTGTTGATAAAAAATAAACGAAAAATATTTTTATTTTTCTTAATATTCTTCTTTCTTTCGGTTTTGATGCTGTTTTTTGCTTTTAAAGAAAAAGATCTCCGGGGAAGCGCCGGAGATAAAGATAACATAATATTAAAGAAAGAAAATAACACGCCTTCTTCAAAGAAAAAAGGCGGATCCGGAATAAAAGATCCGTTAAACGGGCGGATCATCAAAAATGACGGCAACTCAAACACTCCGGTGGCGATCATGATAGATAACCACAAAAACGCCCGGCCGGCATACGGAATAGATAAAGCGGATATCGTGTTTGAAGCCGAGGTTGAAGGAAGTATTACGAGATACCTGGCCATATTCAACGATTATAAAGAAGTGGAAAAAATAGGGCCCGTAAGAAGCGCCCGGCCTTATTTTATAAATTGGGCATCCGGTGTTTCGGCTCTTTTTGTCCATTGCGGAGGAAGTCCCCAAGCTTTGGCCACAATAGCCCGCTCGGGTATAAAAAATTTGGATGAATTCTATAAAACCTCCCGCTTTTGGCGGGATAAAACTTTGCCCCGGCCCCATAATATTTTTACTTCCGGTAAAGAATTGAACGATCTTTTGGAAAACGATCCTTCTTATGCCAATGAGGAAAATAACATAGATCCTTGGGAGTTTAAGGAAAAAGATCGTGCATCCGACGAAGATGTCGAACATGAAGAAATATCTATTGAATACGGCCCGTCCTATAATGTAAAATGGGAATACGGGGAAGAAAATAAATACTCCAAATATCTGGATAACCATCTCCACAAAACAGGAGGCGGCAATATTATAAAAGCTTCCAATGTTATCATCCAAGTCAATCAAGCCGAAATTCAA
The DNA here is from genome assembly GCA_964512155.1 of uncultured Gammaproteobacteria bacterium. Classification (GTDB taxonomy): domain Bacteria; phylum Patescibacteriota; class Patescibacteriia; order Patescibacteriales; family JAGXOH01; genus JAGXOH01. The sequence goes on along the minus strand of CAZEHL010000002.1, from coordinate 14,311 downwards.
GATGAAAAATTAAGATTAAAAATGGACACCTTGGGAAAAGGCAAGGCTTTTATTTGTTCAAGGGGAATCTGCCAGGAAGGAGAGTGGCGCAAGGAATCGCCTTCTGACAGAGTTAAGTATTATAAAAAAAACAATGAGCCCGCCATTTTAAGTCCGGGTTCAACTTGGGT
>CAZEHL010000002.1:0-14041 GCA_964512155.1 uncultured Gammaproteobacteria bacterium | reverse complement strand
AGTATTATAAAAAAAACAATGAGCCCGCCATTTTAAGTCCGGGTTCAACTTGGGTGCAAATTATAGATTCTGTGGAAAAAATAAATATTAAAAATTATGGGAAACATGAATAGGCATTCTTTATTGATAAATATTTCGATAATGATAATTGTTTTTGTTATTATCGTTACTTTCTTTTTGAAATTGGAGGAAATAAAGGCCGGTATAAGAAATGACCTTAGAAAAGGAAATATCGCCGACATAAAAAAAGCCCTTTATTTCCACAAAGAATCCATTGGGAATTATCCGATAGCAAAAGAAGGGGGGTGCATAGGAGAAAGCGGGAGAATAAAAAATGAATTGGAAGAGTTGAAAATAATTAAAGAGATCTCGGCCGATCCTTTGTGGCCGGATACACCGCCTTCCTCTTTAAATTCGGATAGTTTACCCGAAGAAGGTACTGACGGATTTTGTTATTGGTATGTTTCGGAAGATGGGCGGGGCTACCATCTAAGCTATTATATGGAAGAGTGTGAAGATTCAAAACAAGAGATAATAATAAAATCCGCTATAAAATAAGTGTTGAAATTTGTCGCGTTACTTTCATTCGGATCTTATTTTAACTCCAATATTGCCAATCTATAATTTCCTTTAAGGTCTTTTTTAAAAGTCAGCTTATAAAAAGTAAAGAGATCAACAACAATCTCTTTAAAAAGCTCGACCTGGTCATCATCCAGTTCACAAAATATTAAAATTTTTGATCTTATTTTCGTGTCCAATCTGTGCAATTGGTGTAATAAAATTTTATACGCTTCCAATCCGTCCGAACCGCCTCCCAGTAAAGCAAGTGGCGGTTCTTTTTGTATAGAAGGAGAGTTTTTGTATTTTTCTTCGCTTAAATAAGGCAAATTGGCCGTAACAATAAACTCGGAGGATTTTTTGATATCTTTTAACTCATAAAAAAGCGGAAGCGCAAAATTGCCGTGCAAAAATTTTATACATCCTTCAACGCCATGAGCAACCGCATTAAAATAAGCTGTTTTTAATGCTTGCCGGCTTGTGTCGGAGCAAAAGATCTTGTCTATTTTTTCCTTCCCGTTTTTAAGCAAAGATACGGGAATGCATCCGCTGCCCGCTCCTATATCGGCGATCATAACCTTTTTTGTTCCCTTTTTGCGGGCAAGACGCTTTAAAACTTCATCTACCAACAATTCCGTTTCCGGGCGGGGGATTAAAACGTTTTTGTTAACCGCGAATCTTAACCCGTAAAATTCTTTATAGCCGGTTAAATAAGCTATCGGAACACCTTTTTTTCTTTCGGTTATTAATTTTTCATATTTTTTCTTTATGTTTTCCTCTATTTTTTGCTCCGGATGAGATAACAAATATTCTCTTGATATATTCAGTAGATCGGCCAAAAGCAACTCCGCCTCCGGTAAATGATCTTTGGATCCGCTTTGTTGCATATTCCGGCCTCCTTGTTTGCAAAGATCGCCCAACCGGAGATAATTTTGGTTATTTTCCTTCATACTCTCGATTCATTCTTTTTTGTTCTTTTTCCAATTCGTTTATTATACCTCCTATATCGCCGTTTAAAATACCGTTTAGATCATGCCATGTCTTTTGGATCCGATGATCTGTTAGCCTGTCTTGCGGGAAATTGTATGTCCTGATCTTTTCGCTTCTATCTCCGCTGCCTATCTGGTCTTGTCTTTTTTCTCTTTCCTTTTTCTTTTCTTCTTCTTCCAGCTTTTCATATAATCTGGCCCGAAGGATCTGCATGGCTCTTTCTTTATTCTGTTGCTGGGATTTTTCGTCTTGGCATTGAGCTATGATACCGGTGGGGATATGAGTCACTCTTACGGCCGAGTTGCTGGTATTGACGCTTTGTCCTCCGGGACCAGAAGCGGAATAAGTGTCTATCCTGATATCGTTATCCGCTATATCTATTTCCTTTTTCTCGATCTCCGGCAAGACGGCAACAGTGGCCGCCGAGGTGTGGACCCGCCCTTGTTTCTCGGTTTCCGGTATTCTTTGAACTCGGTGGGTGCCTCCTTCATATTTCATGAAACGATAAGCGTTCTTTCCTTTAACAACAAAAGTGATCTCCTTAAAGCCCTGCATATCCGTTTCATGCGAATTCAATATTTCAATATTCCAGCTATTTTTTTCGGCAAAACGCGAATACATCCTGAAAAGATCGGCCGCGAACAAAGCCGATTCTTCTCCTCCGGTACCGGCCCTTATTTCCACAATGGCGTTTTTGAGGTCGTGGGGGTCTTTCGGAGTTAAATTTTCATCAATTTCTTCTTTTGTTTTCTCAAATTCTTTTTCCAATTCTTCCAATTCGATTTCGGCCATTTCTTTGATCTCTTTATCACTTTCATTTTTCAATAATTCTTTGTTTTGCGATATTTTATTTTGAACATTCTCCAAGTGTGAAATCTTTTCAATGACCTCCTTTAAACCGGCATGCTCTCTGGATATTTCCGTCATTCTTTGAATGTCATTATTGATGCCGGGATCCATTAATTTTTTTTCCAGATCTTGGAATTTTTGTTTTATTTGTTCGTACATAAAGACAATAAAATGTAAAATATGTTAAAAATACAAAGTATGATAATATGGTTTGCAAAACGGGGGTAAATATTTGATGGCGATTGCGGGCGGGCACTGCGAAAAAATTATAAAAAAACGGCTGTTCACGCCTTTTTTAAAAAATAAAAACAGGCACCGAACAACCGTTTTAAAAGGTTATTGATTGGCGTTATCTTCTTTTTTCGGCTTATCTTCTTCCTTTTTTTTGCTCTCTTCCGCTCTTTTGGCGGTTTTTCCTTTTTTGGTTTTGGACAGTTCTTTTTGCGCTTTTTTCCTGGCCTCAAATTTTTCCACTCTCTTGGCGGTATCGACCAACTTTTGTTTGCCGGTGTAGAACGGATGGCATTGAGAGCACAATTCGACACGCAACTCTTCTTTGGTCGCCCCGACTTCAAAAGTGTTGCCGCATACGCATTTAACTTTGGATTTGGGATAATAAGTCGGATGGATATCTTTTCTCATAACTTTTTGCTCTATTATTAAGTAATTAATTATTTTGTTAGCCTAACATAAAATGAACAAAAAATCAACCCATTTAATTTTAATCTTTTTTTGGTTATAATATCAATTATGATAAAATCCAACAGCATCACCAAAAATACATCCTATTTGACCTTGGCCTTAACGGTGCAAAAGATCATATCCTTTACTTATTTCACTCTTTTGGCCAGAAATTTGGGGCCGGAAAGTTTGGGGAAATATTATTTTGCCATCTCTTTCACCACCATATTCGCCCTGATAATAGACATGGGGTTGATGAATGTGTTAACAAGAGAAGTGGCCAAAAAGAAAGAACAGGCCCAACAGTATTTGGGCAATATCCTAACCCTAAAAACGCCTCTCTTGATATTATGCCTTTTAAGCGTTTTTGTGGTTATCAATTTATTGGGATATGACGAGCTTACCAGGCATTTGGTATATATTTCGGCTTCGGCCATGGCCTTGGATTCTTTTACCACCACTTTTTTTGCGGTTACCAGGTCATTCCATAATTTAAAGTACGAAAGCGCCGGAGCCGTCGGCTTTCAAATAATAGTTATGGTATTGGGGCTTTCCGCCTTGTACCAGGGAGCGGGGCTGGAATGGGTCATGCTTGCCATGCTGGCCGGTTCTTTGGCCAATTTTACCTATTCTTGGTATGTGGTAAGGACAAAATTGAAGTTAAAAGTGAAATTATTGTATAATAAAAAATTGGCCTTAACAATAATAAAGATAGCCATACCTTTTGGCATATATATTTTATTCAATCGCACATTTCTCCACATTGATTCGGTTCTGCTGTCTTTATTGGCCGGGGACAAGGAAGTGGGGCTTTACCAGATAGCTTTTAAAATAATATTCGCTTTACAGTTTATTCCGTTGGCATTTATCGCTTCTTTTTATCCGGCTATGAGTTTTTATTGGAAAAACAACAAGCAACAATTGGCCCTTTCCTTTGAACGAGCCCTTAAATATCTGCTCATAATATCCATACCCATAGCGGCCGGCATATTTTCCATAGCCGACAAGGTGGTGCTTTTGTTCAAAGACGAATTTGTTGCCTCGATCCTTCCTTTGCAAATAATTATTATTTCCACTATTTTTATTTTTATCAACTTTCCCATCGGCTCTTTTCTTAACGCCTGCGACAGGCAAAAACAAAACACTGTAAACATGGGTATAGTATTGGCCGTCAGTATAATAATGAACATTATATTGATCCCCGGATATCAAGCTGTCGGAGCTTCGATTACCGTCCTTTCGGCCAATATGGTGATGACCATTCTGGGTATTTATTATGTAAACAAAATAATAAAATTCCACCGCGGACGGATAATTAAACTCGCCTTCAAAGCCTTGGTGGCGGCGGTTATTATGGCGGTTTCCATTTTTTATTTCAAAGAATACGCCAATATTTTTATTGTTATAATAAGCGGAGGAGCCATCTATTTTGCATTCTTGTTCTTATTCAAAGCATTAACCGTTCGGGATGCGGCTCTTGCCTATGGCTTGCTTACCAATAAAAAAAGTTTCGGCGAATAATAAAAAACGATTTGTCCGCCTTGTTTTCCTTTGTCGGCACCGGGGTTGTAAACAACACCGATAAACTTTAAAATTAATACATTAAAAAACGAAAAATATGATCTCCATAATAATACCGCTATACAATCAAGCCGATAAATTGCCCCTTTGCCTGGATAGCTTGTTGCGCCAAACTTATAAAAACATTGAAGTGATAGTGGTCAATGACGGTTCCACGGATAAATATAAAGACATAATAAGCAAATATCAAAAAATACTCCGAGAAAAGGAGGTTCCTTTTTATTATTTTGACCAATCAAACAAAGGAGCGCCGGCCGCCAGAAATAAGGGGTTTGAAAAGGCCGGAGGTGAATATCTGCTTTTTTGCGATGCGGATGCCTGCCTATACCCCCAATTTTTAGAGATCACCAAAGAGGAATTGGACAAAAACCCAGATATAAGCTTTGTATATTCAAGTTTTATGTGGGGAAAGAAAAAATTCACACCCGGTCCTTTTAGCCGGAAAAAATTGCAAAAGATGCCGTATATACACACCATGTCACTAATAAGAAGAAAAGACTATCCGCCGGCCGGCTGGGATGAAGCCATTACCAAGTTGCAAGATTGGGACCTATGGTTAACCATGGCCGAGCGGGGCAAAAAAGGAAAGTGGGTGGAGAAAACATTATTTAAAGTCGCCCCCGGCGGAACCATTAGCAGTTGGCTGCCTTCTTTTGCCTACAAATTATTGCCGTTCCTTCCGCAAGTAAAAAAATATAAACGGGCGGAAAAAATCATAAAAAGAAAACACATGCTTGAATCGTAATATTTTGCCCCGACTATGATAAAAAAAATATTGAACAACAAATTTTATTTAACCTTGATGATCCTGTTGCCGGCTGAACTGCTGTCTTTTTCAGCCCACTATTTTGATGTTGCCAATATCGTTTTTTTGGCGGTTTTTACCTTAATATTGCTGGCCACTCTCCATAAATTGGCATACGGCCTACTCATAGCCTTGGTAGAGCTTATTATCGGCTCAATGGGTTATCTTTTTTATTTTGATTTCGGAGAAGCCATGATCTCGATCAGAATGGGTATATGGTTGATCGTTTTATCCGTTTGGACCGCCGGAGAGGTAAAAAGGGCACTCAATAAAAAAAACAAAGGAGTAACATTAAAGGATCAATTCTATCAAATTCCATATTCCATAAAAAACAACTACCAAGCTTACTTTTTTGTCTTATTTTTCTTTATAGCCTGGGGCGGAATAAACGGCTATTTGAGCGGGAATGGATTTGGCAATTTATTTCCGGATATCAACAGCTATTTTTATTTTGCTTTAATATTACCGGTTTATTCCGTTTTATCTTCTTATAAGAAAAGCTTTCCCGAGGTCCTGTTTTCTCTCTCCCAAGTTTTTCTCGGGGCGGTTATCTGGATGTCTTTAAAAACTTTATTCCTGTTATACATCTTTTCCCATAATCTATACACCGCGATGGATGCTCTTTATCAATGGGTAAGAGATACCGGAGTGGGGGAGATCACGGAGATGAGCGAAGGCGTTTATAGAATATTTTTCCAATCCCACATCTTTTCAATAATAGGTTTTTTTGTATTGTTATTTTTCTTGAATAAGTATTTGCTTGACAAGAAAACATCCTTAAAAAATTCCATAAAAGAAAGAAAATACCGGATGGCGGTGGCTCTCTTGGCTCTTTCTTGTATGCTTTCCGTTGTTATAATCGGATTTTCCCGCAGTTTTTGGGTGGGTTTTTTGGCCGGAATGATAATGTGGCTCTTTTTCACCCTAAAACAATACGGCCCGAAAAGAACCTTGATATCCGCCATCGGCATACTATTGGCGGGGTTTATAAGTTTGGGCTTGATCGCTTCTATAGTAAATTTCCCTTATCCGGAACCGGGCGGGCGTTTTGACGCCGCCAGAGCCGCTTCAAGCCGGGCGAAACAAACAACCAAAGGAGAGGCCGCGGTTTCTTCCAGGTGGTCCTTGTTGCCCAAACTATGGAACGAAATCAAAGACGATCCGATCCCGGGCCGAGGATACGGCGCCACAATAACTTACACATCAAGCGATCCCAGGGTTTTGGAGAGAACTTCAAACGGCCGATATACCACTTTTGCCTTTGAATGGGGGTGGCTGGATATTTGGCTAAAGATCGGGATCTTCGGTTTAATGACCTATATGGCAATAATGGGAAAATTGTTCTTGGACGGATATTCTATCGTCTCCCGGAACAGATGGCTAACCACCGGCCTTATAACAGGCGTTATCATCTTGGCGGCGGTCAATTTTTTTACGCCCTTTTTGAACCACCCTCTGGGAATAGGATATCTGATAATAACCGCCGTCCTGTTGGATAAATTTAAAGGAAATATTTAACACCGCTTTCAACTATTGCACCAAGTCCGGATGTGTTGTATATTCTATATTAAAATCTATTTGCCGATATTTACAATTAACTCATAAAGTTGTCTATGGAAAAACAACAAATAATTTCCGAAGAAGGGTACAAAAAATTAAAAGATGAGTTGGAGTATCTTACCAATGTCAAGAGAAAAGAGATCGCCGATAGAATAGAGAAAGCCAAAGAATTGGGCGATTTAAGCGAAAACGCCGAATATCAAGAAGCTAAAGACGCTCAAGCTTTTAACGAAACGCAAATAGCGGAAATAAACAACACACTAAAAAATGTTCAAGTAGTAAAGAACGGCCAAACCAAAAACGAAGTTGCCATGGGCTCCACCGTAACAGTGGAAAACGAAAACGGCAAAGAAAGTCGATATACAATAGTAAGCTTTAATGAAGTGGACCCGGCTGAAGGCAAAATATCCAACGAATCGCCTTTCGGAGCCGCTTTTTTGGGCAAAAAGAAAGGAGAACGGGCCACGGTCGTCACCCCCAAAGGAGAAACAAAATATAAGATCAAAAAAATCGAATAATCATTCCATCAAAAAAGAGGAGAGCATCTCCTCTTTTTTGATGGCTTTTATTTACTTACAATATGAATCCGACCGAAATAATAGAAAAATACTACAATAATTTCCCGGAAGCGAAAAAATATTTATCAGCGCACAGTTTGGCTGTGGCCGGAAAGAGTTTGGATATCGCCGAAAAAATAAAAGGAGTTGACAGCCGTTTTATCCAACAAGCCGCCATGCTTCATGACATAGGCATTTTTATGACACACGCTCCGCACATAGGATGCAAAGGAGAAGAACCTTATATCCGCCACGGAATTTTGGGGAAAGAAATATTGGAAAAAGAGGGGTTGCCGGCCTGCGCCCGGGTGGCGGAAAGACATATCGGAGTCGGGTTGACCGCGCAAGAGATAAGAAAACAAAAACTGCCCCTGCCGGAAAGGGATATGACCCCGCAGACCGAGGAAGAGGAGATCATCGCTTATGCCGATCTGTTCTTTTCCAAAAGCCACAAACCCATTGATGAAGAAAAACCTTTGGAAGAGATAAAAAAAGGATTGGCCCGATTCGGAGACCGCAAAATAAACATCTTTGGACAATGGATCAAAAAATACGGGATATAAAAAACCGCCTTCTTACCAAAAGCAAACGCTCTAAATGTTTCACACCGACCAGTGTGAAACATTTAGATATAAAAAACATCAAGCTCTCTTTAGTTGCCGCCGGGATTTAATTATGGCCTCTAAAATGTTATTATTAAAAGACGCCCGTTTAATAACAACAAAATAAAATTTATATAATACGGAATATGAAAAAAGAAACCGGCCCCCTTGGATCAAAGGTAAATAACAATAAAGGGAATTTCCATCATAAAACAACAAAGGACACATTAAAGGAACTATCTTCCGATGTTAACGGCCTTTCTTCCAAAAAAGCCCAAAATCGCCTGTCTGAACACGGACTCAACGAGATACGGGGCAAAGATGATAAGCACCCCATCCTTATCTTCCTGAAGCAATTCAAAAGCCTGTTCATCTATGTGCTTATCGCCGCGGGAATTATATCTTTCGCTTTTGACAAGATGATCGATGTTTACGTGATAACAATCGTTATCCTTTTCAACGCCGTGATGGGCTTCTTACAGGAATATAAAGCGGAACGGGCCATAAACGCTTTAAAAAAAATGCTTGTCTCCACCGCCAAGGTTTACCGGGGAGGAGAACTTTTGAACATATCCTCCAAAGAAATAGTTCCCGGAGATATCGTTTTCATAGAAGAAGGGGACCGCATTCCGGCGGACATGCGCATTTTTGAATCACGCGATCTGCGCACCTCAGAGGCGTCCCTTACCGGCGAATCCTCGCCCAAAGCAAAGACCGCGGAGTCGATTCCGAAAAACACCGATCTGGCGGATCGGAAGAACACGGTCTTTATGGGAACCTTTGTGGCCGGAGGAAGAGGCAAGGGGGTGGTCACCGCCACCGGAGGCGATACCGCTTTCGGCAGTATAGCCAGAGACATAGAGAACATTGAAAGAAGCGGGGGGCATTTTGAAAAAAAAGTGAATGTTTTGGCCAAACAGATGACCATATTCGCTTTTGCCGGAGCCGGAATCATCTTCCTGGTCAGCTATCTCTTTCGGGACGATCTGGGCATGTTGGAGATAACCCGATTTACCATAGCCGCCCTTATCTCCGGCATACCGGAAGGACTGCCGGCAATATTGGTGATCGTTCTTGCGGTGGGAGCCGGCCGAATGGCCAAAAGGAACGCCATCATGAGAAAACTATCCTCGGCCGAGACTTTGGGGGTTACCACTCATATCATCACAGACAAAACCGGAACCCTTACCCAAAACACCATGAATGTGCGCCGAATCGCCATTCCCGGAAGGAAGATCGAGGTGACAGGCGAGGGATGGAAGCCGGAAGGAGATTTTCTTGAGAACAAAAAGATCATTTTGCCGCTTGAAGACTCCTCTTTACGCAAATTCATCCATGTCGCCGCGGTGTGCAACAACGCCAGAATAATAAAAGAAGGGAAAAAGAAATCTCCCCAATACAATATTGTAGGAGATCCCACCGAAGCCTCTCTGGTGGTATTGGCGGAGAAAGCTGGAGTAAAAAAAGGAATTATTGAGCACATAGAAAAAAGGGTTGATGATATGCCCTTTAGCTCCAAAATGAAATTCCGCGCTTCCTTAGCCTTGTTAAAAAACGGAGAAAAAGAAATATATGCGGCCGGAGCTCCGGAAGAGATAATAAAAAGATGCTCCTTTATCAATATCAAAGGTAAAGAACGCAAAATGGGAGCCAAGGAACGCCGGGAAATGCTGGCCCAAACAGAGGAAATGTCCCAAGAATCCATGCGAACCATCGCTTTGGCCTATAAAAAAGATAAAGGCGAAGATAATGAAGTGCACGAAAAAAAGGTGGACGATCTGGTTCTGGCCGGAGTGGCCGGAATGCTCGATCCTCCGCGCCCCGAGATCTTGGACGCCTTGAAAAAGGCCGAATCCGCCGGAATACGAGTGGTGATGGTCACCGGAGACCACAAAGGAACCGCTCTGGCCATCTCCAAAGAAATAGGACTGGCGGATGAAAACGCCAAAGCTTACACCGGCGGAGAATTGGAAGAAATGAGCCCTAAGAAATTCCGGCAAGCGGTTGCCGATACCTCGATTTTCGCTCGACTTACCCCGCACATGAAATTGAGAATAGCGGAAGCCTTGCAAAAAGAGGGAGCGGTCGTGGCCATGACCGGTGACGGAGTAAATGACGCTCCGGCCCTGAAAAAGGCGGACATCGGCATAGCCATGGGAGTAACCGGCACCGATGTGGCCAAAGAAGCCGGGGATATCGTTCTGGCCGACGACAACTTCGCTTCCATAATCAGCGCCGTGGAAGAGGGAAGAATAGCTTTCACCAATACCAGACAGACAAGCTCTCTGCTGGTTACCACCAATATCGCCGAAGACGGAACCCTTATCTGCGCTTTGTTGGCCGGCTGGGGGCTTCCTCTTTTGCCCACTCAACTTCTGTGGCTCAACCTGGTAACCGACGGCATGGCCGGCACCGCCCTGGCCTTTGAGCCCGGCCACGGAGCGGTCCTTGAAAAAAAACCGAGAAAAAGAACAGAGAACATAATCAACAAAGATATAATTCCTTTCTTTATTATAATGCTGGTGGTAATGACATCTCTAACCCTGACGGTCTTTAATTATTTTATTGACGACGGTATAGATAAGGCCCGCACCGGAGCTTTTACGGTCATGGCCTTTACCCAGCTCTTTAACGCTTTTAATATGCGCTCTCTGGAACTTTCCGTATTCAAGATAGGGCTGTTCAGTAACCGCTATTTTATCCTTGCCATAGCCGGAGCCGTTATTCTGCAGATATCGGTGGTTTACATTCCTTTTGTCCGGGAGCTGTTTCACTTCAACCCCCTTAGGGCGACAGAATTCTTGGTCATAGTGGCCGCTTCCTCTTTGGTGCTTGGGGCGGGAGAATTCTACAAATACATCCGCAATCGTCGATATCAATAAAATGCGGAGATTAAGAAGAGATGTCACGGTTGTCATTTGGAGTGATTGTGTATGATCATAAAAATCGAAAAATATTCTTCCAAGAATAAACTTCTATCGTGTTTGAAAAAAATAGTTTTCCTTAATAACCGCCGGCATTTCTCGAATAAGGCCAAAATAAAAACCACCGGTTCATTATCGCCGGTGGTTGTCAGTTGTTGGAGGAGAAAAAAGATCTCTCCAGGCCTCTTTTCCCGCGAAAGGAAAAATGCTTTAATATTTTTTTTCCTTCCGGAGTTAATTTTAGATCTTTGATGAATCCTTTGCTTTCCAAAAAATCCACATCCTCCTTGAATGTCAAAGGATCTATCTCTGCCAGATCATCTTCGCCCATGCCATTTTCCATATAAACCAATAATACCAATCTTCTGAGTTCTTCTTTTTCCATTATTTCCTCTCTTTTTTAAAAGATCGAAATGCGAATTAATTCAAATACATTATCAAAAAGGGAGAGAAAATGCAATAAATCTCCCAATTTTTATTTGACGAGTTTGATATGCTATAATTAAAAGTAGGAAGCAAGGGATTGCCGTGTTTTCCTTAAAAAAACTAAAACATAAATCATAAATAACCAAAGGAGGGGAATGAACATCAAGGACCTGCCACAACATCAACGTCCCAGGGAAAAGTTGATAGCCAAAGGGCCTGAAAATCTTAAAGATAAAGAACTGTTGGCCATACTGTTACGCACCGGCCACCAAGGCAAAAACGCCTTGGAAGTGGCCGAATATATCCTGAACAAATTTAGTGTACGCAAACTGACATCTTTAAAATACGACGACATCATCAATATCCACGGCCTTGATTCCGGCAAGGCCTGTGCTTTATTAGCATCTTTTGAACTCGTCTCTCGGGCCTTGGAAAAAGAGGACAATAGTCTGCCGACCATCAAGACCGCCGCGGACGCCGTGGTCCACCTGCAAAACATCAGAAATAACAAAAAAGAGCACCTGGTTGCTCTTTATTTGAACGCCCGCCAACAACTCATTCACCAAGAAACAATCTCCGTGGGCACCCTGGACACAAATATTGTACACCCCAGAGAAGTCTTCTACCCGGCTGTCCAAAACCCGGTATCCGGGGTAATAGTGGCCCACAACCACCCAAGCGGAGATTTATCACCCAGTAGTGAGGATATGGAGATAACCGACCGGCTCAAGAGGGCGGGGGAGATACTGGGAATAGATCTGATTGATCATATTATAGTAACTCGAGAGAATTTTAAAAGTTTGAGAGAAGAAAATAGATTTTAAAGATTTTACAAAGTAAAACAAAATTGACTTTTGTAGTTGACTTTTGTATCAAATTTGTTAAATTATTTTATTGATCTTTACAATAAAATATTATCAAAAAAGGAGGGTAACATGGAAAGGTATATTATTTCCTCAAATGTTAGAGTAGCAGAGAAGGAAAATAAAGATTGGAAACTTGTGTATAATTCTTTGGTGGGAAAACCTTTGATTTTAAATAAGGAATCTATAGAGTTGTTGAATTTATTTTCCACCCCCAAGACGATAGAAGAGGCAAGGGGGCAATGTGAGGGTGACCCGGAGGAACTTATAAATTCTTTTATAGAACATTTTTTTCTAATAAGGGGAAATTTCGATGAAAGGCAGTTCTTAAAAGAAAAAAAAGAAGAACATTTGGAGAGGGTAATAAATAGAGAAACTATAGATAGAATGGGGTTAGCGATAAGTGATGCCTGCAATTTAGCTTGTCCTCACTGTATACATTTTCAACAAAAGAACCGAAAAATCCCCTATATGCGATGGCATATTGCTCAAAAATGTATTGATAGCTATGTAGGTTTATTAAGAGAAAGGGGGTGGAAATCGGGCAAAATACATTTTGGTAATGCTGAGCCCTTGTTGAATTGGAAAGTTATAGAAAAAGTGCTTTATTATTGTAGTTACGAGATTTCAGATGTAGATTTTGACTTTGCTATAAATACTAATTTGCTATTGCTAACAAAAGAAATAGCCGAAAAATTAAAGAAGTTCAATGCAAAAATTGCTGCTTCTCTTGATGGCACCGAGAAAGGTAATAATTTGATTAGAATTGACAAAAAAGGCGAGGGGACATTCTCTAAAATTATAGATAAATTTAATCTTTTATATGATATCGGTTTTCCTTTGGATGGTTTCAGTGTAACTGTAACGGATGTTAATTTCCCCTTTGTCGATGAGAAAATAATAAATTTGGCTTTGGATTATCAAATGGAATTTATAGCCTTTGATTATGATCTAGTTAATTCTAGTTGCATTCCCTTGGAAAATAAGATTTCCAAAATATTGACTTTAAAGCATTATGCCGATAATTTGGGTATAGAGTTTTTTGGAACATGGGACAGTATTTATAGAAATTTGACCAGTGGAGATATAACCAAAGAACCTCATTCTTTTTGCGCCGCGCTTGAAGGGAGATCTTTAGAATTTGATGTTGACGGTAAAGTGAAGGTATGTGGCCATTCTAATTTTTATATTGGAGATATAAAATATTTTAACAATATTTTTCAAAGTAATGGACCGCTTGTAAATTTGGTAAGGGACTCTTTCCCCGGCGAAAGAGAGTATTGTAGAGGATGTGAGTTTGAAGGATTATGTAATGGGCAGTGTTTGGTTACAAGAGAGGCTTGCATGCAAAAAGATAATAATTTAGAATTATTTCAAGAGATGTGTTCTTTCTATAAAACAATTACGAAAAAGTTGATTGCTTCGGAGTTGTTGTAATTATTCAATACCAACTTATAAACAAAGGGGGATGCCATGAAAGACAAGGTTTATGTAAAGAAAGCAAGGGTTACTAAAGTGAAGCCTGTGCGAGGCGGAAAGTATTTCGCAGGAAAAAGGACCAATTGCAAGTAAATTAACTTTACAAGCAAAAAAGCGGACTTTCAAAGTCCGCTTTTATTTTCCCAATCATGTTTTAATTCCGCCA
>CAZEHL010000001.1:42741-45770 GCA_964512155.1 uncultured Gammaproteobacteria bacterium | reverse complement strand
GCAACAGTACCGGGAACAAGGAGAGGAATTACCCTATATTCGATCCTCTATCGGCAGGCAAATGAGATTCGACATGTCTCAAGGCTTTCCTTTATTGACCACCAAAAAGACATTTCTGCGAGGAATTATTCATGAGCTGATCTGGTTTTTGAACGGAGATTCCAACATCAAATATTTAGTGGATAATGACGTTCATATCTGGGATGAATGGGCCTGGAAAGCCTATCATAAACATTGCTTGAAGAATGATCCGGATAATGACATGAGCCAAGAAGAATTTATAGACAAGATCATACAAGAACCCTCGGATAGTGAATTCGTTAAGAAATGGGGAGAACTGCTCACCATTTACGGTCGGATGTGGAGGCGATGGCCGGCCGGCGACGGCAGAGAAATAGATCAAGTGCAATGGGTGATCAACGGACTCAGAAAAAGGCCTTATAGAAAATCCTATGTGGTCTCCGCTTGGAACCCGGAATATATCTACGAAATGGCTACGCCTGATAAACAAACTGAAATACCTCCTTTTTGCCATACCATGTATCATTTAGTAGTAACCGAAGGCGATAAATTGAATTTGGTATTGTACCAAAGAAGCGGTGATATGTTCCTCGGCGTTCCTTTTAATATCGCCTCTTATTCCCTGCTCTTGCTAATGATAGCCCAAATGGTCGGCTTAAAGCCCGGACATTTTATCCACAACCTGGGAGACGCTCATATCTATTCCAATCATTTTAATCAAGTTGAAGAGCAAATCCAAAGAGAACCCAAACCGTTTCCTACTATAAAGCTAAACCCCGATATTAAAGAAATAGACGGCTTCAATTACAATGATTTCACCCTGGAAAACTATGACCACCATCCTCCCTTAAAAGCAAAAATTGTGAATGTCGGAGGATTTTAAGCGGAAAATAAAAGTGGAAAAATGTATATTTTAATGTACATTAAACTTTTATTGAATGATACTAAAATGCTTATCAGGATGAATCAAAACTTTATAACTTTATAACTTTTACTCATTATGATATCCATTATCGCTATCATCGGAAAAAACCGGGAGCTTGGGAAGGACAACAAGCTTCTTTGGGATATGCCCGAGGATATGAAAAGATTTAAAGAATTAACTCAAGGCCATGCCGTTATAATGGGTAGAAAAACCTATGAATCCATTGGCAAAAAACTGGAAGGCAGGAATAATATCGTTATTACGGAAAACAAAAATTATGAAGCTAAAGGATGTACGGTGGTATGCTCAATAAAAAAGGCTATTGAATACGCTCAAGAAATGGATCGAGAAGAGGTTTTTATTATCGGAGGGGCTCAAATCTATGAGCAAGCTCTTCCCTATGCCGATAAATTGTATTTGACAGTTGTTGACAAGGAAGCCGAGGCGGATACTTATTTTCCCGAATATTCTGAATTCGATAAAGTGATCAAAGAAGAGGAAAAGGAAACAGAAGATGGATTAAGATACAAATTCTTAGAGTTGAACAAATGAAAGATGATATTCGTTATTAGTTATTAGTTATTTAGAATTTGGAAGGGGGTACGATATTTAAAACTAAGTTTTATGAAAAAAAACATTATAGCCGTGGTCGGCATGGCTGGCGCCGGCAAGTCCGCCGCCACCAGATATGTATTAAAAAAGTACGGCTGGCCGAAAGTATATTTCGGGGAGGCAACTTTTGATAGATTAAAAGAAGAAGGACTGGAAGTTAACTATGAGAATGAAAGATATATCCGGGAAAAAATCAGAGAAGAGCTGGGTATGGCCGCCTATGCCAAGTTGGCCCTGCCCAAAATAAAAAAACTCTTAAAAGAAAGTAACAATATTATCCTGGAGAGTCTATACAGTTGGGAAGAGTATAAAACCATAAAAGATGAATATGGAGAAGACTTTAAGGTATTGGCTATATACTCTTCTCCGGATGCCAGGTTCAAAAGATTGAAAAACAGGCAAAGAGAAAGACCTATAAAAGACTATGAAGAATTCAAAACCAGAGACAGGACGGAAATAGAAGGAACCAACAAAGGCGGACCGATCGCAGTGGCTGACCGAACCGTGATCAATGAATATGACCTAAACCACCTGCATAAAGAAATTGACGAATTTATAAAAAAATTATAGAAAATAAAAAACCGTTTTAAAGGCTTCCGTAGTTCAAGGGATAGAACACCGGTTTCCGGAGCCGGCGATTCAGGTTCGAGTCCTGGCGGGAGCACCTGGATTTCGAACCCCGCCCTTCGCGAGGGGCGGGGCTACGGCCGTAAAAAAACAAATCGATAAAAATTTTATTTCGAAAAACTTTTGAAAAAATATAAACCACAACCCATACTCTAAAACTAATCATTATATGCCCGGCTATAAAAAAGGGAAACTAATAGTGTTGGACGGTACCGACGGGACCGGTAAAGCCACTCAGGCCGACCTATTGACTCAAAAAATGAAAGAACAAGGGTACGAAGTGCGCATGATCAGTTTTCCTCAATACAATACCAAATCAGCCGGGCCGGTGGAAGAATATTTGAGCGGGAAATACGGACAGGCGGAAGAAGTTGACCCTTATATAGCTTCCACTTTTTATGCCGTGGATAGATTTGATGCCGGTTTTAAAATAAAAAGATGGCTGGAAGCCGGCTATATCGTTCTTTCCAATCGATATGTAACCGCCAACATGGGGCATCAAGGAAATAAATTAAGCTCCGCCGCCGAAAGAAAGCGATTTTTTAATTGGCTTTATAATTTGGAATATAAAATATTCAACATTCCGAAGCCGGATATAAATATCATCTTACATCTACGAGCGGAATTGGCTCAAGAATTGGCGCAAAAAAGAACATCCGCCGACTGGGAAGGAAAAACAAATGACATTCATCAAGATAATTTGGAACACTTAAAAAAAGCGGAGCGGATCTTTTTGGAAATAGCTGAAACATTTCCCGAATTTCATCTTATTCGATGCACTGATAACGATAAAATATTGGCAAGAGAAGAGATACTGGAATTGATTTGGGGAAAAGTGAAAGAA
>CAZEHL010000001.1:37282-42641 GCA_964512155.1 uncultured Gammaproteobacteria bacterium | reverse complement strand
ATCATCGGTCTGGAGATCCACGCCGAGCTAAAAACCAAATCCAAAATGTTTTGCCGGTGCGATAATAACCCAAAAGAAAAAGAGCCGAATACCAATGTTTGTCCGATTTGTTTGGGACATCCCGGCACCCTTCCCTATCCTAACAAGAAAGCTATTGAATGGACTATTCTTTTGGGAATGGGCCTTAGCTGCCAAGTAAATCAAAAATCCAAATTTGATAGGAAGCATTACTTTTATCCCGACTTGCCCAAAGAATACCAAATATCACAATATGACATCCCTTTGGTTCATGACGGGTATTTGGAAACAGATGGACACAGTATCGGCATTTGCCGAATTCATTTGGAAGAAGATACCGGCAAGACCACTCACCCGAACGGCAAAGAGTATTCTTTGGTGGACTATAATCGGGCCGGCACTCCTTTGATAGAGATGGTTACTTATCCGACCATTCCCGATGCTTACTCAGCCAAAAAATTCTGCCAAAGATACCAACAAATACTACGATATTTGGATATAAGCGATGCCGATATGGAAAAAGGGCAAATGAGATGCGAGGCCAACATCAGTTTGCAAGAAAAAAATAAGTGGAAACTAAACGAGGAAGGAGAAATAGAACCTTTGGGCGGATATGAATTGAATCCCAAAACCGAACTTAAAAACATCAACTCTTTTCGAGCTATTGAAAAAGCCATAAATTATGAAATAGACAGGCAAAAAAAGGCATTGCAAGCCGGCGAAATTTTAAGACAGCAAACCAGAGGATGGAACGAAGACAAAGGAAAAACCATCCCGCAAAGAGAAAAGGAAACTTCAGCGGATTATAGGTATTTTCCGGAACCGGACATTCCCACTCTTGATATCGGCGGCCAATGGATCGAAAAAATAAAAAGCGGGCTAATGGAGTTGCCTCAAAATAAAATAAAAAGATTCCGGGAACAATACGACATGGAGACGGAAGCGGCTGAAACACTGTGTTCGGATAAACAAACGGCATCTTACACTGAACAAGTCATCTCGGAATTAAGGGCTTGGATAAACTCCCAAGGTGACGATTGGGAAAGACAAAAGAAAAAAATAACCAAAAATGCCTCTAACTGGTTAATAAGCGAACTGTTTAAATATTTAAGAAAAAATGATCAGGAGATAAAAAACATCAAGATCACTCCGGAAAATTTCGCCGAATTGGTGATTCTTGTATACCAAGAAAAGATCAATTCCAGCGCCGGCCAAAAAATATTGGAAGAAATGTATAATAAAGGCGGCGACCCGAGTGAAATAATGAAAAATTTGGGCTTGGAACAAATAGATGACACCAAACAACTGGAAGAAACCATTAAAGAAATAGTGGACAAGCATCCGGCTCAACTGGAACAATACCGGCAAGGAAAAACCAATGTATTGCAATTCTTTGTCGGCCAAACCATGGCGGCCACCCAAGGCAAAGCCAACCCCAAAAAAGTGCAAGAAATACTGCAAGAATTGTTAAATACATAAAATGCGAGATATAATAGAGTTGTTGTAAATATTTGGGAAGCGAAAGTAATTATTTTTGTTAACTTCGCCTACCTACCATACCCGTAGGTTAACAAAAATAATTACTTTCGCTTTCTTCAAAAAACTGTAGCAAATAAATTTAAAAAAATTATTAATTTATTTGGAAACAACACTTGAAAATCTAACACATAAAATAATAATAATTTTGAATATCCACAACAAAGGCTTTACTTGATATTTTTAATGTAATACAATAAAAATAATGAAAAACAGAAAAGTAAAACATAAAAAAACAAAACCAATTCGGGAAATATAAATACCGCCCTTCGGGGGCGGTATTTTTTTGCTCTTTTTAAAAACAAAGGAGGGAATATGGAAAGCGCATTAACTGTGGAAAAAGAACAAAGCGTTGTATTAAACAAAGAACCGAAAGAGCCTTGTTTAACGAGAAGTATAAGAGGAATAAACTATGAGATAAAAGTATATTGGAAGTGCTCCATATGCGGAACTATACGAGGAATAGTGGGGAATGACAAGGAAAAAATTTACTACAGAAGTGATATGATCCAATTTTTACCCGGGGACGAACAATGGATCCCGGAAAAAATATGCCGCCGTTGCCGACAAAATCTTCATTAAAATTTTCCATGGGCGCCCCTTTTAAGGGCGCTCTTTTTTATTTTTTAACAAAATTCTTTACGAGGCGCCGAGCATGAGACGCGCTTTTTATCCACCGAATATCCGCTCCTTTTTTCTCCCAACCGCGGAACCAAGTCATTTGCTTTTTGGAAAACCGTCTTATAGCTATATATAATTTATCCACCATTTCTTGGTACTCCAATTTTCCTTGTAAGTATTTAGAGACATACCTATATTCCAAGCCGAATCGGTCCAGTCTTTTCCAGCTCACCTTTTCCCGCTTATGCAATCTTTCCACCTCTTCTATCATTCCTTCCTTTTCCAATCTTTCCACCAAACGTTTGTATATTCTTTCCTCCAATTCTTCTTTTTCCAAAGCTATTCCCAACAATAAAAAATCGTAAGGACTTCCCTTTTTGGACATGCTTTCTTTGTTTGTCCGGCAGATCTCTATATATCTTATCAATCTCACCGGATTTTTTCTGTCGCTTTCATTAACCCGGGAAGCGAAATCCGGGTTTATTTCTTGTAAAATTCCGTATAAATCGGAAACATCTTTGTTTTCCAAATCCCGCCTTTTTCTTTTATCCGGGGCAATACCGGACAGGTTGAATCCTTCCACCAAAGCCTGAATATACAAGCCGGTTCCTCCCACTATTATGGGAATCCTGTTTCGCGATAATATTTCTTCTATTCTTTTATAGGCCGTTTTTTGATATTTGGCCAAATTAAAAGAGGTGTTGGGGTGAACCACGTCTATTAAGTGATGCGGAATATTTACTGTTTTTTTATTGCCTTGACTGTCTTTTGTTTCCACTCTGTATTCATCCAGATCCTTGCCGGTTCCTATGTCCATGCCCTTGTAAACTTGCCGGCTGTCGGCATTAATGATCTCGCCGTTGAATTCACGGGCCAACTCCACCCCCAATTTGGTCTTGCCGGTAGCGGTGGGACCCAAAATTACTATCGCTTTATTGTATTTTTCAGTTTCCATGGTTGACTTTTATAAAAAAATGTGTTATAAACATTCTATCTTGTTTAACAAAAACAAAAATGAAGGAGGGATTTTCATGAGCAAGAAACCGGAAGAAGTTTTTTATGAAAAAGGGTTCTTTGAAAAAGTAGAAAATTTTCCCGCCAGGAATGGAATTACCAATGTTAGAATGGGTGACTTTTCTCTAAATCAAGATCAAAAAGAAGCGGAAGATCAACTAAGAAGAATAGTTTACATGTTAAATGTAAACGCCGTCCATAGAGCTATCCCTATGCATCGAGACATTATAAACTTTGCAGAAAACAGGGGTGGCGTCAACTACTATGAGGGGGATGCAATTATCTCCAAGAACGGCAAAAATAAAAAAGTTCTTGTATGTCCTACCGGAGATTGCCCCATTATTATTTTAACGAATGACAACAACGATTTCGGGGCCATTATCCACTGCGGGTGGAGGCCGTTAAAGGAGAAGATAATCCCCAAAACTCTGAGCTTGATAAAAGCCCTTGTTAGCCTGGATGAAGTCAAGATTGGCATTTTTCCGGGCATATGCGTGGGTTGCTATGAAGTAACTCACGGTTTCGCAGAAGGGTGTTTTGACGACTATATTTTACCAAACCGGAAATTAAATCTTAAAAAGGTTATTATCGAGGAACTCATAACCAAAGGGATTAATGCCAAAAACATTCAGATCTGTAACTATTGCTCCGCTCATGAAATAAGGGACGGAGACAATCTTTACTATTCTTACAGGAGGGATAATAATGGCAAAAGAAATATAGTATTTATGGTAATTTAACCATCTCACCCCTTGAACAAATTTTTTGTTCAAGGGGTTTTTAAATAGCGACTTTTTCTGAGCACCTTCGGAAGGTCCTCAAACTTGAGGACCTTCCGAAGGTGCTCAGATTTTATTATAACAAATTTCCTTTCAAACCGAAATCTTGAATATCTTTAATTACAACTTCAACAAACCTCCCCGCTTCCAATTCCTTATTTTTGCAAGAAATTATTTGAACATTTTTATTGGTATCGGTCTTGCCATACCACTCCCCTTTTTTATTTTTCCCTTCAATCAAAACCTTAACCGTCCGATTTAAATGCTTTTCATTGTTTTTGTAAGCGGTTTCCCGCAATATCTCCATTAACTCTTCTTCTCTTCTTCTCTTTTCTTCGGCCGGCACATTATCTTCCATTTTTTCCGCCACCGTTTCCGGTCTGGGGCTGTATTGGGCTACATAAGCCATGTCGAATTGTACCTCCCGAAAAAGTTGCTTGGTATTTTCAAATTGTTTCCGGGTTTCTCCGGGGAAGCCGACAATAATATCAGTGGTCAAAGAGCCCTCGGGCATATATTCTCTGATCTTCTTTATTAAATTCTTGTAATGGCCGACAGTATAATTCCTGTTCATTTTTTGTAACACCTCGCTATCTCCGGCTTGGGCCGGCAAATGAATGTGGCGGCATATCTTTTTTTGTTCGGATATCGTTTTGATCAATTTGTCGCTCATATCCTTGGGATGAGAGGTGGCAAATCTTATCCAAAAATCACCGTCCATGTCGGCAATGACTTTTAACAGATCGGCAAAATCCACCACCTGATCTTTTAAGAAAGGAAAATATCTTTTCGCTTCCGCCAAAGAAAGCGGCCTCCAAATATAGCTGTTAACATTTTGAGCGATCAAATATATCTCTTTATAACCTTTATCTATCCATTTCTTTACTTCTTCCAATATTTCCGGAGCCGGTCTATATACTTCTCTACCCCGGGCATAAGGCACCACGCAATAGGTACAAAAATTATCACAACCGTTGCCGATGGGGATAAAAACTCTAAAAGAAGAAGTTAATTTGGGTTTTATTTTTAAATACTCCCCTCTTTCCGTCTTTTTTTCTTTATTTTCTTGCTCAAGTTTTTCTTTTAACGCCGGCAATTCTTCTATAGGTAGCCATATATCAACCTTGTCTTTTAATCTTTGCTTAACATCTTCCCGTTTGCTCAAGCAACCGGTCAAAATTATTTTCGGATCATTGGCGCTTTTTTTTATTTTAGCTACCAACCCATATACCCTGTCTTCAGCCGACTGTCTTACTCCGCAAGTATTTATCACCGCTATATCGGCCTCTTGGACATCTGAAACAGGTGTATAATTTTTTTGTTCAAGATAAGAAGCAACCCTTTCGCTGTCCGATTTATTCATTTGGCAACCAATGGTAATTATATGATAC
>CAZEHL010000001.1:20407-37182 GCA_964512155.1 uncultured Gammaproteobacteria bacterium | reverse complement strand
ATTTTTTAATTAAATTTGTCAATAATGCCGTCCAATTCTTCGTCGCTGTAAAAATCAATGGTTATGGTTCCGCCCTTCTTTTTCCTTGTTAGCTTAACTTTGGTTCCCACAGCCTCTCTTAAACGCTCTTCTCTTTCACCGTCTTTGGGGTCTTGTTTAATTCTGGCTTGCTTGGTTCCGCCCATCTTTTTCACCTCTTCTCTTACTTGGCCATATGTCATATTTCCATGTATTATTTTTCTAAAAACTTCCATTTGCTTGGCTTCGGTGTCCAAGCCGGCCACCCACAAAGCGTTCGCCTCGTTCAGCTTTCCTTTTAAGATGGCATCTTGTATTTCCTCCGGCAAATCCAACAAACGCATTATATTTGAAACCGAGGGACGCGACTTCCCTACGCTTTCGGCCACATCTTGAACCGACATATTAAAATCGGCCATTAGTTTTCTATATGCGACCGCTTTTTCTATGGGAGTAAGGTCTTCTCTTTGCAGATTTTCTATTAAGGCCACCTCCAATTGTTTTTGCTGGTCATAATCCCGAACAACAACCGGAACTTTTTCCAAGCCGGCTTCAACTCCGGCGCGAAGCCTTCTTTCCCCGGCTATCAATTCATACCCTTCCTCGGTCGGGGTCACTATCAACGGTTGGATTATACCGTATCTTCTTACCGAGTCGGTCAATTCTTCCATGGCATGACCGGAAAATTCTTTTCTGGGCTGAGAAGGTCTTGCCTTAATTTTATTGATATCCAACTCGGTAATATTTTCTCTCTCTTCTTCGGTGGTAACGTCCATTATATCGCCACCTTTATCGTTTTTGGTTTTTTTGGGTTTTTGGGGAATAAGAGAGTCCAATCCCCTGCCTAATCCTTTGGGCATATATAATTTTATGTTAAATTTATTATCTCCTTAGCCAATTTTTCATAAGCCTTGCTTCCTTTTGACCTTTTATCATAATGCATGATCGATTTACCATAGCTGGGAGCTTCCGCCAACCTGATATTTCTTGGTATAACCGTTCTGAATACTCTGCCCGGAAAGTATTTATACAACTCTTCCATTACTTGTCCGGACAACCTATTCCTTTTGTCATACATAGTGATAACGCTTCCCATTATTTTTAAATCAGGAGCCAAATTATCTTGAACCAAACTTATCGTCTCCAACAATTGCCCCAAACCTTCCAAAGCATAATATTCGCTTTGAATGGGAATCAATATTTCGTCCGCGGCCACTAAACTGTTAATGGTTAGAAGCCCCAAAGACGGCGGGCCGTCTATAATAATATAATCATATTCGTCCTTTACTCCTTTCAATATTTTATTCAACCTATATTCTCTTTGCTCCATATTAACCAATTCTATGCCGGCTCCGGCCAACGAAGCGGAAGAAGGGGCTATTTTATATCTGTCATGCAAAGTGGATCTTATGATATCAATCATAGAATTTTGTCCTATTAATGCTTCATAAATACCTTTTTCAATATCCCCGGTGTCCAACCCTATGCCCGAGCTGGCATTGGCTTGAGGGTCGATGTCCACCAAAAGCACATGCTTGCCGGCGGCGGCCAAATAAGCTCCCAAATTTATGGCGGTGGTGGTTTTGCCCACTCCCCCTTTTTGATTTACTATGGAAATTATTTTACCCATACTAACTCCGAACCCAAAAAAATTAACTTCGTATTATTAATCATTGTACATTAATTTTACTGTTTTGACAACTTCTCACATTTGGATTATACTGATTAAAGTAAAATCTAAAATCAAATAAAAGCATCAATTGAAAATTGTGAATTGAAAATTGAAAAATTGCTTATATTGCCCTGGTGGCGGAACTGGTAGACGCGCACGACTCAAAATCGTGTGGCTTTATGCCGTGTGAGTTCGACTCTCACCCAGGGCACATTCATATTTAAAAACCGAAAGCTTGAAGCTTTCGGTTTTAACTTCCGGAAAAGAAAAATTTTAATTATTCTTCTTCTATATTGACCTCTATCCTGTCCACCAAAGACGGGACTTTGTTTATGAATGCGGGAGAAAAGTCAACTTTATAATCAGATACTTTATCCAAGCCTTCTAAATAATCTTTTAGCTGTTGTTTATTCAATCCTGTTATACTTTTTTTATCTATTATCGGCTCATCGCCGTTAAAAACCGTCTTGCCGCTAAAACTTACCTCCAAAGTGGCCGTTTTATCTGAAAAATTATAATCATCCAAAGAATAATCAACATCTTCTTCATTAAATTCAACCAACTCTCTGTCTTCCGGCAATGAGGAGTATAACTTGGATTCGGCTATCTTTTTTAACTTTTCATTATTAAAGGCTACCACGTTAATAGTTCCTTCGGCGGTTACTTTAAATTCTTCGGCCTCATCTCCGGCCTCCTTGTCAGTATCCGCATCCACCGAAACCAGGTTATATATCACTTCATCATACCCCAGATAATTATCACCGAATTCTTTTTCGCCTTTTTGGGATAACTTTTTCTTAATATTCCTTATGGCATTATTTATATCTTCTTTTTTAATGAATTTTCTTTTCTCTGTTCGGTATTCAAACTCTTTTTTACTTTCGGCATAAATATCGTCCTGCAAGCCCGCCCATAAACCGGGAATGGTAAAACGGGTCGGCCCGATCGCATATTCCGGCGAAGGTTCATCGGTATATACATCAACCTCCACTGATCCTCCGGCGGGAACGGTCACTGTTTCCGATAATCTATACATTTTATCATTCGGACTCAATATTCTGGTGCTGGCCACCAACGGTTGATTCTGCGAGTAATTGTTCACTATTGTTACTTTCCCTGTTATCTCCTCTCCGACCACTTCCTCTCCGGTGCTCTGATAAACGCCGCTTTTATTAATGGTTAATTGATCAACTATTCCGGACAGGCTTTTTTCAGATGAGATATCTTCACCGGACTCGGAATTCTTGTCATAAACGGATAATATTAATTTGTCATTAATACTTTCCTTGGCTGAAACCAAAGTTATTTTTAAACTAACAGCGGAAAAGTAGAAAACAACCGCCAAAAGCAGAAAGGTTAAGCTTATAAAAGTAAAAGCTATCTTTTTATATAAACTGATCGAGCGGGGCTTTATGTTCTCCTTTTTTTTCTCTTTACCGCTATCTTCTCCGATCGAAAAGCTGGTCCAAACATTTTTATTGTTCGGCCTCTTTTTTTCTTCGGCCGGAAGAGTTTCTGTTTCAACACTTTCTTTTTTCTTCTTTCTTCTGCCTTTTTCCGCCGGTTTTGCAGGTGATATTCTTTTACCGCTTTCGGAGGTACCGGTTTTTTTCTTTTTGGTCTTGCCGGCTGTTCTGTTCCGCTTTTTTTTATCTTCCCCGCCTTGAGAATTCGCGGAGCTCTTACTATAATTCGCTTCTTCCATTCCTTCTTGGATGCCGGAAATATCTTCTTGTGTTACTCTGACCTTAATTTTGGAGGCTTCGGTTTTGGATCTTTTGGCGGAAGACGCTTTCTTTTTGCCGGCGGTTGTCTTTGTTGTTCTTTTTGCCGTCTGTCCGGTTGTCTTTTTGGCCGAAGAAGAAGTTTTCTTGCTGTTGCTCTTTTTAGCCGAAGAAGTTTTCTTTTTGGCGGTCGAACCTTTGCTTGATGAGGCCTTCACATCTTTTTCTTCTTCTTTCTTTTTGGTGGTTTTTTTATTGGCCATAAAAATAAACTTATAGAAGTTATCAAATCCTCAAAATTGTTCCACTAATTTAATAAGTGAATTTATTGATTAATTAATTATACCAAATTTAAAAACAAACGTCCAACCGACTAATCCACAACTTTTATATGATCCGAAAAATTTTTCCTTATCTCCTCCGCCAACTTATGATCATTATTGACCTTGAATCCGGCCTCAACCACCTTCCCGCTTCCGTTGACTTTAAAATAAACTTTATTTTCACCGGGATTGTTCAAAAAAATATTTTTTAATTCATTCATCTTATTTTCTTCCAGCCTGTCTTCCATTATGATCTTTAAAGGATTTTCTTGATGTGCGCCCCTCTCCTTATTGCCTGCTGATGAATTTTTACTATGATTTAAGGTGCCGGCTTCTCGCCTGAATCTTTCAACATCCGACTCAATGTTATTTAAGTTTAAAAAATGGACTTTTTCAGTCAAAATTTTTATCTCTTGATCCTTGTCCGAAACCTTGCCTTGGCACAACACCGCCTTTCCCTCTTCCCATTTATCTTTGGTCTGTTCATATAATTCCGGGAATATTAACAATTCCGCTCCGTTCAATACCTCTTCTATCTTTACAAAAAGCATTGTTTTGTTGTTTTTGGTGTTTATTTTTTTTACAGAAGAGACAATCCCGGCCGTATTCACTTTCTTCCCCTCCATTCCGGACAGATCGGATAAAGAAACCGCGATATCTTTAAGGTGTTTTTTATAATCGTTAAACGGATGTTCACTAATATATAAACCCAACAGCTCTTTTTCCCAAGCAAGCATTTGCTGTCTTTCTATCGGTTCGGTTTCATTTAATTGAACTTTAGCCGGTCCCGCCATCTCCGGAGAATCGGCAAATAAGTTGGCTTGTTTGCTTTCCTTTATTCGGCAAGCCTCTTTATTAAAGCTTAACAAATTATCAATATTGCCCATTAATTTCCCTCTTTCTTCAAAACAATCAAGGCAACCGCTTTTTATTAAACTCTCCAATGACTTTCTATTCAAATCTTTATTGGTTACTCTTTCCAAGAAATCATAGATATCTTTATATTGGCCGTTTTCTTTTCTTTCTTTTATAATGACCTCCGCGATATTCTCTCCCACGTTTTTCACCGCATTTAAACCGAATCTTATGGTCGGAGCATATTCCTCATCTCCCTTTTCTTGGCTTTCAGTAGGGGCTACGACGGTAAAAGTTTCAAAAGATTCGTTTACATCCGGCGCCGCCACTGTTATCCCCATATTTTGGCATTCTTCTATCTCGATTGCCACTCTGTCGATATTTTGCTGGTCGGCGGTCAGTAAAGCGGCCATAAACTCGGCCGGATAATAAGCTTTTAAATAAGCGGTCTGATAACCGATATAAGCATAACAAGCGGCATGGCTTCTGTTAAAGCCATATCCGGCGAAAGGTTCTATAAAAGCGAATATTTTTTGGGCCAATTCTTTGTTGATGCCGTTTTTTACACATCCGTCTATGAACTTTTGCTTCTGTTCTTCCAATAATTCTTTTATTTTTTTACCGACCGCTTTTCTCAATACATCCGCCTCGGCCATGGTAAAACCGGCCAATTCCCTGGCTATTTGCATAACTTGTTCTTGATAGATCGCCACTCCGTAAGTCTTATCCAATATCGGCTGCAATTTGGGATGCAGGTAAGTGATCTTTTTCTTACCGTGTTTGCCGGCGATATAATCGGGTATCCAATCCATGGGACCGGGCCTGTAAAGGGCCACCATGGCGATCACGTCCTCGAATTTGGAAGGCTTTAATTCTCTTAAATAATGCTTCATGCCGGATGATTCAAATTGGAATACTCCGGTAGTTTCTCCTTTACCGAAAAGCTCTAAGGTCTTTTGGTCATCCAAGGGCAGATTGTAATAATCTATATCCTTTCCGTGGATCTTTTTAATAATATTGGCGGCGGACTCGATAATGGAAAGGTTCTTTAGTCCCAGAAAATCCATCTTTAAAAGACCCAAATCCTCAACCGCATAAACGGAATATTGGGATACGATACTTTTATCCGAAGAAGAAGAATATTGCAGGGGAACATATGTTGTCAAAGGTTCTTTAGTGATCAATACTCCGCAAGCATGGGTGGAGGCGTGCCTGGCCACTCCTTCCAATTTTCTAACATAATCCAACACCTGCTTGGCGGAAGGGTCGTTTTTATACATCTCTTTCAATTCCCCCACATTCTCCAAAGCGTCGTCTATTTTGGCGAACATGGGGATCATTTTGGCCAGTTTGTCGCAATAATCGTAAGAAAAATCCAATACTCTTCCCACGTCCCGGACCGCGGCCCTGGCGGCCATGGTTCCGAAGGTAATGATCTGGGATACATGGTCTTTACCGTACTTTTGCTCGGCATACTCGATCACTTCATCCCGCCTGGTATCGGCGAAATCCAAATCAATATCGGGCATGGATACACGATCCGGATTTAAAAATCTTTCAAAGAGAAGGTCGTATTCCAACGGATCCATGTTGGTGATGCCGGTTAAATAACAAACCAAAGAGCCGGCGGCGCTGCCTCTGCCCGGGCCGACCACTATACCTTGCTTCTTGGCCCAATCAACAATATCGGCCACGATCAAAAAGTAAGATGGCCAACCCATATTATTGATAACCGACAATTCATAATCCATTCTTTCTTTTATCTCTTCATCGCAATCTTTATAGTCTTTTCCATATCTCTCTTGCAATCCTTTCTCGCATAGATCCCTTAAATAACTATCCGGGGTATGGTCTTCCGGCACTGAAAAGTAAGGTAGATGGGAGGTTCCCAATTGCAATTCCACATTACACATCTCGGCTATTTTTTCCGTATTCTCGATCGCTTCCGGCACATGTTTAAAATTTTCTATCATTTCACCGGCGCTTCTCATGGAAAAATCATCCGGCATCCTCAACCTGTTCTCATCGGTTAATTTCTTTTTGCCTTGCAAGCACAATAAAATATCTTGAGCCCGGGCATCATCTTTGCTGTAATAATGTATGTCATTGGTGGCCACCAAAGGTACTCCGGTTTCTTTTGATAATTCTATCAATTTATTATTCACCGGTTCTTGTTCCGGTAAATCGGGGTGGTGCTGCAATTCCAAATAAAAATTGTCTTGACCGAACAAACCGTTATATTCCTTTATCCTTTGCTTGGCCTTGTCCAT
This sequence comes from uncultured Gammaproteobacteria bacterium, assembly GCA_964512155.1. Classification (GTDB taxonomy): domain Bacteria; phylum Patescibacteriota; class Patescibacteriia; order Patescibacteriales; family JAGXOH01; genus JAGXOH01. The sequence continues at coordinate 30,320 of CAZEHL010000001.1, read as the reverse complement.
CTGTTCGGACATAATAAGCTGGGGGATTTCCCCTCCCAAGCAAGCGGTAGTGGCAATAAGTCCCCCGCTATATTTTTGCAGGATCTCCCAATCCACTCTGGGTTTATAATAAAAACCCTCCAAATGGGCAGTGGTGATCAATTGCAATAAATTGCTATACCCTTTGTTGTTCTTTGCCAAAAGCAATAAATGGTAATTCTTTTTATCTTCATTTGAACTTTTGTCAAACCTCGAATTCGGAGCCAGATAAGCTTCCGCTCCGATTATGGGTTTAACCCCCGCCTTTTTACACTTTTTATAAAAATCCACCACTCCATACATAACGCCGTGGTCGGTGATGGCCACCGCCCCGCTCCCCTCTTCTTTGGCGTGCTTGATCAATTCATCCACTTGCGGAAGGCCGTCCAACAAAGAATAACAAGTATGGTTGTGGAGATGAATAAAATTCATAAAATTTTTTTCTCGGCCCTATATTAAAACGGCCAAGATGGATAATAATCCGAAGAATAAAACAAAATGGGCGAAATTTACTTTTCGAGCCGTTTTTAAAAGCAGGTCAATGGTTAAAAGACCGAAAACAAAGGAAGAAAGCAAGCCGATCCAAGCATAAGGCTCTCCGGTTAACTTGTCGGCATTCAAAATTATATTGCCCCCCAAAACAATGGGAAGGCTTAAAAGAAAACTTAATTCTAAAGCTATATTATCATCAAATTTTCGTAAAAGCAAAGCGGATACGGTTAAACCCGAACGGGATAACCCCGGCAAAGCGGCCATGCTTTGAACCGCCCCCAAGATAAAACCGTCTTTTTTATTCAATTCTTTATAATTTTTCAAAGCCTTGCTCGATTCTGCATTTATTTTTTGAGAATATTTTGCCCGGTATTGTAAAAACGCGGTAATGATCAGTAATATTCCCACTCCCAAGGTTATTGCATCGGTGGCGGACTGCAAATAAGCGGCGTTTTCTTCTACAAAAGTAATTAAAACATATCCCAAGAGGCCGGAAATAAAGGTGGCTATCAATAAAAACTGCAAAATATTTTTTTGCTCAACCGATGCTTCCTTATATTTATACAAACTTTTTAACAATGTCCGGATCTTTTTTCTTAAATAGACCAAAACGGCCAAAAAGGTTCCCAAATGCAAAAAAAGCGCTTCCTCCACGATAGAGCCGATATCGGTTTCTCCGAACAAATGGGTTTTGGCCAAAAAGATAAATCCTTCCGAGCTTACGGGCAACCACTCCGCCACACCCTGAATAACGCCCAATATAAAATGTTCAAACATAAATATAGAGCAACACGCAATAGGCGAATTACTAATTACTAATTACTTTTTCCTCTTTCTTCCAATTCCACTTCAACCTCATTTTCTTCTCCGTCTTGCCAAACCGTCATGGTAATTTTGTCTCCCGGCTCATATTCGTTTATAGCTTCAGCCAAAGTATGATCTTTGCTTATTTCTTTATCTTCCACTTTTAAAATTATATCATAGGCCCGCAATCCGGCTTTAGCGGCCGGAGAGCCCGGGATTACTGCCAATTCCCGGCGGGTATCTCCTCTCATGATCAATGCCCCTTTGTTAACCGGCAATTCATTAACTTCCGCCATCTGTTCATCCAATATCACATACCTCACTCCCAGCCACGGACGGATTATTCTGCCGTGTTCTTTAACATCTTGAATAATGTCTTTTACCTCGTTGATCGGAATGGCAAATCCGATATTTTCCGCTCCTTGAGCCATGGCGGTATTTATGCCGATCACTTGCCCGTCTATATTAAGCAAAGGTCCTCCGGAATTGCCCGGATTTATGGAAGCGTCGGTTTGGATCAGGCCGGTTAACTTCTCAGAAGCGGTTCCGACTCCCCCGGCTGTTATGGAACGGGAAAGACCGGAAACCACGCCGGTGGACACGGTGTCACTGAATTCCCCCAAAGCATTGCCGATGGCGATAACCTTTTGGCCGACCTGCAGTGATGAACTGTCTCCCAAGTCTATAAAAGGAAGATCTTTCGCTTCTATTTTTAAAATAGCCAAATCGGTCGTAGTATCCCTGGCCAGAACTTCGGCCTTGTATTCTTCTTCATCGTTTAACACCACGGTATAATTGGCATCTTCATCAGCCACCACATGCTTATTTGTTGCAACATATCCGTCGGCCGATACTATAAAACCGCTTCCGCCTCCGACCTCCATCTCTTCTCCTCCTTCACCGCTTTCGGGATACTCAAAAAATCTTTCATATTCTTCGCCGAAAAACTCCCGAAAAAAGGGATCATTGAACATGCCGGGATTCCTCTTTATTTTCGGCAGATCCTTGGTGACCACTATACTGACCACCGCCGGAGACACTTTTTTAACGGTATCCACTACCGTTGACTGTTCTTCCACTTTTACTATTTTTTCAGAAGAGGAAGAAGAATCCCTTTCCCATCCTTCCAAATTATTGGCCGCCCATTCAGAGAAATTATCGCTTTGCAAAGCGGATAAACCGCCCCAAAATCCCGCGATACCGCCGAAAACAGAACTTAAAACAACCGAAATGACAACAATGATGCCTATTTTTTTATTTTTATTTTTTTCAAACATATGATATTGATTTAAATTTATTTACTATTGATAAATAAATTTTAAAAATCAATAATTTCCACACTCTTCATATTAACGATTTTCCCTTCATCAACAACAATTCCTTCTTGTTTTAATAGCTTTTCCTTCTTCTTCTTTCCATAAGCGTACCCTCCCACTTCTCCATTACTTTTAACAACTCGATGACAAGGCACTTGAGGAGAGTTTTGATTTTTATTTAAAGCGTTGCCAACCGCTCGCACCGCTTCCGGACAACCGGCTATTCGAGCCAAATTTTTATAAGTAATCACCCTTCCTTTGGGAATATACGCAACCAATTGTAAAATTTTTTTCTCCCAAACAGTGGGCATATTTATCGGTTTATTCTTTTCAATAATTCCTTCTTCTCTTCTCGGTCGAGGTTGTTAATACTTTCTTCCAGCTGTTGAATGTCCGCATTTTCTTGAGTTTTATATTTTCCCAGATCAAATTGAAGAATATCGCCATATTCTTGAGCCCAACTTTTAACAAGCGGAGGCAAATAAACAAATCCCAGTATAAGCGGTATTAAGATTATCAATACCTTTAATACAAAAAATATTCTTTGCATCAATATATAATTTTTTACGCTTTTCAGCATTTCATGCATTCGCCGATTCAACTCTAAATTTTCTTCCATAAGATCGGCAATATCCTTTTCTTCCTTGGCTCGCTTTTTCTGATTATTGCGGTTTTTTTTATTTGGTTGCGGCATAAAATATGATTTATATTTTACATATTAACATCAAAAAGAGTAAAAGAAAAGGAGGGCTATCCCTTTTTCTTATCGGAATAGCCCTCCTTTGTCAGGGTATTTAAAACCCGACTACCTTTTCCGCCGATACATCGGTTCCGATCGACGAATAAGGCAGACAAGCATGGGGACCTAATTTAATTTACAATTATCGATTTTACAAACCTCTTTATCTATATGCACATTCCTTAACATAATTTTTACCTATTTCCACCATTTCTTCCATTTCCTTATCTGTAAACGAGGGCGTGTTTTTTAAAGCATTGTCTATCATATCAACGTTTGACACAAACTTTTGCAAATACCATCTATCGGCGCCCTGTATCATTTCTCCCATTAAAGGTATATCGCCCTTACTTAATAGGGCCGGCACCATAGTGCTTCTGAATTCATGGGGTATCCGGCTTTTGATAACATAATCAATGGCTTGTTGGTATTTATCAACATCGATCGAAACTCCGGCCGCTTGTTGGTATTTATCTGCCGGCCCCTTAAGGTCAATAGCGATATAATCGATCAATCCTTTTTCCCATATTTCTTTGATTGCTTCCGGATCGGTGCCGTTGGTATCCAATTTTACCAAATATCCTTTGTCTTTGATCTTGGCCATAAAACCTTCCAATGAAGAATGCAGGGTCGGCTCTCCGCCGGTAATAACAATCGCATCCAATTTTCCCTTTCTTTTTTCCAGAAATTCCAAGACCTCTCTTTCGCCTATATCGCTTTTTTCCCCGGCTTCAATCGCGTTTAAGCCGGCATTATAGCAATAAGGACACCTTAAATTACATCCTTTGGTAAATATTATGGCCGATATTTGCCCGGGATAATCGGTTAAACTCATTTTTTGCAATCCTCCAATGATCATATGATCTTCTAAAGTTTATCACCTCATTCACTCCCCTCCTCTTGCTCTTTATTATTTAATTTCCTCCTCTTACTCGAAAGGTTTGCCTGTCTTCAAATTCATTCCTTTTTCCGTCATTCCATTGATTGACCGGCCTTAAATAACCGACCACTCGACTGTAAACCTCGCAAGGTTGTCTTTGTTGTTGATCCTCTTCTTTCATATTGTTTAGAATAGACGTTTGCGCGTAATTTTTTACCCGAAAACGTCCACTGTTTACGATTAAGCAATAGCTTGGATGATATTCCTCTCTATGTTGCCGAAATCTTTGTCGGCTTTGCCTTTTTCGGAATCATTCGATGGTCCGCTTTCTTCACTCTCAACTTCGGCTCTAATTTCTTGGGGATCCTTCTCTTTTTCCGTTATTTCTATTTTTATTCTTTCTTCTTGTTCTCCGCTCTTTTGTTGTGGTGAATGATAAGTATTATTATTTTCCGCCGCTCCGTTTTCTTGGTCGCACTTGGGGCAATATTTATGCTCTCCGAACAAGTAACCGTGAACCGGACAAATGGAGAAAGTGGGGCTTATGGTAAAGTAAGGCAAATTATAATTATAAGATATTTTTTGTACCAACTTCTTGGTGGCTTCGGCCGACGGCATGGCTTCTCCCACGAAAGCGTGGAATACGGTTCCTCCGGTATACTTGGCTTGAAGGTCGTTCTGCAGATCCAATGCCTCGAAAAGATCATCGGTATACCCCACGGGCAAAAGGGATGAATTGGTATAATAAGGAGTAGCCCCTTCTTTTTCCACTCTATCATTGTTGGCCACTACTATATCCGGATATCTATCCTTGTCTTTCCCGGCCAAACTCCTGGAAGTCCCTTCCGCCGGCGTAGCTTCCAAATTATACAAATTATCTGTTTTATCCTGATAACTCATTAAAGTGTCCCGCATAAAATCCAAAGCTTCTTTGGCAAATTCACACCCCTTTTCGCTCGCGATATCTTCACCCAATAAATTGCGGGAAGCTTCGTTCATGCCCACCAATCCGATAGTGGAAAAATGATTCTGCCAATAATTGCCGAATCTTTCTTTTATGTCGCTTAAATAGTAAGAAGCGTAAGGATACAACCCCCTGTCGGTAAACTTCTCCAACATGTCCCTTTTTATTTCCAAGCTTTCATGGGCGGTTTGCATTATAAATGCCAATCTGTCATAAAATTCTTCTTTGGTCTTTGATAGATATCCTATCCTGGGAAGGTTAATGGTTACCACTCCGATACTGCCGGTTAGAGGATTGGATCCGAATAATCCGCCGCCTCTCTTTCTAAGCTCTCTATTATCCAAACGCAACCGGCAACACATGCTTCTGGCATCATCCGGATCCATATCTGAATTGATAAAATTGGAAAAATAAGGAATGCCGTATCTGGCGGTCATCTCGTATATTTTTTCCGCCACCGGCGAATCCCAGGGAAACTGTTCGGTAATATTGTAAGTGGGGATCGGGAAAGTGAAAACCCTACCCTTGGAGTCGCCCTCGGTCATCAATTCGGCAAAAGCGGTGTTGAACATATCCATCTCCTTTTGAAAGTCCTTATACTTTTCCTTCTTCAGCTCCCCTCCGATGATCACATTCTCTTCTCCGAGGGTTTTGGAAGGAGACAAGTCCAAAGTGATATTGGTAAATGGGGTGTTGCCGGTAATAAAAATTTTTCCGTTCCGGCGGGCCACCACCGTTTCATTGTCTGTGTTGGGACACCAAATAACTCCTTCATAATCAACTTTTTCAATATGATTGATATAAGTATCCTTATGTCTTATCAATCGAATAATATATCTGGTCTTCTTGGATAATTCGTTGTCCGGCTTTCTTTCTAAAGTGGTAGCTCCGTAACCGGCATTGGCGGCTACCTGCAGTAGTTCGTCCTTGATCCGTCGAGAGGAAGTGGTTATCTTGCAGTTATCATGACCATCTCCTTTTAAATAAGTCTCCAAAAAGAGCTTAGCTCCTTCCGCGTCTAAATTTAAAATATCGGAAGGAATGAATTTTACTCCTTGTTCTTTTTTGACTCCGAAATATTTTAATATTTTTCTGGTGCCGTCGGCATTAAATCTCAATACATTACATTTCTCTCCCAATCCTTTTTGTTCTCTCTCTGTATACTCAAGCTTTAAATTGGCGCATATTTCTTTTATTTCTTTATAATCTTCACCACTCCGAAGGCGGGACTGATATATACTTATTCGTCCGCTCCCCCTTTCTCCTTTATCCATGCTGCCCTCTGATACAACCCAAGCGATCAATTTGATAACATCTTCGCTCGGTCCGGCGCTTCCCTTGACGTTCCCTTCGCTGCCCACCGGCACTATAAAAGGAGAATTCAATTGTTCCACTTTTTCAATTTTTTCCAAGGTATAGCTGTCGGAGTTGAACTTCTTTCTTACTACTCGATGCTCCGGAGAGATAAGTTGATCACTGATCCGGTTTTTTAAATTATACATTTTCCCCTTATATTTTCTGGCGAATTTCCGTTTCACCGGCAAATACTCCAAATAACCTCCTTCGACATTAAAAGTGGCTATGTTGTCTCCTTCTTTTACCTGGCCGTGTTTCTTCCAACCGTCTTCGCCCAATATTTCGGTGTCTTCGGACATGCACTGGAAGCCTACCCTGGTCGGGATGTTTATATTATATAAGAATTCCTGCAAACTCTGCTTCACTCTGTCATAGTCCAAATTGTCATACCTGATAAAAGGAGCCAAATAAGTATCCACATTGGCAAAAGCTTCGGCTCCGGCCACCTCGCCCTGCAGAGTGTAAAGAAAGTTTATGGCCTGCCCCAGCGCGGCCCGGAAATGCTTGGGGGACTTGGATTCCACCTTGCCGCTTACCCCTCCGAATCCTTTCATCAACAGGTCTTTTAAATCCCAACCGGCGCAATAAGGGGCTATCAATTGAAGGTCATGAATATGCATATCCCCTTCTTTGTGGGCGTTTCTTATCTTGGAAGTATACACCTTGTTTAACCAATAATTGGAAGAAATGGCCGAAGATAAATGGTTGTTCAATCCTTGCAAACTATAATCCATATTGGAATTTTCTCTTACTTTCCAATCGGTTTTTTCCAAGTATCCTTCTATCAATTCGTTGGAGTTGATCATATCCCGCATATCCCTTAATCTGGCTCTTTGGTCGCGATAAAGAATGTAATTCTTGGCTATTTTGATCAACTTATTCTCTATCAACACCTCCTCCACGGTATCTTGGATCTCTTCCACGGCCGGAATACTTCTGGAGTGAAATTTTTCATTCACTTTGAAAACGACCTTCTCCGCCATTCTCTCCGGCAGATCTTTGTCCAAAACTCCCACGGATTCGGCCGCATTGGAGATGGCGTTGACTATTTTGATCTTATCAAAATCCACGATCTCGCCGGATCTTTTTTTGATCTTGGATATAACTTCCTCGGCCATAAATTATTAACATTGGATTATTGATCCTTTTATCGGATCAATAATGCAATATTGTTTATTATTCTTTTTTATTATTTCTTTTCTTTAATAATTTATTCAATTCTCTTCTGAATGTTTGGGCGTCTTTGAATGATTCGTAAACAGAAGCGAAGCGTATATAAGCGACTTTGTCCACTTTTTTTAATTGTTTCATGATCACCTCCCCCACTCTTTTGGATGTTACCTCTCCTTTTTTTGATTTTTGCAGATCCCGTTCTATTAAATGGACCAATTTTTTAAAACTGTCCCGGGTGATCGACCTCTTTTCCAAAGCTTTGTTCAGCCCCTTGGTCATTTTTTCCCGGCTGTAATTTTCTTTATGTCCATCCCTTTTTACCACCACCAGATCCAATATTTCTATTTCTTCATAGGTGGAAAACCTGAAACCGCATTTCAAGCACTCCCTTCTTCTTCTGATGGACAGGCCGTCTCCGGCGGTTCTGGAATCGATCACTTTGGTGTCGGGGTAATAACAAAAGGGGCACTTCATATTGAGTTATAATTATTATGCTAACTTTTGACTTATGTATATATTTTGTTGTCTAATCTATATTTTAACCACTATATATTGTTTAACTGTTTATATTCTATCATAGATGGAAACAACTTCCAAGTATACCAATGTTAAATAAAAAAAGGTTATTTTTTTATATTTTATATTTTATAAAAAACAAAATTGTGGAAAACTTGAAGGGCGTTAAATAAAAGATTGATATAAATTTTCACAGTCTTTTAAGTACAAAAAAAGTGATAATTTATATTTATCACTTTTTTTCTTTGCTTTTGTTTCGCGGTTTTGATTCCGGCCGTCCATGCCGGCAATTTCTTCTATAAAGAAAACAAATGGATTTTACAGCTTCATATTTTATTTCATCTTCTTTCTAATAAAAGCCGGGACTCCCAATTCATCTTCTTCGTCGTCTTTTTTTTCTTTTTTATCCGATTCGGAGATCTTTCTTTTATTCCAACCGCTGTCTTTTTTATCCTTTTTTTCAGACACCGATTTTCCCGCGCTTTCATCCGTCTCTTTTGGTTCTTCCTGATAAATATTCTCATCTTTGTCTTGCTCAACGGAATTGTTTCTCGGCTGATAATCTTCTTGAAAAGTGTCTTCGTTTAAATACGGTGAAGCGGACATAAGATCTTTTTTTTGCTCCTCTTCTATAAAACTGCTCGGAGTATAATTTTTGGAGTGCTCTTCTTTCTTGGATTGGGCGGTATCCTTATTCCGATTGTCAAAACCGGTGGCGATCACGGTTATCTTTATTTCATCCTTCAATTGCTCATCCACTACCGCTCCGAATATAACCTTGGCCTCTTCATCGGCCGAGGCGGTAATAACTTTGGCCGCTTCATTGACTTCATTCATGCCCAATCCCGGGCCGCCGGTGATAGTGAATACCACCCCTCTGGCGCCCTCCACGGACATATCCAGCAAAGGCGAACTAATGGCCGCTTTGGCAGCCTCTATGGACTTGTTTTCTCCACCGGCTCTGCCGATTCCCATCAGGGCCGAACCGGCGTTGGACATCACCGCCTTTACATCCGCAAAGTCGGCGTTAATGACTCCGGGTATGGTGATAATCTCGGCTATTCCTTGCACTCCTTGCCTTAATACTTCGTCAGCCACGGCAAAGGCCTCCAAAAGAGAGGTCTTTTTATCGATTACTTGTAATAATTTATCATTGGAAATGGTAATGATAGTATCCACCTTATCGGCCAATTCGGAAAAGCCCCGCTCGGCTATGTTCTTTCTTTGCCCGCCTTCAAAAGAAAAGGGCTTAGTTACCACCGCTACGGTTAAAGCCCCCAAATCCTTGGCGATCTCGGCCACTATCGGAGATGCTCCGGTGCCGGTGCCTCCGCCCAATCCGGCGGTTATAAAGACCATATCCGAATCCTTTAGCATGTCCCTGATCTCGTTTTGCGATTCTTCCGCTCCTTGCTGACCCAATTCCGGATTCATGCCCGCTCCCAAGCCTCCGGTCACCGATTTGCCGATATGCAATTTTTCACTGGCCTTGTTGTGATGCAAAGCCTGAACGTCGCTATTTATAGCCACAAAATCCACTCCTTTGATGCCGGCATCGATCATTCTGTTAAGGGCGCTTCCTCCGCCCCCGCCTACGCCGACCACTTTTATTTTAGCGAAAGTTTCCGCCGCCGGTTTTACTTCTCCCATATTGT
>CAZEHL010000001.1:8263-20307 GCA_964512155.1 uncultured Gammaproteobacteria bacterium | reverse complement strand
CATCATGGCATCAACTGCGATATCCAATGTTTTATTTTTTCTAAAAATTTTCCTCCCATTTCTCCGATCGAGCCTCTTTCGTCTCCCCTTCTGTCTATCTCCCTATCGGCCCAAAGCACCAGCCCCAAAGAAGTTAAAAATACCGGATCATTGGCCTTGTCAATGACCAGATCCATATTCCGGCATTGTCCGATGGAAACCGGCAATTTTAATTTCGATTTGGCCACTTCCGAAATTCCGGACAATTTGGAGCCTCCTCCAACCACCAAAACACCGGCCGGCAACATCCCCGAACGCCCCACTTTGGCCAATTCTTCATCAACTTTTTCAAATATTTCCTCTACCCTGGCCTCTATTATCTCGGCCACATATTTCTTGGAGATAGTTCCCGCATCATCCTCCACTTCTTCTTCTTTGGCTATCCCGCTTATGTCGACTTCGTCTTTCCCGTCATAATTTCCCGGCACTGCGTCCCCGAACTCCAACTTGATCCTTTCGGCCAAATTGATCGGACATCTCAAGCCGATAGCCACATCTCCGGTAATATGTTCCGAGCCCAAAGGTAAAACCGCGGCATGGATAAGAGTGCCTTCCTCATATACCGATATGCCGGTAGTAGAGGCTCCGATATTGACCACGGCCACTCCCAATTCTTTTTGCTTGGAACTTAAAACCGGTTCGGCCGAAGCCAACGGCGAAAGCACCAGATCTTCTATATTTTCCACTCCGGTTCGATACACCGTTTTGGTCAAGTTCTTTATTTGATTGCTGATTCCTTGCGCTATTAAAGTATCCACTTTTAACCTTATTCCGCTCATTCCCACCGGGTCTTTAATATCCTCTTGGCTATCTACGGTAAATTTTACCGGAATAACATGTAAAATTTCATAATTGGCCGGTCCGGACAGAGCTCTGGCGGCCTCTATGGCCCTATCCATATCCTCTTTACTGATCTCTCCGTCATTTTTACCCACAGCGGCCACCCCTTCGCTTCGATCGCATTTAACTTGCGGATCATTGATGTTTATCCAAACGTTATTGATGGGCACGCCGATCAATCTTTCTCCTTTTTCCAGACAGGCGGATATGGAAGAAGTGGCATCATCAATACTTTTGACCACTCCTTTATTCACCCCTTCGGAAGGAACCGAAGTAGCTCCGATGATCTGTAATCCGTCTTCCTTTTTTTGCCCCACCACTAACCTAATTTCAGTGGAACCTATATCCAACCCGGCGATAATGTCTTCTTTCATATAAATTTAGAGTATTAAAAATTGTTTGATGCCATCAAATTCCATCCGCCTAATAAATGTTTGTCGTTTATTATATTATATTAAAAAAATAAGGTTTTGCCAATCATATTCCCAAATACTCCAAATACCAATTTAATAGATCATCCGCCCAAAATATGGCTACCAATGTAGCGGTTGACAAAAAAACGCCGAAAGGAATCTTTTCCCCCCATTTCTTTTTTTTAGCCAATATCAAAGGGATGGCGATGATCGAACCCAAAAGATAGGCAAGGAACAGGGCAACCAATAAATGCCGCCAATCAGCCAAAACCAACCCCATAAAAAGGCCCAATCTAATGTCTCCGCCGCCTATCCACATACCCCGGGAAACAACAAATTGTAATAAAAAGAAGCCACTTCCTATTATAGCAGAAATAACCAAATCAAGCCAACCTACACCCAGTATTAAATTTAAAACAAAAACAATCAAACAGCTCGGCAAAACAATTTTGTCTAAAATTAAATACCACCGAAGATCATAAACAAAAATGAATGTCAACACCGAAATAACAAACCAATCCCTGGCCAATATTAAAAAAAATGATCCTTGAATGTTTTCCGGGGCGAATTGATATCTAACAATAAAGCTAAGCGCGAAAAGCAAACCGACAACAAGTTCCACCAATGGGTATTGGATCGATATCGCCCGCCGGCAATGCCGGCATTTTCCTCTTAAAAACAAATAACTCAATAAAGGAATGTTTTCATACCAAGCCAATTTATGCTTACATTTCGGGCAGTATGATCGATCCATTATTCCTTGGTCGTTTCTGGTCCGCCAAATAAAGCAGTTCAAGAAACTTCCGATAATAAGACCGAATATAAAAACGAAAGGTATAATTATTTCACTGTTTAACCATTGCATTGTATTTTTATAATTTATTTATAAAATATGGAGGCGTTGTTTATAAAATTCGGATAAATAATTGCCTTTACTTCCTCCAAAAAAAACAACAACAAACAAATTTAAAAAAATTATTAATCTATTTTTGTAAACAACGCTTGAAGATCCAACCATTTTGTTAAATTTTTTTTATATCATTTATGAAATTAAAGGGTTAAGGTTTTAAAATTGCAATTTATCGATAAAATTCTTGATCTTCTTGCTTTTCGGGGCTATACTCAAGGCTTGCTTGGCATACATCAAGGCCTTCTCTTCATTTTTTAGCTCCTTATATAATAAAGCTATGGAAAAAGGCCAGGCCGGATCCTTTTTGTTCAATAAATATCCTTTTTCATTATACTTAATAGCTTTTTCCAACTCCCCTCTTTTGTAATAAGTATCCGCTATTTTTTTATATAAAACAATATCTGAAAAGTTATTTTCCAAAGCCTTTCGATAGGATATTTCCGCTTTTTCATACTCTTTTTGAAGAAAATATGTTTCGCCCCGCCCTTTTTCAATTAAATATTTCTCCTTCTTTATCGCTTGCAGGTGCTCTTTATTCAACCGCGGATCATTTAGGGAAGGCAGCATCTTTGACGCTTTATCGTAATTGGTTATGGCTTTACTGTATTCCCCTTTTTTGCTTAACATTTGAGCATAAAAAATGTAATACTTGGGCGCCAACGGGGTATGTTTGAATAACAATTTAAAATTTTCCTCCGCTTTATCGAAGTAACTTGAATTATCTTTATCAGCTAAAGCTGAATAAAGTTTTGCCTTGGCATAAATATCTCGGAAGCTTAAGGAGTGACGGATCTCCTCCAAAGCGGGACTTATTTTATTAAAGCCCACCTTCTTATACTGCTCGGAATCGGCGCTATCAATAAAATCCGAGACCATCAAAACAACCTCTCTGTCATAGTGCCTCTCCCTTACATTTAATCGCTTAATATGGCCATACAACTCAAATATTCTGAAATAATCCTGTTTGGCATAAGCTTTATTTATATAAGCGTAATAATGGTCGGCAAGAAGATGGTTAAGTTGGCCTTTAAACTGGAAGCCGAAACCGGTTATTAAAAAAACCGCCAACAGGATCTTTAAAATTATTCCTGTTTTGTTTCGGGCGATCTTGCGGATCCTTATAACAAAAAAAGAGAAATTATTGTCTTTTGAAAAAAGATTTTCTTTTTTGCTTCCGGCTTCCATTATATTATAATATACCGCCACCGCTAAAGCCAGATAAAGCCAAAAATACACTTGGGTGGCCACTGTTTCAAAATGAAAAAGCATAGAAACCGAATAAGACAAAAAGGCAATAAAAATAGCTATTCCCAAGATCTTGTTATTTATGTGCCCGTCTTCTTGTTCTCCGCTTTTGATAATCTTAAAAACAAGTTTTATAAAAAAATACAAAAGGACTAAATAAAAAAACAACCCCAAAAAACCTATGGTCAATAATTTATCCAAAATCAAATTGTGCGCCCTGCTGGGAACCGTATTTACGTCGGCAAAAACACCCCAATCTTTTTGGTAGTGTTTAAAAAATATCTCTTTTTGAGTATCCGGCCCATATCCGAAAAAAGGAGACGCTGTTATAGCCTTGCCCGCCTTATCCCATAAATTCAACCTAAGAGCAACGCTTCCTTGTTCAATATCAACTCCTCTCGACAATTTTTGAATCGGTTTTTCCCCGATTGTAAAAGCGAATAAAAACAGCGACAGAACAAGAACAACAAAAGAAAAAATAACCGGCTTTGTCGATTTAAAATATATTTTTCTTACAAAAACAAAATAAAGAACAACACCGGTTGCGAGGCCGGCGGCAAACCCCAAATAAGCACCCCTGCTTAAAGTAAAATATAAACAGACAATTTGAAGAAGCAAAACCGCAAACCACCACCATTTGATCGTTTTTTTTCTTGTCGTGTGGAATAAATACCAAACTATCGGCATGCCCAGTAAAAGAAAGGATCCCAAATAATTGGGTTGCCCCAAAGAGGAAATAACTCTGCCGGATGCGCTCGAATCCTCAGACCAGCTGAATATATCCGCCCCCAATGCTTGGAGAAGGCCGTATCCGGATACTACAAAGGAAGAAAAGCCGACAGTTTTTAATATTTTTTTTATTTGGCCGGAATCTTTTATATGAAATACAAACAGGACAAAAAAGATAAAATAATAAACAAAACTTATTAACCCTTGTTTTCTGCTATACAGCCCGAACAAACTTATTTCTTTGAACTCGGAAAAAATCGTGGCGGCAACTATAGCCAACAAAAAAAGAAGCGGAATCGCCAAAAAATTCAATTTTTCTTTTGACACCTCTTGTTTAACAAAACAGGGATAAAAAAGTAATTTCAGCAAAAAACAAGTTAAAAAAAGAGTTGTTAACAAATTGAATAAAACTGTTTTATTCAATTCAAAAATATTATGATTTACAAACAAGAAAGCAAAATAAACGGGAACAAAAAAAACAATACCCAAAACGGCAATATCCATAATGCCGTTTAAAATATTCAACGCATTCAATCGGTTGAATTTTCCACCGCCGGAAGAAAATTTATCAATAATACTCATACTTACTTAGTATAAAACAAAAAGGGAAAATAAAACAATATTATATTATTACAAAAATCCCGCGCCATCAGGCACGGGATTTTTTAAGTCAAGGGTAATCGAATAATCAAAAAAATTTAATCTGCGTAAGGGTTCTCGGGTCCGTCCTCACCGGGGTCATCATCATGCTCACTACTTAATCCGGCCGGGGTGGCGTGGTGTGCTCCGGCAGGCAAACCGCCGGTTTCTTCGCTTATACAATATATTAAACTGTAAGTGGAATCAGTGTCGCCAGGGTAGTAGGCATAATTGTGATCCCAGCACTCGCCGTCATCTTCTGGCTCCGGATTGGAAGGAACTTCATCCATGTAAACTTGGGTGCTATCATCAGAAGAAGTGGCTGTTATTTCGCCTCCTCCGAAAGTTATATTATCCGGATAATTCTTGGTTTCATTAAATCTAATCTCCAAAGCTGTTTGGATTTGTTTAACATCGGAAACTCTTCTAGCATTTCTGGCCTTTTCCCTGGCACTGTTTAAAGCTATCAAAGATAAACTGGCCAGAAGGCCGATGATGGCAATGACCACCAACAGCTCGATCAAGGTAAAACCTTTGTTATTTCCGGTTTTTATTAATTTGTTCTTTGAGGTTTGAGGCATAATTTTTTACTTATTTATCAGGAAGAAATTTCCTTTTTTATTTTATATAAAAAATGATAGCAAAATTATTAAATAATTTCAAAGATTAAACTGCCTGTGGAAAACTTTTAATCTCTTATTACTATTAAAAGTATAACACATATTATTTATAAAACAAAATTTTTGCTTTATAAAGCTACAATTGCGTAGCCAGCTCATACATGGGCAACAATATGGCGGCGATCATGATCCCCACCCCGATGCCCAAAACAGCGATTATTATCGGCTCCATCAAGCTCACCAGATTATTTACGGTCTTATTTATTTCTCCGTCATAAAACTCCGTTATTTTATCCAAAACCACGTCCATTCTTCCGGTTTTTTCTCCCACGCCGATCATCTGGGGAACCATGGGAGGTATTTTGTCGCTTTTTATAAGCACCGATGATATAGAGCTTCCTTCTTCCACTTCCCTTAAGGTGTCTTCCAATATGTTTTTATAAACATTATTGCCAACCACCTCGGATACTATGCTTAAGCTTTTGGTTATGGTGATCCCGCTTATTATCAACGTATGCATGGAACGAGTAAATCTGACAATATATATATTTTTAAGCAATCCTCCGAAAACCGGTAATCTAAGCTTGAGAGAATCAAAAATTCCGCGAACGGTTTCATTTTTTTTGATTGCGAATCTAAGACCGAAAAACGACCCCGCCGCCATCAATATTACAAGCCACCAAAACTGAACCAAAAATTCGGAAGCGCCCATAACTATTCTGGTGGACAAAGGCAGTTCCGCGCCGCTTCTTTCCAAGATCTTGGTCATTTCCGGCACCACAAATATCATCATTATTCCTCCCACTATGACCAATCCTCCCAATACAAACAAAGGGTATATCATGGTTCCCTTTATTTTGCTTACAATATTATAATCTTTCTCTATTTCGTCAGCCAAATAATTCAAAACCTCATCCAATTTACCGGAGGTTTCTCCGGATTTAACTACATTAATATAAAACTGGGAAAAAACATTCGGCCTGTCTGCCAATACTTCGGATAATCTTGAGCCGGCATCAACTTCAAAGGCTATATCTGAAATAACCGCTTTTAATTTTATATTATCCGTTTGTTCCACAATAACTTCCAATGCTTTAACTACCGGCAAGTTGGCGGATATCATGATCGCAAACTGCCTGGAAAAAACCACTAAGTCTTTGGTTTTAATGGGATTCAAAAATCTCAATATTTTCATTTCCAGGCTCCCCGGTCCCTTAATGGTTTTAACGGTATAGCCCCTGTTGCGCAATTCTTTTCTGGCCGCCTTTTCATTAAAAGCACTTACAAAATCGGAGACTTTTTTTTCGTTGGTATTTTCTGCTATATATCTGTAAAGCGCCATATATTTTATAGATATGTTGTGTGTTTCTACCACACAATAGATAACCTTTATTTAAAAATTATATTATAAATATTTTTTTACCTTTTCCACTACTTCCGAAGGCATAAAGTGGGCTTTTATTAAATAATCATCCGCCCCCAAGGAGAGTCCTTTTTTGGAATCATCTTGTTGGCTTAAGTTGGTTAACAACAACACCGGGATATTTTTGGTTTTTTTTTGAGATTTTAATTTTTTAAGCACTTCAAAACCGTCCATTTTCGGTAATATGATATCCAATAAAATTATATCCGGAGAATTCTCGATTGCCTTTCTCAGTCCCTTTTCCCCGTCTTCGGCGGAGAATACTTCAAAGTTTTCTTTTTCAAATTTAGTGGCATACATGCTTAACAAAAAATTGTCGTCTTCGATTATTAGGACTTTTGTGGAATTTTTTCTACCCATATAACTAAACAAGTTAATATAATGATCTTGCAAATTATGACATGAATTGATTTTTATCTATTAACAACCCTCAAGACCTCTTCCATGGTGGTTAGCCCGTTTAAAACCTTTATTATGCCATCTTGTTTCATGGTAACAAATTCTTGAGTGTCCAGAACATCTTGAGTGGTAAGTGTTTTTTTATTTTCCATTATTATTTTTTTTATTTCTTCGGTGATCTCCATAACTTCCGTTATGCTAACCCTGTCCACATAACCGGTTTTACCGCATCGAGGGCATCCTTCTCCTTTGTAAAATTCTCCTTTTTTCAAAAAATCTTTTTTCACTCTTCTATCTATAGTGTTCTGCGGAACATCCTTTAATTCTTTTTGGATATCCTTGTAGACCTCTTCGGGCATTTTTTCTTTTTTTCTGCAATGAGGACATACTTTTCTAACCAACCTTTGAGCTATTACCGCACTTAAGGTGGAGCCGAGAAGATAGGATTCCAGCCCCATATCCAATAATCTGTTGGAAACATCTATGGCGTTATTGGTATGTAAAGTGGATAAAACGAAATGTCCGGTCAATCCGGCGTGAACACAAAGATCGGCGGTTTCTTTGTCCCTTATTTCTCCCACCATAAAAATATCCGGATCTTGCCTTAACAAAGATCTTAACCCGGTGGCAAAAGAATAATTTATCTCCGGCTTGACCTGTGATTGGTTGACCCCTTCTATATAATACTCGATCGGATCTTCCAAGGTGGAGATATTTACTTCTTCTTTGTTGAGCATTGACAACAAAGAGGCCAGTGTTGTGGATTTTCCCGAGCCCGTGGGTCCTGTCACTAACAATATTCCATAAGTTTTTTTAATGTTCTCTTTTAAAACCTCCAAATTCCTGTCTTCAAAACCCAAATCTTCCAATTTGGGAATGCCTTTCTCCAGGCTCAATATCCTCATTACCACTTTTTCTCCTCCTATTAAAGGCAATATGGAAACGCGAAAATCCACTCTTTGGTCATTCACCTTTAATCTTATTCTGCCGTCTTGGGGTATTCTGGTTTCATCCAATTTCAATTTGGCCAAAACTTTGATCCTGCCCACTATGGAGGTATGCAATTTTTTGGGCAACACCAGAGAAGTACCCAAAATTCCGTCCACACGGTATCTAACTTTGGTCTTATCGGTAACCGGCTCTATATGAATGTCGCTGGCTCTTCCATCTACGGCATGGCGCACTATAACAGACACGATACGGGCCACCGGGGCGCTGCTTATTTCTTCTTCTCCGGCTTCTTCAAAACCTTCATCCATTTTTATGTCTTCTCCTCCTTCTTCTCCCAATTTTACATCCAAAGCTTCGTCTATCTCTTCTTCCAGATTCTCATATTGTTTAAAGATCTGATTCAAACTTGTAGAGGAAATAAGATAATATTCCGCCTCTTTATCCTGCCCTTTGGCTAAGAAATTCATGGCTTCAATAGCTTTAAAATTGGAAGGATCTTCTATTCCGAACTTTAACTTCTTGGGAATTTTTTCAAAACAAATTACCTTATAATATTTAGCCACCTCATAAGATATAACACTTAAAGCATCCTTGGGTATGACCTTGTCGGTCAGATCTATATAAGGAAGATCATATAATCCCGCTTTTATTTCCGTTATTTGTTCAAGGTTAGCTATATTATTTTTAACAATAATATCATCTATTTTCTTATTGCTGTCCTCCGCCTGTTGTTTGATGTTCTTATACTTGTCTTTGGTGATCTTTTTTTGCTCCAACAACTTGTTCAATATATATTCCCATTCTTTCATAACAATATTGTTTTTAATTTTAATCACCGGAGCCGGCGGTCCTGAAAGGATTCTTTTTGTTCACCTTAAGTTCGGGCAATGAAATATTGTACTTTTCAAAATTTTGAAATTCCCTTTTTTCCAATAAACTTGTATCCAGTATATCCTTTTCTTGAATATCGAACTTCTTATCAACAACTTCTTGGCTTGAACCGGGAGAGCCCTCTTCAAAGCCGGCTATCTCATTAAAATAATTGAAAATATAATTCCTGCCGGCGAAAAGAGCGGCGAAAATAAAAACGATCAAAATAAAAACGATCAAAATAATCTTATTTTCTTTTTGATAAACTCTTTTCATATATTAATTATTATCTTAATTGTATATTTTTATTTTACTTCCACTTCTTTTAGACTTATAAACTCATATCATCAACATTGAATTTCTTCTCATCAAAGTAATAGGTTTGGATATCTAAGCCGGCGCTATTGTTTGCCGGGTTAAAAGTTACGTTTATAACATCCATCATCCTGGAATTGGTTTCAAGGTCCGACAAAAGGCTCTTCAAACCGCTATAATTCACTCCTATAACATCTATACTCAGCTTTGTTGTTTTGACCGGCCTCGGAAGATCTCTCAATTCTTTTTTGTCTTTTCCATCGCCGCTCTCGCCGGATGCCTCTCCTTCATGTTCATTGATATTAACTCTTGTTAAAAGCATTCCGTTCTTAGACACCAAAGAACTTATTTCCGTAAATAAACGCTCATAAGAATAATTATTCGGCAATAAAGTATTGATCTTATCTATATTTTTAGCATCTATGTCGCCATATACTTCCATTAATTTTTCGAATTTTTGCATTTTTTCTTTTTTATTCAAATAATCTTGTTTTTCCATGTTTAAACGATTCTCCAAGAAAGTCATAGTATCTTCATATTTCGGTTGAATGATCAAAAAATATCCGATTATCAAAATGAATATCACTGTAAAAAAGATCATCCATTTAAAATATTTATTCAAGATATCATTTATTTGTTGCTTTGTTTTTTTATCCATAAAAACAATATCCTTTCGTTTGATTGATAAGCTTTATTTATTTTTAGTAAAAATTTCCTCTGACACCTTCAACTCTAAATCAAATGTAACTTCGGAATCTTTTTCTTTGCTTTCTTCTTCACTTTCTTTATTTTTGGCCGCCGACCTTACTCTTGCCTCTTCTGTTAGGCTGTTTTCCCTCATTAATTCAACTTGGCTGTTAATAATATTATAATCTTTGGTTGTTACAGGCAAGGAATACGAGCCGTCTATAGCTCCGCTAAAATGGCTATAGCCGACTTGATCCAAGGTGTTTTCTTCCAAATAATCAAAAAAATTGGTCCAATAAATATGTTCCGGCAGGAGCTCGTTGTTTATAATTTCCATCTTCTTTTTGAAAATAAGCAAAAATTCCGTCTCTTCTCTTGTGTTTTCTATCTGGCTCTCCAATTGTTCGCTTTTTTCGGAAAAAAATTTATTTTGCTCGGCCCTTTGTTCTCCCCACCATGATAGGCCGAGATATACAAAAAACAATATTGTAAAGGCCAAAATAGCGGAAAAAACAAAGCTTGAAAAAGCTTTTTTCCAGCTAAAATAATGGATTATTTCTCCTTCAGCCAAATTCATCTCCAAAACGCTTTTTTTGTCCTTCGAAGGTTTGGTATTCTTGTTTTGTGAATCATCCTTCTCTTTTTTTACGCCATTTTGTTTGTTTCTTTCCGCCATAAATAAATATTTGATACAACTCTTTATTGTAAAACTAGATTAACTGTCTCATGGCCGCTCCTATGGCCGGCGCCAATCTCGGTCCCACTTCGGATAAAACCGGAGCGATCTCTTCCGGGTAAGAGACTCCGGCCCAAGGATCTCCGATAATAACATTCATGTCCAAATTTTTTGATAAATAGTTATTAAAATTTATCAACAACGAAGTGCCTCCGGTCAATATTATTTTTTCCACTTTTTTTTCATTTTTTTGCTCGAATAAATTCAACATATATTTAATCTCATCAATTATCGGGGTTACCGATTTTACAATGGTTTTAGGTATGGCGTCCTGCTTACTTGAATCAAGAGAAGTTATACCCATATCACACTTAAATTGTTCCGCTCTTTCATTGCTGATATTTAAATTGTTAGCTATGGATTCGGTTATTGCTCCTCCGCCCATATCTATACTTCTGTTTAAAACCGGCACCCCTTCGTTGACTATTGAAATATCGGAACTTGCTTTACCCATGCCGACGATCATATATATTCCATTATCCTGTCCCAGCAAAGACCTTATTAAGGAAAAATTCTCTGTTTCCAAGCTGACCAAATTCAATTGTAATTCCCGGAAAATATCAACATAACTTTTAACCAATTTCTTGGGTGAGGCGGTTAAAAATATTTTAATATTGTTGTCTTTCTTATTCCTTTCGAGAATCTTCCAATCCAAGATCATGTCTTCCAAAGACATGGGGATAACTTTCTTTGCCTCTCTATTAATTTCGCTTTCTAGGTTTTTTATACTTTTGCCGCTAATATTAATAATGGAAGAAAAAACCGAATAGGTCGGCAAAGAGGCCACGGCATTATTACTGATAGCCCCGCTTTTTTTATAAAGCTTATCGATCAAATAAGCCGCTTTTTTGACGTCTTTTCTCCAAAAATCCCTGGAATAATCTTTAACGCTTTCCGAATATCCGTAAGTTGATAATTTTATTTCCCCTTTTTTGCCGGTAAGCTCCACCAGCTTAAAAGAAGAAGTTCCTATATCGATCCCCAGATAATCATTATTGTTATTAGATGAAAATATTCCCATAATAAGATACTGAGGGTTAATAAATTTCAATTGAAGTTTAATTGTCAATTGAAATTTTTAAAAGGATGCTATATAATTAAAAAATAACCCCGAACAACCGAACTATTTTTCTTTTGCTAATTATAACACAATGACAATAAAAAGAAAAATCTACTTTTCCCCACCCTTCTCCTTCTTCTCTTTAGATTATAACATAATAATAAAAAT
>CAZEHL010000001.1:0-8163 GCA_964512155.1 uncultured Gammaproteobacteria bacterium | reverse complement strand
ACTTTTCCCCACCCTTCTCCTTCTTCTCTTTAGATTATAACATAATAATAAAAATACTGAAATATTATATATAAATATTTTTCTTATGAACTTAAACAAGTATAAAAAAATCTTTATCGGGATCGGCTTTTTAATATTAATCTTGATCATCGGGTACTTAATATTTATCCTATTTCTAAGACCGGTATTATCTCCTTCGCCGGAAAGCGAAGATCTGAGCGAAGAAGACTCAACCTCCACCACCGGCCTGCCGGCGGCGGAAACCGGTCCCGGGCAGGTTGTGGATAAAGAAGAAATTGAAGAGGAGGAAGAAGAGGAAGAGGAAGAGGAAGACGTAGGCCGGGAAACGGAAGATGAAGAAGGCGCCGTTGCTATAAGCGAATCGGAAGTGGCGGGCGCAAGCGTTGATTACGACGGAGAAGGAGTTCGATATTATAATAAAAATGACGGCCTTTTTTATAGGTTAAAAGAGGATGGAGAAACCGAGCTTTTAAGCGATAAAACTTTTCATGATGTGGAAAACATAAATTGGGCCCGGAATAAGAACAAGGCGGTTCTGGAATACCCGGACGGGTCCAACATAATTTACGATTTTCAATCGGAAAAACAAATTACCATCCCGGATCACTGGGAAAATTTCAACTTCTCCCCTTCCGGCCAAGAGTTGGCCTTTAAAAGCATAGGTATGAGTCCCGATAACAGATGGTTGGCTGTATCAGACGGAGAAGGAGGAAAAACGCAAGCTATAGAAAAAATCGGACAAAACGCCGACAAGGTGGAAACTTCTTGGTCTCCCAACAATCAAATAATCGGATTATATAAAGAAAGTGACGGATTTGACCAGCAAAAAATAAATTTTATAGGTAAAAACAATGAAAATTTTAAATCGATAACTGTCCCCGGAAGAGGATTTGAACATAAATGGTCCGAGAAAGGGGACAAAATGCTTTATAGCGTCTATTCGCAAAGAAACGATATGAAGCCCGAGTTGTGGACAACCAATACCGATTTAAAAAATATGGGAACGGACAGAAAGAGTTTGGATGTTGATACATGGGCGCACAAATGCGTTTTTTCAAACAGCGAGGAAGCTTATTGCGGAGTGCCAAAAAACTTGAAAAAGGGTGACGGTATTTTTCAAGAAGAATCAACCCGAACGAACGATGACCTATATAAAATAAACTCGGAAACCGGCAATAAAGAGCTTATTGCCGATATGGAGGAGAATTACTCAATGAACAATTTGCAGATATCGGAAAACGGGAAAAGCCTTTATTTTACCGATGACAAAACAGGTAGGCTTCATAAAATAGAACTGGAATAAAAAAAGTTCATGCCCTCTTTTAATAAAAAAGGGATAATAAAAAACATCCAAACGTGCTGGGAAAAATATATAGTGGATATGATCTTTCCCAAAGAATGTATTGGGTGCGGAATGGAAGGACGCCAATTATGCGGACAATGTTTTTCCGCCATAAATTATCATAAGCAAAAAACCTGTATAAAATGCGGAAGGGAAACGACTGAAGGAGTATTATGCAAAAAATGCTCTCATTTCCGGGGGATAAAGAACATCGTGGCCGCCGGAGATTACAATGATAAACTATGGCGGGATCTAATCAAATATTTTAAATATCATTTTATAAAAGATCTGGCTCCGGATATATCCGAATTATTAAAATTCTATATAGAAGAAAGACTGTTTCCCGATTCTGAAATAAAAAAAATACTGTCTTCTCCAAAAACCGTTTTAACGGCCGTGCCCTTGCACAAAAAAAGGAAAAAATGGAGGGGATTCAATCAATCCGAAGAAATAGCTAAAAACCTTTCCCACCAATACGGTCTTTGCTTGTCTTTTGACTTGATCAAGACCGAAAATAAAAAACCGCAAACCAAATTGAGCGGAGAAAAAAGAGAAGAAAATCTAAAAAATTGCTTTATCTGGAGAGGTGAATATTTATCCGGTTACAATATCATACTTATAGACGACGTAGTAACTACCGGAACTACTATGTTTGAATGCGCTTCCGCACTGAAATCGGCCGGAGCAAAGAATGTTTTCGGCTTAGCCGTTGCTCGCGGGTAAAAAGATTGCTATAAAGCGGTGGGGGTGGGATTCGCCCCCGCCCTTCGCGAAGGGCGGGGAATCGCTCGCTAACGCTCGCGAAACCCGTTCCACTATGGCGGTGGGGGTGGGATTCGAACCCACGGCCCCTCGTAGAGGGGCAACGGTTTTCAAGACCGCCGCATTCGACCGCTCTGCCACCCCACCCCTGCTCACTTATGATTTATGATTGAAGATTTACGATTTTAGATATATTATTGCTCCTATACCAATTAACACCGCTTCAAAAGGTGCATCTCTAAAATCTTAAATCATAAATGAGAATGGCGGAGAGGGAGGGATTCGAACCCTCGGTCCCCGTGAGGGGACAACACCTTAGCAGGGTGCCCCGTTCGACCGCTCCGGCACCTCTCCGACAATATAATATTGCAAAATCAAAAAAAATGTTTGTGATTGATGTTTCCTTTTTATTCTTGTATAATGAATAATATAAAACTTCTAAGTTCATGTCAACTTTATGGTAGAAAACATTGAAGAAAACAACATCAATGAAAATTCCGAACCTGAAGAAGAAAGTAATCTTGTCAGCTGGGAGGTACCGGAACATAACGTCTATGAAAGAGGCAGATCATGGTATATAATCTTTAGCTTAATTGTCGGAGCTTTGCTTTTATACGGATTTTTAACAGCCAATTTTCTATTGGCGGTAATAGCCATTATAGCTTCTTTGGTGATATTGCTACACGACAGCCAAGAG
Organism: uncultured Gammaproteobacteria bacterium; assembly: GCA_964512155.1. Lineage (GTDB taxonomy): Bacteria > Patescibacteriota > Patescibacteriia > Patescibacteriales > JAGXOH01 > JAGXOH01. The sequence goes on along the minus strand of CAZEHL010000001.1, from coordinate 5,341 downwards.
GTTCCGCAAATAAAATTTTCCATTACAGATGAAGGGATTTACTTGGGGAAAAAATTTCACGATTTTGACGAATTTGAACAATTCGCTATAATATACAAGCCGAATCAAGATATTAAAAATCTGTATCTTGACTTTAAGAACAAGCTAAAGCCCATGCTGTCCATTCCTTTGGAAAATAAAAATCCGGTTTACATAAGAAATATATTATCCGAATATTTGGAGGAAGACACCGAAAGAACCGACCCTCCTTTTTCGGAAGAATTCTCCAAGTTATTTAAAATATAATTAACCCTCGGATGCAAAAATTAAAAAAGGAAACCAAAATTGAAAATTGATGATTGAAAATGGAAAATTATATCAAAGGCACCCGTAGTTCAATGGATAGAACGCGGGATTGCGGATCCCGTAATGCAGGTTCGATCCCTGCCGGGTGCACATTCTCATTTGAGGATTTATGACTTATGATTTATGATCTCCTTACAAACTCATGTTTCTGAAATAAAAGGCGTGGGGCAGACGATAGCCAATAAACTCAAAAAACTCGATATAGAAAGAATTGAAGACCTTTTGTATCATCTGCCTTACAGGTATGAAGACTACAGCCAAACCACTCTAATAGAAAATGTCGCCCCGGAGCAATATATCAACATCCAAGGGATGGTGGAACTTATTCAAAATAAAAGAAGCCCTCGAAAAAAACTTAATATAACAGAAGCTATTGTCAAAGATGGTACCGGGCGAATAAAAATTATTTGGTTCAACCAACCCTTTATCACCGGAAACATAAGAATCGGCGATAATATATCTTTAGCCGGCAAAACGGAAATAAACCAAGGATCGGTTGTCTTGAATTCTCCGATATATGAAAAAATAAATAAAAACAAACCGATCCACACCCAAGGGATAATTCCGATCTATCATTCCACCGAAGGAATAACCCAAAAACAGATCAGATACCTTATTTCAAAAGCTCTTCCGAGTATTGACAACATTCAAGATCAACTTCCTTTATTTGTAAAAAAAACGCTTGATGAAAAAAAATTTTTACCCGACCTCCGTTCAGCTTTATACAAAATACACTCTCCCGAAAATTATGAAGACATAAACAAGGCCAAAAACAGATTGGCCTTTGATGAACTGTTCTTTTACCATCTCAAATTCCAATTAATAAAAAAAGATGTTAAATCCAATCGGGCGACTCCCATTCCTTTTCAACAAGAAAAAACGAAACAATTGGTAAACAATCTGCCTTTCCGGCTTACAGACGCTCAACGTCTTTGCGCCTGGGAGATCCTCCGAGATATGGAAAAGGAAACTCCGATGACCAGGCTGTTGGAAGGAGATGTGGGAAGCGGAAAGACGGTGGTGGCCTCTATAGCCATATTGAATTCCGCCTTGGCCAATAAAGGAAAAAACGGTCGTCAAACCGCCTTAATGGCCCCCACGGAAATTCTGGCCAATCAACATTTTCATTCCATTTTGTCTCTCTTGAAAGACTTTCCGATCAAAGCCGCCCTGCTGACCGGAAGCAAAAAAGTCACGGCCGAATGCGGCCAAAAACCGGAGATTGTTAATAAAAACAAACTGATAGAAGATATAAAACAAGGAGAGATAGATGTTGTTATCGGCACTCACGCCCTGATTCAAGAAGATGTGGCCTTTAAAGATCTGGCCCTTTCCATTGTGGATGAACAACATCGCTTCGGAGTGGAGCAAAGAAAGGCGTTGATAAGCAAATCCGAAACAAAAACCGTTCCTCACCTATTATCCATGACAGCCACTCCTATCCCCAGATCCTTGGCTTTGGCTCTGTTTTCGGACTTGGATGTCTCTATTATTGACGAAAAGCCGGGCGGAAGAAAGCCTGTTATAACCAAAACGGTTCCTCCGGACAAAAGAGGGGAAGCATACGAGTTTATAGAAAAGAGGTTGAAAGAGGGCAAGCAAGTGTTTGTTATCTGCCCTCTGATAGATGCTTCGGAGAAAAAAGAAATAAAATCGGTAAAACAAGAATACCAAAAATTGAATGAGCAGATCTTTCCGGATATCTCGATCGGAATCTTGCATGGTAAACTCAAATCTAAAGAAAAAGAAAAAGTGATGAAGGATTTTTTGGAAGGAAAATTTCAAATCCTGGTGTCCACCTCGGTGGTGGAAGTGGGAGTGGATGTGCCCAATGCCACAGTAATGATAATAGAGGGGGCGGAAAACTTCGGGCTGTCCCAATTGCATCAATTCCGAGGAAGAGTGGGGAGAGGAGAAGACCAATCTTATTGTTTCTTGTTTACTGATTCCGGCAATCAAAAAACTACCGAGAGATTGCAATCACTTGTTAACACTCAGGACGGATTCGCCCTGGCCAAAGAAGACCTCCGTTTACGAGGCTCGGGAGATATTTACGGCACCGCTCAAAAAGGTTTTCCCCAATTTAAAATCGCTTCTCTTTTTGATCATGAAATCATGAAAAAGGCCAAAGAACAAGCCGGGCAATTGATAAAAAAAGATCCGGATTTCAAACAATATCCGGAATTAAAACAAAAAATAGAAAAAGAGATCAATAAGACTCACCGGGAATGATATAAATAACCGCCTTCACTTCTTCAAAAAAGGAAGGTAACAATAAACAAATTTAAAAAACTCTTAACCTTATTCTGTAAACAACGCCATTGTATCTTGCATTTTAAGCTTTATAGATACCCGACCGCCTCCTTTATATTACGCACTCTCTTAACATCCATATTGGTGGACATTTTTTGTTTGGTTTTGGGAACAATGGCTCGATCAAAACCCAGCCTCTCCGCTTCTTTTAACCTTAATTCCGGTTTGGCGATATTTCTTATCTCTCCTCCCAGGCCCACTTCCCCTAACACTAAAGTACTTCGAGGAATAACCTTATCAACGAAAGAAGAAACTATGGCCAAACAAACCGACAAATCCAAGGCGGGGTCGGCCACTTTCATCCCTCCCACTATATTCAAAACAATATCTTGGTTCACCAAATTAAAATTGGTTCTTTTGGTGAGCACCGAAGTAAGTACTTGCAACCTGTTCACATCCAGCCCGGAAGACTTTCTTTGCGGATAACCGAAAACGGTCTTGGTAACCAATGCTTGAACATCCACAAAAAAAGATTTACTGCCGTCCATCACGCAACTGATGACCGAACCGGAAATATTTTCATTACCGTCTTCCAAAAAAATGGAAGAAGAATTGGCTATTTCTTGAAAACCGTTGCCGGTCATCTCGAACACCCCTACTTCATTAACCGATCCGAATCTATTTTTTGTGCCTCTTAACAAGCAATAACTCTTTTGGGTGGCCTCGCTTTCCAGATAAAGCACGGTATCCACGATATGCTCCAAAGTTTTGGGACCGGCCAGCTGACCGTCTTTGGTTATATGCCCGATCAATATCACCGCTGCGTTATTCTCTTTGGCAAACTCCATAAATTTAGAAGCCAGGCATCTGATCTGGGAAACGCTTCCCGGTTCCGAAGGATTATCTGAAGAGTAAAGGGTTTGAATGGAATCGATTATCAAAAAAGCCGGCTCTTTATCCTTTAGGGAAGAAATTATTTTTTCCACATTGGTATTGCTAATAAACTTGATATTTGCCGGATCGCAACCCAATCTTTCCAATCTTTGCTTTACTTGGCCGGCCGACTCTTCTCCGCTAATGTAAAATATTTCTTTTTGGTTGCGGCGAGATATGCCGTCTCCTATTTGAGCGGTTAAAGTGGATTTACCTATTCCCGGATCACCGCTTAAAAGAATCAAAGAGCCGGGAACCACCCCTCCGCCGAGCACCCTGTCCACTTCTTTGATGCCGGTTTCCATTCTATCCGGACCCTTTTGTTTAATATTCTTTAGCTCGAATATCTCGGCCGGCGCGGTTTGCTCCGCTTGTTGTTTTTTTTCTTCTTTGTCGGTGTAACTTTGCAACTTCATCGTTCCCCAATTTCCGCACTCTAAACAACGCCCGCTCCATTTCAAGGATTGGGCGCCGCAATAACTACATTCGTAAATTTGTTTTATTTTCTGACTCATATTTAATGATATACAGTAGATATATGTAAATATATCATTCTTTCATTTCTATCTCGACCATTCTTTCCAACTCCTCATAACTGATTTTACCCATAACTTCTTGATCATTAATGTAGGTAAAGGGGATGCCGGTAATACCCAAAGCATTGGCTTCTTTTATGTTGTCCAAAATCAATTCCTCCATCTTTCCGTTATCCAAACAATTTTCAAAAGATCTTTTGTCCATTTCCAGTTTTTTTGCTATTTGCAAAAAAAGGTCCCTATCCAATTCATTACCGTTTTTTTTATACAATCTATCGTTATAATCCCAGAATTTATTCTGCAGCCCGGCGCAACGAGCGGCTTCGGCGGCTCTAAAAGATGGAGATTCCGGATCCGAAATAGGATAATCCTTCCAAATCAAACGAACTTTATCGGGGTATTGTTTTCTTAATTTGTTAAGATCTTCTTTGTGGGACCGGCAAGATTCACATTCATAATCGGCAAATTCCACTATAACAACTTCCGCTTTATTCGTCCCCAAAGAAGGATCGCCTTTATCCAAAACAGGTCCTTCCAGCATATCCTCCAATTTGGGAACTTTGGTTATAAAGGGATCTCCTTCCGACATATCTTTATTTACAAAATTTTCCTTCTCAATATCCTTTTTGTTGATCTTTGCTTCTTTTTCGGCTCTATTTTCGGAGAAAGATGCGGATACGATCATTAAAACAACCCCCAAAACAAGAAAAGAGGCTAAAGAAGTAAAAACGAACAATTTTGTTGAAAAATTATCTTTTTTATCTTTTTTATTATAAGAAAAAAACATATTATCAAATTAATGTGCCCAACAAAGCCTTAAAAAAATACATCGACTTTAACCCGGGGTTGCCCCTATTTTACTGATCCGTATTAATACAAAAAACGGAGTTCTAATTTATGCATTTATAGTCTCCTTACTCCCAAAAGGCTCCATCCACTTTCCATATTTCATTCTGTTTAACAAATTCCAAAGTTAAATTTTCATCATAACTGCGGGAATTATCTCTCCGGTCTTCGCTTTCCTTGCGTTTGGTGGATACCACCACTTTGGCCACCCCTTCTTCTTCATTGAATTCTTTAATGTCAGTGGATACGGATTTGGTTGTTATGCCGTAATATTCATCAGAGGACGCCTTCTTTTTTCTCTTTTCTTCCACCAGGTCCTTTGTCCATTCTTGCATCTCCTCGGTCATAAACACTTCCAGATCATTAAAATTGGCATAATTGGAATGATTGGAATAACTGCCGAATCTTTCCGCAAAAGAAGAGGCCAT